>NZ_JBEZDS010000006.1:0-64922 GCF_040648435.1 Dactylosporangium sp. NPDC049140 | reverse complement strand
CGAACAGCCACGCAAGGTCTCTCGGCGCCGGACTAGCGTTGACATGGGCGTCAACGTTTAGCGTGGATTGCATGCGGATCGGCGAGTTGGCGGAGCGGGCCGGCACGAGCACTCGGGCCCTGCGCTACTACGAGCAGCACGGCCTCATCGCCGCGCGGCGCACCTCCAACGGCTACCGCGAGTACGACGAGTCCGACCTGCGGCTGGTACGCGAGATCCGGTCGCTGCTGGAGATCGGCTTCAACCTCGAGGACACGCGCCCCTTCGTGGAGTGCCTGCGCTCGGGCCGCGCCTCGGGCGCCGAGTGCCCGGGCTCGATCGAGGTGCTGGGCCGCAAGCTCGCCGACCTGGACGGGTGCATCGCGCGCCTGCAGGCGGTACGCAGCGTCGTCTCCCACGAGCTGGCGCAGGCCCAAACGCTGGAGGAGCCCGCATGACGACCGAGGTCACCGACGAGACGTTCGCCCACGAGGTACTGGCCAGCGACGTGCCGGTGCTCGTGGACTTCTGGGCCGAGTGGTGCCCGCCGTGCCACCGCATCGCGCCCATGCTGGACGAGCTGGCCGCGGAGTTCGAGGGCCGCGCGCGCGTGGTGAAGCTCAACGCCGACGACAACCCGCTGACCGCCCGCGCGTACGGCGTGCTGTCCATGCCGACCCTCACCGTCTTCCGCGGCGGCGAGGTCGTGTCCCAGCACGTGGGGGCGCGCCCGAAGGCCAAGCTGCGCGAGCAGATCGACTCGGCGCTGCGCTGAGTCGGGCGCCCGGCGCGTTCCGCAGCGGCCGAGATCGATCGCGCCGGCATGGACGTGGCCGTCAAAGGGCTGAGCGCGACGGTCGGCCCGTATCCGGTCCAGGACGTCGCTCGCGAGCTGCTTCGCCTGGCCCGGGCCGGCCTGGAGGCACACGGGGCACTCGCTTTGCTCGACCCGGTCGAAGAGGTGTGCGAAACGATGCAGACCTTCGCCGATCGCGCCCTCGACGCGTGGGATCGAGGCGAGCAGCACTACCTGCACGCGTTCACGTCCCGGGTTTGAACGTTCGCTGGTTCCCAAGCTCGCACGCTGGGAACCGATAAGTCGGGCGCTCCGCGCCGCGACTTATCGGACTTATGCCCGGCCAGGCGAAAAATGCGGATATGTCGAGCGCAGCGGGGCGCGCAGCGCCCGACATATCCGCATCACAACCACGAACGGCCGCCACGGGAAAGCCCGCGGCGGCCGTTTCCGGAAGTGCAGCAAAGAGAGTCAGGCCTGCTCGGGAGACTCCTCGCGCCGCGCGTCCGGCGCCGAGGCGCTGTCCGGCTGGGTCGGCAGCTGCTCCGGCACCTGGCGGACCTGGACCGGCGGCGCGGGCACCTTCGGGTACTCCCCCGTGTCCCCGCCGCCCGCCGCCGCGGCCATGACCGCCGCCGCGGCCAGGTCGGCCACGCGCTTCGCCTCGCGCTGGACGCGGGCGCGGACCTCCTTGGCGTGCCGCTCGGCCGAGTCCGCGGCCTGGCGGGCGTGCTCGAGGCGGGTCAGCTCGCTGGTGAGGCTCTGCTTGGTCTCGGCGAGGCGCTGCTGCAGCGTGTTGACCTCGCGGCCGAGCTCCGTCGACTCGCGGCGGCCCTCGGTCAGCTTCGTCTGCGTCGCCTCGTGCTCGGCCTGCAGCTGCGTGAGGGCCTTCTGGCGGGCCTGCACGTCCTGCTGTACCACCGCAAGCTGCTGCTGGTGCCGGGCGTTGTCCTCGTCGGAGCGCTTGCGCAGGTCGGCGGCGTACTTCTGGGCGTCCGCGTGCAGCGCCGCGTTCTTCTGGTCCGAGGCCTGCCGCTGCTGGGTCAGGTCGCGCTCGGTGTTCTGCCGCGCCTCGGTCAGCTCCCGCTCGACGGCGCCCTTGAGCTCCTCGATCTCGCGCTGCGCGGCCGCCTTCCACTGCGCCAGCTCCTGCTGGGCCTGGGCACGGCCGGCCTTGACCTCCTGGAGCACCTGCTGGCGCGCGGCCTCGGCCAGGGCGTCGGCCTCGGAGCGCGTCTTCTCCATGTGCTCGACGCTCTGCTCGTGGACCCGCTTGGCCTCGGCCTCGGAGCGCTCGCGCGCGGCCTCGCCCTCGGCGATGAGCTTCTCGGCCCGCTCCTGGGCCTCGGCGAGCGCCTTCTCGGCTTTGCCCTGGTGCTCGGCCGCCTTCTGCTCGGTGTTGTCGATGATCACGCCGGCCTGCTTCTCGGCGAGCGCGAGGATCTGGTCGACCATCGGGCCGAGGTGGCGGAAGGAGGCGCGGTCGACGCGGGCCGGCCGCTGGCGTACCTCGTTGAGCTCCGCCTGCAGCTGCTTGAGCTGCGCGGTCAGGTCCTGCACCTGGTTCGTCAGATCCTGGGCCTGGCCGGCGGCGCGCTTGCGATCGGTGGTGAGGCTGGCGATCTGCCGGTCGAGCTGGTTGAGGTACTGGTCGACCTGGCGCTTGTCGTACCCCCGAACCTGCTGGGTGAAGTTGGGCCGCGCCGCGGCGTCGTCACGCTGCGTCAGCAGATCCCCGCCATGGGTCATGAATGGATCCTCCATATGATCGGGAAGCTTCGACGCTGCCGCTCACGGACGGTGGCACACGGTCCGCCAGCACATCCAAAACGCTACCGAGCCCCTAGCGCAAGTCTTCGGTTTGCGAAGAGGGTGTTCGGGCAGGATACGCGCGCCGACCGTTTTATCCGGAATTTTCAGGACGTGTCGCGACCACAGTGGACAATCGGTCACCCGTACGGCCGACCCGCGTGACGGCCGACCCGGGAGCAGGCCCCGCCGAGCGGTGGATCGCGTGACCCCCAATTCGAGGCGCGTACGGCCTACGCTGTTCGCCATGGCCGACCTGCCCGAGCGGATGGACCCCCGGCAACTGCGCGCATCGGACGCCGACCGCGAGCGCATCGCGGAGGTGCTGCGCACCGCGGCCGCCGAGGGCCGTCTCGACCTGGACGAGGTCGACGAGCGGCTGCACGCGGTGTACGCGGCCCGCACGTACGCCGATCTGGAGCCCGTCGTCCGCGACCTTCCCACGGCCGGCTCGACGCCGATGCCGATGATGGACGGCGTTCCGCCCCGGCCCGGGGAGGTACCCAGCACCGGTACCGCCGTCGCCGTTTTCAGTGGCTTCACCCGCCGCGGCCCCTGGCTGGTGCCGAAGGTCTTCACGTCCTTCTCGCTCTGGGGCGGCGGCACCATCGACCTGCGCGAGGCCCGCATCCTGCACGGCGAGGTGAAGATCCGCGCGTTCGCCGTCATGGGCGGCGTCAACGTCATCGTGCCGGAGGACGCCGAGGTCCACGTGACCGGCGCCGGGTTCATGGGCGGCTTCGGGCAGGACGCGTCCGGCCCCGGCCGCCACGGCGCCCCGCGCATCACGGTGACCGGGTTCGCCTTCTGGGGCGGCGTCGGCGTCGAACGGAAGCGGCGCAAGAAACGCTCCCTCGAGGAGGGCCACGGCCCCGAGGCCTGAGCCCGGGGCTCCTACGCTGTGCGCCATGACGACGGTTGCGGTGCGAGGCGAGGCGGTACGCGAGGTCGACCCCGAACTCGCCGAGTTCACGGTGGTGGTGTCGGCGCGCGACCGGGACCGGGACACGACGCTCGCCCGGCTGCGTGAACGCGCCGACGGGCTGCGGCAGCTTCTGGAGCGCTTCGGCGAGGCGGTGGAAAAGCGGGAAACCGGAGCCCTGCACGTGTACCCCGAGAGCGGCGGCAAGCGCGGAGAGCGCGTCTCGGCGTACAACGGCAGCGTCTCCACCACGGTCCGGGTGCGCGACTTCGCGGCGCTCGGCGAGATTATGCTCGCCGTCGCCGGGCAGGAGCAGACCCAGGTCCGCGGGCCGGTCTGGTCGGTGCGGCCGGACAGCCCGGTGCATCGGGAGGCGCGGCGCGACGCGGTGCAGGACGCGATCGCCCGGGCCCGCGAGTACGCCGAGGCGCTCGGCGCCGAGGTCGTCGAGCTCGTCGAACTGGCCGACGCCGGCCTGGGACGCACCGAGGGGGTGCGACCGCTCGCGCAGGGCTACGGCAGCGGGTTCCTGAAGAGCAAGGCGAGCGGCGGCGGGTACGCCGACCTGGAGCTCGATCCCGAACGCCAGCGGGTGTCCGCCCAGGTCGAGGCCCGCTTCACGATCACCGCGCCGGTCCTATGAGAACGCCGGCTCCTGCTCGGCCTCGATCTGGGCGTTCCAGGCGCGCTTCGAGGCCTGCCAGCCGTCCTCGTCGTGGCCGAGCCGCCAGTACCCCGACACGGACATGCGCTCGCGGGGGAGGCCGCGCTCCACGCGAAGGTACCGCCGCAGCTCTTTGACGAATGTCGCCTCGCCGTGCACGAACGCGTGCACGGCGCCGTCGGGCCACGGCTGGGCCAGCACGGCCGGCACCAGCATCGAGCCGACCGGCCCCGCGCCGCGCACCAGCCACGTGACGCCGGGGATGTCCTGGCGGTCCGCCGGGTCGCCGACCTCGACGAGCGCCGTGCACGCCGCGTGGGCCGGCACCCGGGCCAGCGCGGCCGCGATCGCGGGCAGCGCGGTCTCGTCGCCGGCGAGCAGGTGCCAGGCGGCCTCCGGGTCGGGCGAGTAGGCCCCGCCCGGCCCGCCGAAGTGCAGCTCGTCGCCGGGGCGCGCGTGGACCGCCCACTGCGCGGCCAGCCCGGAGTCGCCGTGCAGCACGAAATCGAGCGTGAGTTCGCGGGTGGCGGGGTTCCAGGCGCGCACGGTGTACGTCCGCGTGACGGGCCAGAGTTCCCGCGGCATGCTCGCGCGGGCCTGGGCCGGGTCGAACGGCCGCGGGTAGTCGACGCCGGCCCGCGGGAACATGAGCTTGACGTAGTGGTCGGTGTGCTCGCCCGCGGCGAACCGGGCCAGCCCGTCACCCCCGAGCACGACCCGGTGCAGGTTCGGGGTCACGCGCTCGGCGCGCACGACCCGGCCGGTATGCGTGACGGGTGCGGGCCGCGCGGGCCCGGCGAGAACAGCGTCCACAATGATCAGCGTAGTCGCACCCGGCGCCGACCTGCTTGTCCCTGAAACGTCGGACAGCAGAAACCGGCGAATCCCCGGACGGGGTATAAGTCCGATAAGTCGCGGCGCGGAGCGCCCGACTTATCGGGCCCGCAGCGCGCAGCGCCCGACTTTGTCGAAGAGCCGAGTCGCGGCGCGGAGCGGCCGACCTATCGAGCCCGCAGCCCACAGCGGCCGACTTGCCGGTTCGCGGTAACCCGGACCCGGGCGGGCCGTTCACGAGGCCGGGCGCGCCGGGGGCGACGCAGCCGGAATGGGTCGGCTTCACGGGTCGAGCGCGCATGTCGAACGGCGGTGCCGGTGGCGCGGCAAGTCCTCTACCGTCCTGCGTGGTGCGAGAGCGCGGAGGTGGTGGGGCGTGAGGATCGTGGCCGTCGTCAACAACAAGGGCGGCGTGGGCAAGACGACCGTCACCGCCAACCTGGGTGCCGGGCTCGCCGCGCGCGGCCTGAAGGTGCTGATGGTCGACCTCGACCCGCAGGCGAGCCTCACGAAGTCGTTCTTCACCGTCGACGAGTCGCAGCTGTTCCTGTCCAAGCTGCAGACCATCGGGGCGTGGTTCCGGGCGCCGGACAAGGGGCGCGCTCAGGTGCTCGCCGAGCTCGTGTTCAGCCCGCCGCGGTGCAACGCGCTCATCGGCAAGCAGGGCGGCTGGCTCGACCTGGTGCCGTCGGACCCGCACATCATCAACTCCGAGAGTCTCATTCCCGGCGCGGTGGACGGCAGCGGCAACATCCGGGCCGCGAAGTTCGTGGGGCTGCACCGGCGGCTCGCCGAGGACCTGAGCGATCCGGCGTTCTCGAAGTATGACGTGGTGCTCATCGACTGCGCGCCCGCGTTCTCGCTCACCACGAAGATGGCCACGATCGCCGCCGACATGCTCCTGATGCCCGCCCGGCCCGACTTCCTGTCGACCGAGGCGATCCAGGTCATGGGGCAGCGGCTGCTGGACCTCACCAAGGCGTTCAACAAGCACCGCGAGGCCGCGCCGGCGGAGGCGCCCGCGATGCGGATGCCGCGCGTGGCGGTGCTCTTCACGATGGTGCAGTGGCACAGCGGCGGCCCGATCGACGTGCAGGCCCAGTTCATCAACGAGGTGCGGGCGCTGGGCGTGCCCGTGTTCGACACGCTCATCCGGGACCGCAGCAGCGCCTACGCGGCGGCGGGCCGGCACGGGGTGCCGACCGTCATGGCGGGTGGCGTACCGCCCGAGGTGCGCGCCAACGTGCAGGACTGCGTCGACGAGCTGCTCAAGATGTTCGAGAGGTTGTGACGTGACCCAATCCCCCAAGCTGGCCGCGCTCGCGCTAAACGAGATCGGCCGGCTCCTCGGCACCCTGACCGAGGAGCAGCTGGAAGCCCTGGCCGACGGCCGCGCCCACGTCGAGTTCCGCGACACCGCCGGCACCGCGGCCGTGCCGCCGTCCGCCCCCGCGCGCGGAAAGCCCGCGAAGCCGGCCGCCGACCTCGACGCGATAATCGCCGACATCAAGGCGCTCACCGAGGAGGACGCCGTCGAGCGGTACCTCATCGGCCGCGACAAGGACCTGTCCCTCCCGCTGATGCGCGAGCTCGCCGATCGCATCGGCCCGCCGGTCACGTCGAAGGGCGCCAAGTCGAAGGCCCAGCTGCGCAAGAACATCGCCGCGGGCACGGCCGGCCTGCTCAACCGCCCCGCGTCCGTCTTCTCCGGCAGCTGGGACCGTTAGGGTCTGTTTCACAACTGAGGCGGGGCTGCGGCGGGCCCAGATTCCGCCTCGCTCGCACCCCAGTTGTGAACAGACCCTAGTCGGTGCTACCGGCCGGCAGTGCGACCCGCTCGCCGGCCCACGGCTTCTCCGCCACGGCGGGCATGTGGGCGACCGACCGCATGGACGCCCGCTCCCGCTCGATGATCTCGGTCCACTCCTGCGCCGTGCCCGAGACGAGGAACGGCCCGATCGGTACCTCGATCGCGTCCTCGAGCACCTGCACGGGGACGGACTCGCCGTTGATCTCCACGTCGCCGTCGCGGCCCTCGGTGCAGGCGGCCTCGACCGCGGCCGCGAAGTCCTCCATCTCGGTCGTGCCCGTCCACTCCACGTCCGCACCGGAGGCGCGGAACAGCAGGCGGCCGGGGAGCCAGGCGCTGCCGTACAGCACCATCGTGAGCTTGTAGCCGTCGCTCGTCGCGGCCGGCCCGCTCGGCAGCGTCCGGTCGAGCCAGGCCGGGCGGAACGACGCGAGCAGCTCGGTCATCGCCTCGGCCAGCAGCCGGCGGCGCTGCACGAGGAACCGGGGAAACGCCGCGGCCGCGCGCAGGTCCTCGTCGAGCGGGATGAAGTGCGCCCGCAGCGTGGCCGCCTCCACGCTGGGGAAGTAGTCGGCCGGCGAGCGGTCGCTGATCTTCAGGTTGGCCTTGCGGGAGATGAAGGCGAGGTTGGCCAGGTCGTTGATCTCGCCCTTGTCGTAGCGGTCGAGCGTCGCGACCGGGTGGACGTGGTGGTACTGCAGCTGGAAGTCGTCGCTCTCCCCCGGCATGATCGAGGTCGCGTACCACCAGTCACGGGCGCCGTTGCGCTGGGCGACGAGCAGGCTCAGGAAGAAGTACGGGCTCTCCTTCGAGCGGCCGGCCAGTGACTCCGCGGTGATGGCGGGCACGGCCTGCAGCACGCCGAGGTTGCGCAGCAGCTCCCGGGCCGGGTCGGGCTTGCGCGCGGCCTGGATGTCCCGGGTCAGGTTGGTGTCCGACGAGGTCGAGTACCGGGCCCGGACGGTCGCGATCAGCAGCCAGTAGAGCAGCGCGTCGGCGGTCTGGGCCGCCATGGGTCCGTCGGGCCGCTCGCCGAGCAGCACGATCAGCGGGATCAGCGCCACGAGCGAGGGCAGCGGTCCGGACCGGGCGAGCCCGAGGTTCGCCTTCAGCAACGGCACCAGATGCCGCAGGCCGCGCTCCACCGTCCCCCAGGCCCGCGCGAGCTCGTCCTCGCCGACGCGGCTCAGGTCGTTCACCGACCACGACGACATGCCGCCGCCGAACAGCACGCCGGCGAAGGCGCGGGACAGGAACTCCACGTCGAGGTCGCCGTAGCCCGCCCGGCGCCAGTGCGCCGCCTCCTTCTGGAACTTGTCCAGCACGCCCGGCCACTTGGCCGAGAGGGTGGACATGGCCAGGTCGGCACGGCTGAGGTGGCGGCCGGCGCTGTTGACCCGGACGAAGATCTCGGAGACCTCCTGGTAGCCGCACTCGCGCAGCGTCTCCACGTGGAAGGTCCGCTCCCCCAGTGACCGGACCGCGCTCAGACGGTCCTCGATCTGCACCTCGTCGAGGGGACAGCCGGCGTCCTTCAACCGGCGGGTCATCGAAATGATCGACTCGCCGCGCTGCAGCAGCGTGTACACCTTGATCCACTGCGGGTCGGCCTGCGTTGCCGCGCTCTGGTTCTGGAAGCGCTCCTTCTCGACGTGGAAGACGATCTGGGCCTCGGGGTGGTCGTGGAAGACCCGGTGCAGCGAGGTCAGCCGCTGCTGCCCGTCGAGGAGGTACAGCGGCGGCTGGACGGGCTGCTCCCCGGCCCCCGTCACGGCCAGCGACCGCGTCACCGGGGCCTCGTCGGACTGCCAGAACAGCAGGGAGCCGAACGGGAAACCCTGGTAGAGCGAGTCGACGAGCTTGGCGACCTGCGTCGGGCGCCAGACGTAGCTGCGCTGCAGCTCCGGCAGCCGGATCTCGGTCCGCGTGATCTGCCGCATCAGCTCGCTGACATGCAACGTCGCCCGGTCGATATGCATGGGGCGATCCTTCCCGCGGCGGGGCGGCCACGGTACCGCCCGGTCGCGCGGGCCGGCAGGAATGGTCCGGCACGGATGTCGGGCCGAAAGACGTTGTATTCCGGGAGCTACGTTCGGGGTCCCTACCGGATGCGGGCCACCGCGCCGTGGCAGGCGACCTCCTCCGCCGACGGGCGCGGGCCCGCGACGTCGTCGGCGTGCCAGTACGCCACCGAGGTCATCCCCGGCTCGACCAGCTCGAAGCCCGACAGGAGCTCGGCGAACCGCGCGCCCGAGCGGGGCTGGAAGCGCCCGTCGGGGTTGTTGGCGGTGAGCGCGGCGATGGTCTCCTCGGGCAGGAACTCCCAGGTGGCGTGGGACGCGACGAGGTAGCTGCCCGGGGCCAGGGCGCCGGTGAGCCGGTCGACGATCGCCTGCGGGTGTTCGTCCTCGCGGACGAAGTGCAGGACGGCGACGAGCAGCAGGCCGACGGGCTGGCTCAGGTCCAGGGTCGCGGCCAGGTCCGGGTGCTCCAGGATCTTCTCCGGCTCGCGCAGGTCGGCGTCGATGTACGCGTTCGCGCCGCCGGGGGCGCTGGTCAGCAGGGCCCGAGCGTGGGTGAGCACGATCGGGTCGTTGTCGACGTACACGACGCGGCTGGCCGGGTCGACGGCCTGGGCGATCTCGTGCGTGTTGTTCGGCGCGGGGATGCCCGTGCCGACGTCGAGAAACTGGCGGATGCCCTGCTCGGCGAGGTACCGCACGGCCCGGCCCATGAACGCGCGGTTCTCCACCGCCATGAGCTTGACGCCGGGCATGGCGGCGGCGATCGCGTCGCCGGAGGCCCGGTCGGCGGCGAAGTGGTCCTTGCCGCCCAGCCAGTAGTTGTACCGCCGGGCCGGGTGCGCAACGGTCGTGTCGATGCGCGCGTGGCCCTGCTCCGTGATGTCCATCAGTGCACCATCGTAGCGAGCGATCGGCGCGGTTGGTCAACGCCGCCGATGGGTACGGTCGCGCCGTGAAGGTTGCGGTGGTGGCACACCGGAAGAAGACGCTGGGCGGCGGCCTGGACGAGCTGCGGCGCGTCCTGGACCGGGCGGGGGCCGGCAAGGTCGGCTGGCACGGGGTACCGAAGAGCAAGAAGGCCCCCAAGCAGGTCCGCAAGGCCCTGAAGGAGGGCGCGGACGTGCTCTTCGTCTGGGGCGGCGACGGCATGGTCCAGCGCTGCGTGGACACCGTGGCGGGCACCGGCGTCACCGTGGCCATCATCCCGGCCGGCACCGCGAACCTCTTCGCCTCGGCGCTGAAGATCCCCCGCGACATCGAGGCGGCCGTGGACGTCGGGCTGCACGGCGAGCGGCGGCGGTACGACCTCGGAAAGATCGACGGCGAGCACTTCGCGGTGATGGCCGGGGCCGGCTTCGACGCGTCGCTGATCGAGGACGCCGACCGCGGCCTCAAGCGCCGGGCCGGCCGCCTGGCCTACGTGCGCACCGCGCTGCGCCACGTGCGCGACGAGCCGGTGCACACGATCGTCCACCTCGACGACGAGCCCTGGTTCGAGGGGCCCTCGACCTGCCTGCTGATGGGCAACATCGGCACGATCTCGGGCGGCATCAAGGCCTTCGACGACGCGAGCCCGTTCGACGGCCGGCTCGAGGTGGGCGTGACCACCGCGCGCGGGGCGCTGCAGTGGGCCCGCACGATCGGCACCATGGCGACGGGCCGCACGGACCGCTCGCGGTTCGTCAAAATGGGCCATGCCCGGAAGGTGTACGCCGAGTTCGCCGAGCCGGTGCTGCTGGAGCTGGACGGCGGCGCGCGGAAGAGGGTCAAGCGCCTCGAGGCCGAGGCGGTGCCCTCCGCCGTCACGATCGCGGTACCCACACGAACGTGAACAGGCGCCGCCCGCCGGACCAGGGCCGCGGCGGGACGGCGAGCTCGTGCACCCCGACCCCGATCTCCAGGCCGTCCGGCGTGTCGAAGGCGAGCTCGCGGAACCCGGCCTCGGCGAACCACCGCCGGATGTCGACGGTCACGTCGGGCGCCCGGCGGTGCCGGGTCCAGACCACCCGCGCGCCGTCCGCGCACAGCTCCGGCAGGGCCGCGATCGTCCCGCGGATGTCCTCGTCCGTGACGTTGCCGAACACGCCGCAGGCGAGCACCACGTCGGCGGGGACGGCCCCCTCGTACGCCCCGCTGTGCCCAGCATCACCCTCGAGCACCTGCAGCGCCGTACCGGCGACGAGGCGGCGCGCGACGGCGGCGTTGGCGGGGTCGAGCTCGACGAGCCGCCCGGTCACATCCCCGCGCCGCGGGTGCCCGTCGAGCGCCCCGGCCACGTCGCGGCCCTGCCCCGCGCACATGCTGACCAGCCGCACGGCCCCCGGCGCCCGGCTCGTCACGGCGTCGGCGACGTGCCCGACGACGATCTCGAGCCGCACCGCGAGCGCCGATCCGGGCATGTCGTACGCGTCATGCCACTCCACCCAGTTCTTCATCTCAGCATCTTGGCCCGGCCGTGTCCGGACCGGCGAGTCCGGTAGCCTGCAAGCATGGTGCTGAGGACCCCCGATTCGGAGGCCGGCGCCGCCGGGCTCGCCGCGATCCTGGCCCGGCCGCACGAGGCGTCGCTGGCGTTCGACTTCGACGGCGTGCTCTCGCCGATCGTCGCCGACCCGGGCCTCTCCCGGCCGTATACGGGCGTCGTGGCCGCCCTCGGGCGCCTCGCCGAACTGGTCGGCTCGGTCTCGATCATCACCGGCCGGCCCGTCGCCGACGTGCTGCGCCTCGGCGATCTCGGCGAACTGGCGGCGCTCGAACACTTCTCGATCTTCGGGGTGTACGGCATGCAGCGCTGGGACTGGGCCACCCGCTCGGTCGTCTCGGAGCCGGTCCCGGCCGGGGTCGCCGCCGCGCGTGCGGAGCTGCCGGGCCTGCTCGACGCGGCCGGCTACGACGGGGTGTCGATCGAGGACAAGGCGATGTCGGTGGCGGTGCACACCCGCCGGGCGGCCGCGCCGCAGGAGGCGTTCGCGGCCCTGCGCGAGCCCCTGGCGGAGGTCGCCGCGCGGCACGGGCTGACCGTGGAGCCGGGCCGGATGGTGCTGGAGCTGCGCCCGCCCGGCATCGACAAGGGCCACGCGCTGGAGACGATCGTGACGGGCCACGGGGCGCGGGCGGTGGCGTACTTCGGCGACGACCTCGGCGACCTGGCCGCCTTCGACGCGGTCGAGCGGCTGCGCGAGGCGGGCGTCCCCGGCCTCAAGGTGTGCAGCGGCTCCGACGAGGTGCAGCGCCTGGCCGAGCGCGCCGACCTGATCCTCGACGGGCCGCCGGGCGTGCTCGAATTCGTAGAGGGCCTGAACGAGCGCCTCAAGTGAAGTGACGGCCTGAGCGAGCGCCTGAAGTAGGAAACCTCAGCGCGGCAGCTGCTGCAGGATGATCCGCGCCATCTCGGCGACGAGCGCCGTGTCTTCCGTGTGCGCGAACTCCATCGCCGCGTGGGATCCCCGTCCGCAGACCGCCGCGGTGTACCGGGGCGCGACGACGACCAGCGCGCACTCCTCCACCTCGGCCCCGCCCCGCTGTGCGAACCGCACCCCGGGCCCGACGGCGGCCGGGTGCAGCGGCGCGACCATCCCCACGAACGCGGCCCGCTCGGCGAGCCCGGTCAGCGACGGCAGCCACGACCGCGCCGTGAACGCGTCGGTGCACGTGGCCAGCACCACGGCCTCGTGCCCGGCCCGCCGCAGCACGTGCTCGAGATGGGCCCCGAAGAGCCCGGGCGTGGCCGAACGGGCCTTCCCCCGGGCGGCGGCCGCCTCGAAGGGCGTTCCGGCGGGGAGGTGTACCCCCGGCCGCGACGCCCGTAACGCCTGAGCCCCGCAGGCCTCGTGGGCCCCGATCGACTCACGCACGGCCAGCGTGGCGGGTCCGCCGAAGAGGAGCCCCTGCCCCCAGTGCGCGCCGAGCGCACGGGCGTTGGCGAGGTCGGCGGGGGTCTCGATGCCCTCGGCCACGATGAGCGCCCCGGTCCGCTCCGCGACCGCGTTCACCGCGGCCACCACCTCGACGGTCCGGGCCGCGTGCGGCGCGCGCAGGAGCTGCAGGTCGAGCTTGACGACCTCGGGCTCGAGCAGCGGCAGGAACGCGAGCGACATCGGGTCGGCCCCGACGTCGTCGAGCGCGAGGCAGTGCCCGTGGGCCTGGACGGCCGCGGCGAGCTGCAGGAGGGCGGCGGGGTGGGCGGAGAGCGCGCGCTCGGTGTACTCGAGCACCATCCGGAACGGCGCGTCGCTCATCAGCTCCCGCAGCCGCGGCGACAGCGGCTGGTCGACCACGGCCGGCTCGGCGTTGACGAACACGAGCGCGGGCGGCGCCTCGGCGGCGCGCACGGTCTCGAGCGCCCGCTCCGCGCAGAGCGTGTCGAGCTCGGCGAGCCGCCCGGCGGCCACGGCCGCGGCGAAGAGGTCCCGGGCCCGCCAGAGGCCGCTGCCGACGGGCCCGCGGGCGAGCGCCTCGACCCCGACCGGCCGCAGCCGCGCGAGCTCGACGATGGGCTGGAACAACGGCTCCACGGCCCGCTCGGCCAGCACCCGCTCGATGGTCCATCCGGACCGCCTGGTGTCGGTGTCGGCCGCGCCCCGCACCGCGCTCGGCAGGCCCGCCAGCTGCAGCACGGACGCGCGCGTGATGGCCGGCGTCTCCAGCATGCCCAGCGGGGTGACCTCCACGGTGTCGTCCTCGGGCCCGAGGCTCGGCACGGGGCCGACCCGGCCGCGCAGCACGTTGCGGGACGCGAGCGTGCGGCTCATCCGTGACCGGAACAAGGACTGTCGCAGCGGCTTGGGTGCCGGCATGGACACGGAGGGTGAGGTTCCGGTAGCGACGGGAGGAACGCTCGGCCGGTCTTGGGCCTGCATGCCAACCTCCCGGCTCGACACCGCCATGTGCCCCGCTCCCCCACCCACCCTAATCCCTTGCCTCCCAGCAAACCAGCCACGCAGGTCAGCCCCGGGGGCCATGTGATCGAGTCCGCAACCAGCCCGCGGTCACGCCGAGCCATCGAATGCCATCACGCCGCGGCGGCCGGGCCCGAAGCCGGGCCCGGCCGCCGTGCGGTTGGGGTGCTCGTCAGGCCGTTGCGGCGATCACCTCGACCGACTGGGTGTCGGCGTTGATGGCCGTGGTCGAGTACGAGCAGTCGCGGAGGCGCTTCTGCGAGTACAGAGACGTCTGGTCCGTGTAGTGCGACGACGTGTGGTCGCCGGACTCGCCGAAGGTCAGGATGCACTTGGCCGACGGGCCGCTGCTCGTGTAGGCCAGCGTGAGCAGGAAGCTCGTCCCGTAGTTGACCACGTATCCCTTGTTGGTCAGGTCGCTGCCCGGGACGAACGTTCCCGGGTCCATGAACGGCTCCAGCGACGAGCCCGGCGCCGGCTGGTACTGCGCCATGTTCGCGATCCCGACGTTCTCCGTGGAGCCCGGCACGGGGATCTTCTGGCCGTTCTTGATGGTGTACTGCACCTGCGACATCGGCACGTTGAGCGCCAGCCCGACCGCGCGCATCCGCTGCATGCCGCGGGCCAGTCCGGCCAGCAGCCCGTCGGGCGAGGCCGGCGCGCCGCGCGGGGTCCGGGTCGGGTCCGCGGGGTTGAACGGGACGCCGAAGAGCGGCCCGGCCTCGTCGAGGGCGCCCGGGTTGGCCGCCACGACGGCGCCGACGGTCTCGCGCCAGAGCACGGCGCCGCGGCTGGAGAGCTCGAACAGCTTGTCCCACCCGGCCAGCACGGCGCAGCCCGCGCTGACGTCGACCGCGGTGCCGTCCACGACCACGGGCGTGTGGCCGCGGGCCTGGCAGGCGGTCACGGCGTAGGCCGCCACCTGCGAGGCCGTGTAGGAGTCGCCGGACAGGATGGTGGTGCCGAGGCCGGCGAGGTCGAACTTGGCCTGGCTGTTGACGAGCTTGAAGTTCTGCCGCGTGCGGACGGTCAGCGGCGTGCCCTCCGGGCCCTGCAGCGGCGTGAAGCCGGTCAGGAACTGGTTGGCGCTCGGCACCCAGTGGCTGTCGTTGGAGTTCAGCACGTAGTCGCGGCGGGTCAGCTGGGGCTGCTGGGCGAAGGGCACGAGGCCCGGCGAGCGGGCGCCCGGCGCGACGACCCAGGAGTTGGCGCTGTTGCTGCCGTCGAGCAGGTTGAGCGGGTTGCCCGACCACTCGGCGATCGCGGCCGGCGAGAGGTTCGGCGTCGGCGAGGAGTCGGTGTAGAAGGCGTTGCCCGACGAGTCGGTGGCGATCGTGTTGACCCACGGGATGCCCTGGTTCTGGGCGATCGCGGTGCGCAGGCCCGACACGTCGGTCGCCCGGGCCATGCTCAGCCACGTGCGGATGAGCCGGTCGTTGTCGATGTTCGCGTCGCGGTAGGTGATCGCGGAGAACTCGTTCCAGCCCAGCGACGGGTCGATCGCGGAGAGGTCCAGCACCGGCCCGTAGCGCGTCGACCACATCGTGCGCGTCACGTTCTGCAGCGAGCCGTCGGCCTGCTTCACCTTGACGGTCACGGACTTGCCGGTCATCGACTCGGGGACGCCGTCCACGGTGTACGCCGTCGGCTGCCCCGGCACCAGGTTCACCGAGTAGAAGGTGTACCGCGCCCCGGCCGCGATCGTGTGCGTCCACGCGACCTTGTCGGTGAACCCGATCTGCACGCCCGGCAGGCCCCCGAGGCTCGCGCCGTACACGTTGACGTTGCCCGACACCGTCAGCTGCGACTCCCAGAAGCGCAGCTCGCCCTCCCACGGGAAGTGCGGGTTGCCGATGAGCATGCCCTTGCCGGTCTGCGACTTGTCCGCGCCCAGCGCCCAGCCGTTGCTGGACAGCGACTTGCTCTGCCCGGTCAGCTGGTCGACCCCGTCGCGCACCTGCTGCTTGGACACGGCGAGCGCGGCGGTCGACGGCGGCGTGGCCGCCGCGATCGGGAACAGCAGCGCGCCGCCGCTGGCGAGCAGGGCGATGTCGCGGTCGTACGCGAGCAGGTCCACGGCGGTGATGGGCTTGACCCACGGCTGCCCCGCGCACCAGCCGGGCACATGGGCGGCGCCCTTGCTGGCCAGGAAGGCGTTGTACCCGCGCACGTACCCGTTGACCATGTCGCGCTCGTCGGCGGTGAGCGTGGCCACCTGGGCCTGGGCCCGCTCGACGACGCCGAGCGAGGCGTAGGCGAAGTCGGTGGCGAGGTTGGCGTCGCCCTCGCCCGGGCCGAAGTAGCGGGAGCGCTCGCTGCGCACCTTGACGACCTGGTCGGCGAGGTCGCAGAAGCGGTCCTCGGCGTAGGCCCACGCCTGCCCGAAGGCGACGGAGCCGAGGTTGGCGGCGGTGATGTGCGGCACCCCGTAGGAGGTGCGCTTGATGACGGCGGCATACCCGCCGGCGGCGACCGCATCGGCGGCCGCGGCGGCCGGCCCGGCCGAGGCGAGGACGACGGCTGGGGATAACAGAGCCGCGGCGGCGAGCGCGATGACGACCCGGCGGGTTCCGGACACATTTCCTCCGTGGAGACGGCGGGAAAGATCACAGGGAAACTGAGCGCATCATCCACAGTACGCAGCGTCATCACTGGTTTCAATGGCCACACCAGTCACACAACGGATCTCGGGCGCATCGAACCCGTTGAATCTTGATGCATAGACAGTGGTGTATGCTCCGGTACCGCCGAGGTACACCTGGTCGCCGGCGCGCAGATCCGCGGACAGCTCGACGTCGAACATGATCGTGTCCTGGCTGTCGCACGTCGGCCCTGTGAGGTGGAACCGGTCCCGCCGCGCGCTGCCCCGCGAGTCGGAGACGGGAAACCGCAGCTGGTTGCCGGTTTCAAGGCTCTCCATGAGCCCGTTGAACGCGCCGACGTCGAGGTGGGCCCAGCGCCGGCCGCCCCGGGTCGCGGTGCCGATCACCGTCGTGCGCAGCCGCCCGGCCTCCGCCACGAGCGCCCGCCCGGGCTCGCAGACGGCCGCCACGGGATACGGCAGCTCGGCCAGGCCGGCGCCGATCGTCGCGCCGTAGTCGCCCAGCGGTGGCGTCTTTCCGGTGTATCGAGCGGGAAATCCGCCGCCGAGGTTCACCATTTGCAAGAAGACATCTTCGGCAGCCAATTTGTACATCACGTACCCCACGGCCCGCAGCGGCGCCCGCCACGCGTGCGGCAGCAGCATCTGGGAGCCGACGTGGAAGGCCGCCCCGTACGGGCGCAGCCCGCGCTCGCGCGCGGCGAGCATGAGGGACACGGCCTGGTCGACGTCGACGCCGAACTTGCCCTCGCTCGGCACGCCGCTGCGGATCTGGTGCGCGGCCAGGCGCACCACGACGGCGGCCCCGGGCGCGGCGACCGCGAGCTTGTCCAGCTCGTCCTCGGAGTCGAAGGCGAAGCGCCAGACGCCGGCCGCGTGCTGGCGGGCGACGTGCGCCAGCGGCTTGACCGGGTTGCTGGACAGCACCAGCCCGGGGTCGGCGCCGATGCCGACGAGCGCGTCGAGCTCGGTCGCGGAGGCGATCTCGAAGCGGCTCCCGAGGGCGTGCAGCAGCGCCAGGATCTCCGGGTGGGGATTGCACTTCATCGCATAGTGCACGGCCACGCCCGGCAGCGCGGCGGCGAGCCCGCGGTAGGCGGAGGCCACCCGGTCGAGGTCGATCACGAGTTCAGGGGCGGGCGGGAAGGCGTCGAGGCGGTCCATGGACCCTCCCGGATCGCAGATGGCGACGGATTGAGAGCACCATATTGCACAACGTGACTCTTGGACTACTCTCAATACACCATCGATCGAAAAATGTTGATCGAAATCCAGGTAACGGGGCCAACGACGTGCCCAGCCGACGGCGATCGGAGAAGCTCGACATGAACGTCAAGATTGTCGATCTGGTGCAGGGCGAGCTGCGAGAAGAGGCCTGGAAACTCTACTCGGAGGCATTCGCCGAGCTCAACGCGCTGGCCGTCCAGCGCCACCTGATGTACCGCCACGAGTTCGACGACGTGATGGACGACCCGAGGGTCGACAAGTACCTGTGTCTCGACGACGACGACACGGTGCGGGGAATGTCGATCTACACCAACCACCTCGACGCGGTCCCGCTCATCTCGCCGCCTTACTTCGAGCACCGCTGGCCGGAGCACTACCGCGAGCAGCGGATCTGGTACTGCGGCTAC
Source organism: Dactylosporangium sp. NPDC049140 (assembly GCF_040648435.1). NCBI lineage: Bacteria > Bacillati > Actinomycetota > Actinomycetes > Micromonosporales > Micromonosporaceae > Dactylosporangium > Dactylosporangium sp. NPDC049140. The sequence continues at coordinate 46,950 of NZ_JBEZDS010000006.1, read as the reverse complement.
GTGGCCACCCAGGGCGATGCCCGGGCGGCCACGGCCTTCGGCGAACTGGTCACCGCGATGTACCTGACCGCAGCGGCGCAGAACGGTCTCATCGCACTCGACTTCTGTCAGCGCACCGACGAGGTTCGTCACATGTCCCGCGTCGTGCGCCTGATGCTCCACCGCCTTTCCGGCGACGTGAAGGCCCAGAAGATGGACGAACAGCAGTACTGGCTCTACGAGTTCCCCTCGGCCGCCTGAACTACAGCAGCGGTTCCCTCCACATCGGCCACACGGGCGGCCCGTCCGGCAGCAGGACCGGCGGACGGCCTTCGTAGCCGTGCCGCAGGTACAACTCACGGTTTCTGGGATCGTTGGCCTCCAGGTATGCGGGGAGGCCGGCGCGGTCCAGCCGGGCGTGGTGCCGGGCCAGCAGCGCGCTGCCGATGCCGAGGTTCTGCCGGTCGGGCCGCACCGCGATGAACGCCAGGTAGTGGTGCGGCCCGATCGGGTGCTCGGCCTCGAGGGCCGCGTCGAGCTCGCAGATGCGGTCGAACGCCGGGCCCGTGACCTCCTTGAGCCGGCTGTCGTAGTCGACCGGCGGCGGGATCGCACGGGTCAGCGGGAACCACAGCGCGACCCCCGACAGCTTGCCGTCGATCGGGTCGACGCTGGCGTACACCTCGCCGTGGCGCAGTGCGTGCTCGGCGAAGATCGCGAAGTACTCGGGGCTGGACTCGCGCCGCAGGGAGTCATCGGGCATCAGCCAGCGCGCGACCGCGCCGTCGCTCATCGCCGCGACGAGCACCTCGGTGACCTCGTCGGGGCTCACCGGGTCGATGTCGCGGACGACCACGTCCTGAATGGCGTGCGTCATGTGCAGCATCCCTTCCAAGTAGCCACAGTGGACAGTGGTCAGGCCGCGTGATGCGCGACATCGGCGGTGACCCGGTGCGGCCTCGTGGGCCGACCGAAGACGCTTTCCGCCGCCACGAAACCCTCGGTGCCACGGCCGATCCCGGCGTAGGCGTCCGGCCGCGAGCCGCGCATGATCGCGGCCCAGCCGAGGCCGAAGAGGGCGCAGAGTGCGTAGATGGTGGAGAACAGCCAGTTGAACGGCGAGTCGTCGGACACCTGCAGCAGATCGCCCAGGCCGATCACGGTGGCCAGCAGCACGAAGGTCAGCAGCAGGAACGCGAGCAGCGGCGCGAGGCGGGCCCGCCAGACGTTCTCCCGGCGCCGGTCGCGCACGAAGAAGCCGACCACCGCGGCCGACGTGGCCCACATGAGGATCAGCACGCCGAGGCCGCCGGCGACGGTCATCCACGCGAACAGGTGCACGAGCGGATCGGTGTGCGTCACGAAGTACACGATGAGGACGCCCAGCGCGAGGACGCTCTGGGTGAGCGAGCCGGCGATCGGGGCGCCGGTGCGGGGGTGCGCGGACCCGTAGATCCGCGGGAGCACGCGCTCGCGGCCGAGGGCGAACTGGTAGCGGGTCACAGAGGTGTGGAAGGCCAGCATCGCCGCGAACACGCTGGTGAGGAACAGGATGTAGCCGGCGTTGACCAACGCCTCCGGCACGTACGGCGCCACCAGGTTGAACACCAGGTTCGTGGTGTCCTGCCGCGCGGCGCCCACGATGTCGCCGGCGTTTGTCGACATCGCGAACGCGGAGACGCCGCAGAGCACGCCGGGAAGGAACACGGCCCAGTGGGTGGCCCGCCCGATGGTCTTCTTCGGGTCCTTGGCCTCCTCGGAGAGCACGACGGTGGCCTCGAAGCCGACGAAGCCCGCGATCGCGAGCACCAGCATCGCCACCACCTCGGGGGTCGCCAGCTGCTGGGGGTTGAGCGGGCCGAAGTCGACCTTGCCGCCGTGCGGATGGGCCAGCATCACGAAGTCGTAGATGAGCACGATCGCGATCTCGACGGTGAGCAGCACCGCGAGCACCTTGCCGCTGAGGTCGACCCAGAGCACGCCCAGGATCGCCACGAGGAACCAGCCCACCAGCGAGCAGACGAACCAGCTCGCCTGCACCCCGCTGGCCGCGAGGATGCTGGAGGCGACGACGCCGAACAGGCCCAGCAGGCCGATCTGCATGGCGGCGTACGCGGGCAGGGCGATGAACGCCGCCGCGACCCCGATCATGCGGCCCAGCCCGTGGCTGATGTAGCTGTAGAAGGCCCCGGAGTTGACGATGTGCCGGCTCATGGCCACGAAGCCGACGGTGAACAGGGACAGGATGAGGGCGGCCACGAAGTACACCAGGGGGACGGCGGTGTTGCCGACGACGGCGTAGATCGTCGAGATCGAGCCGAGGATCACCGTCAGCGGTGCGGCGCCGGCGACGCCGAAGAACACCACCGACGGCACGCCGAGCCGGTTGTTGGCCAGCCCGCGCGCGACGATGTCGGGCCCGGTCAGGGTCGTACGCGCCATAGTCTTCGTCTCTCCTTGAGCCGGCTGGCTGACGTCACCGGCGGCCGGCAGCGAGGGCTGAGCCCACCGCGGCCTCGGTGTACTGCACGAGCTGGACGAGGTCGTCCGGGAGCGAACTGAGGATCCCCGGCATCGCCTGCATGCAGTCGCGCTGCTGCTGGGGGCTGAAGAACACGTACCGCGTGAGACCGGTCGCCACGACCAATGCCACGAGTACGCGGTCGGAGAGGTTCATCGACCGGCGCCGGCCCAGTGCCTCGGCGAGGCGGATGGACTCCCACGCCGCGGCGTTGCGCTGGTCAGGGCTGACCGGCATGTAGAGGGTCTGGGCGCCGAGCAGCTTCCGCTTGGTCACCGGCTCGACCACGCCCGCCCGCAGCAACCGTTCACCGACCTGGTCGGCGGCGTCCTGGGAGAGGTACGCCAGCCAGGTGCGGATCTCCTTGTGCTGCGGCTGGGCGACGAGCAGGTCGAGCAGCGTATGGCAGAGCGAGTCACCCGGCGGTTCGTGGCTGACGACGTACAGGTCGCCGGTCATCGCGCGCAGCCGGCCGAAGAGCATGAGCTCGCCGAGCAGCCCCGCCGCGAGGCCGAGGCCGGTCGCCCTTGGGTGCAGCCGGGAACGGCCGGTCCGATCGTCGTGGGCAATGAGGTAGTAGCTGTTGGCAAGCACGGCAAATCACGCTCCTCGGCACTAGGCAAAAGGAGATCATGAATGAATAGAGGTTCATCCTCGACGTCCCCAGCATCATGTACCAAGCACTGCGCGTAGTGCAACGAGTACTAGACTCGGAGTATGGACGAACGCAAAATTGCATAGGATCACCAGCGTGAAAACGGACACCACCAGAACACCCGAGGAGGTACCGGTGGCCGCCGACGAGGGGCCCACGCTGCGCCGCCGTCGCCTGGCCGCCGAGCTGAAGAAGTGCCGGGAGGAGGCGGGCTTCACCCAGGAGGCGGTGTCCCGGCAGTTCGAGTGGCACTCGGCCAAGGTCACCCGCATCGAGAACGCGCGGGTGCCGGTGACCCCGCGGGACGTCAACGACCTGCTGACGCTGTACGGCGTGGCCGACAGCGCCTACCGCGACGCCCTCATGACCCTGGCCCGGCTGGCCCGCCAGCGGGGCTGGTGGACCGACTACAAGGACGTCATGCGCCCGGGGAACTTCGTGGGCATGGAGGCCGATGCCTCGTCCGCGAAGGTCTGGGAGCCTATCGTGCTGCCCGGGCTGCTGCAGAGCGAGCAGTACATGCGCGCGCTCATCGGCACCGGCCGCAGCCATGATCCGCAGGCCGCCAACGACCGCCGCGTAGAGCTGCGAAAGACCAGGCAGCGGCGGCTTTCGGGCCCCTCGCCGCTGACCCTGTGGGCGATCGTGGACGAGGCCGTGGTGCGCCGGATGATCGGCGGCCCGGAGGTCATGGCCGCGCAGTGGCGCCGCCTCATCGAGGCCAACGCGCTGCCCAATGTCACCCTGCAGGTGCTGCCGTACGCGGCGGGCGAACATGCGTTCCTCGGCGGTTCGGTCGCACTGCTGGAGTTCCCTGACGTCGCCCACCTGGATGTCGTGTACCTCGAAGGGCTTGCCGGGGACTACTACGAGGAGCAGCCTGCAGAGGTCAAGCGTTATCGGGTCGAGTTCGAGCGCCTCAGCACCAGAGCACTCACGCCGGAGGAGTCGACCGGCATGATCCAAGGCCTGCTCGACGACCTCTGACGGCGGAGGAGTCCGCCCGGAAAGGAGGTGTGCGATGCATGGCTATGAATTTTCAAGATGCCAAATGGCGCAAAAGCAGCCGTAGCAACGGCAACGGCGGCGCCAATTGCGTGGAGGTCGCGGTCGCCGGCCGAGAAATCGGCGTTCGGGACAGCAAGAATCCCACGGGGCCCGTTTTGCAATTTACGCCCGTGGATTGGGAGTCGTTCGTGGACGGCACGAAGCTTGGTCGCTTCGATTCCGCCCACTAACGACGTGCTGAATCAGTGCCGGTGCTGTGAACACCGTCACTGAGTTGTGCAAGGGCACGTCGCCGTGCCCTCTTCGAACCGAGAACGCCTGACGGCGCGTTGCGGGGGGCCGATGCGTAATGCATCGGTCCTCAGCAATCGATGCATCGATGCTATTGCTCATCTCGGCGGATGCCCAGCACGCCGTTTCGCAGCATCTGCGATTTCTACCCAACCCCGCGTAGTCGGTCGCTCACGGGTGTAACCGGCGTTATCGTGCGTCTCGCATGGGTCGGCGGCCGGTATATGAGGGCCGGGCGGGCGTCGACAAGCATCCATAGATCCGTGAGACTGCACGGCGTGGAGGATCAGCTCGCCTTCGCCGGCGGCCGGGCCGGCACCGGCGCGGCCACCTGGGGACAGAGCGCGATCTGGGACGTCGTGAGCCGGCTCGGCGACGACGCGGCGCGGTACAACGTCGGCGGCGGGCTGCCGCTGGACCCGCCGCTGCCCCTGGCCGGGCTCGCCGACCTCGTCCGGGCGCTGCTGCTGCGGCACGACTCGCTGCGCACCACGCTGCGCCGCGACGCCGCCCTCGAGCAGGTCGTGCACGCCGGCGGGGCGATCCCGCTGCACGTGCGGGCCGGCGAGCCCGACGGCGTCACCGCGACCGCGTACGCCTTCTACCACGACCTGCAGGCGCTGCCGTTCGACGCCGAGCGGGAGCTGCCGGTGCGGGCCGGGGTCGTGACCGTGGACGGGCGCGCGGCGTACCTCATCCTGTCGCTGTCGCACACCGCCGCCGACGGCTGGGGCCTGCGCAACCTGCTCGCCGACGCGGCCGCCCTCGCCGCCGGCCGGGCCCCGGACGCCGGCGAGCGGACGCAGCCCCTCGAGGAGGCGGCGTTCCAGACGTCGGAGAAGGGCCGCCGGCGCGACGCCGCCGCCCGCCGCTCCTGGCTGGACAAGCTCACCCGCGGCCCGGCGAGCCAGTTCCCGGCCCGGGCCGGGCGCCCCGCCGCGGCCGCGTTCCCCAACGCCGTGCTCAACTCCCCCGCCCTCGCGCTGGCGCTCGACCGGGTCGCGGCCGGGCTGGCCGTCAACCCCGGCGCGGTGCTGCTCGCCGCGGCGGCGGCCGCGTCCGCCCGGCTCGGCGGCGCCCCCGACGCCGTGTTCCAGGTCGTGGTCAACAACCGCTTCCTCCCGGGCATGGCGGGCGCGGTGAACACCATCGCCCAGGAGGGCCTCCTGCTGCTGCCCGGCCCGGCCGAGGACTTCGCGGCCCTGGTCCGGCGCACGTTCGGCGCCGCGCTGTCGGCCCAGCGGCACGCGTACTACGACAAGCTCGCCCTCGACCGGGACATCGCCGGGCTGCAGGCCGCCGGCGACCACTCCTGCTTCGTCAACGACACCCGCGGGCTCATGCCGATCCTCGGCTTCGGCAAGCCGGCCGACGAGCCGCTGGCCGCCGCCCGCGAACGCACCACCCTCACCTGGCCGGTCGAGCACGCCCCGCGGCGCAACACGACCTTCGCCCTCGACGCGCAGGACGCCCCGGGCAGCCTCGAGCTGGCGATGACCGCCGACGCCGCGGTGCTCCCCCGGCCCGACATGGCGAGCTTCCTCTACGGCATCGAGGACCTGGTCGTGACCCAGGCGCTCGCCCTCGGAGAAATTTCCGCCGCGCACCGATGAGTTCGCGAGCGGCCCGGCGTTAGACCCGCATGAACACCATCATTTACGGAGCGGCGGGCGGCATCGGCACGGCGGTGGCGGAGGCCTTCGCGAGGTCCGGCGCGACCGTCCATCTGTGCGGGCGTACCGCCGAGACCCTCGACGCGCTCGCCGCCCGCATCCGCGAGCAGGGCGGCAAGGCCGAGACCGCGGTGCTCGACGCCTACGACGAGGCGGCGGTCGAGGCCCACGCGGCGAGCGTCGGGCGCATCGACGTGTCGCTGAACCTGGTCCCGCGCGGCGACGTGCAGGGCATCCCGATCATCGACATGAGCGTCGAGGACCTCACCCGGGCCGTCGCCAACGGCCTGGCGACCAACCTCGTCACGGCCCGGGCCGCCGCGCGCCGGATGGCCGGGCAGGGCGAGGGGCTCATCCTCGCGCTGGACAGCGGCTCGGCGCACAACAGCCCGATGATGGGCAGCACCGGCCCGGCCGACGCGGCGCTCGACACGCTCGTGCGCAACCTCGCGCTGGAGCTGGGGCCCCAGGGCGTGCGCGTGCTGGGCATCTGGGTCGCCGGCATCCTCGAGACCCTGACGATCGAGAAGCTGCAGACCGTCAACGCGGGCATCGACGACAACGCGCTGCAGGGCATCCACGCGAGCCTCGACGGCCTACGCATGCTGCGCCGCTCGCCGCGGCTGGCCGACATCGCCGAGACCATCGTGTTCCTGGCCTCCCCGGCCGCCCGCGGCCTGACCGGCACGTGGATCAACGCGACCGGCATGTTCACCAGCTAGGGGCTGTATCGAAGTGGGGGTCGGAGCGAGGCGAGGCTCAGGCGTCGGCTGGGGCCGCGCCGGGCGCGCCCCGATACCGGGGTTGTATCGGGGTGTGACCGGCGTGGTTCCAGCCGGCGTCTGAGTCCGCCGCAGCCCGGCCATCCACTTCGATACAGCCCCTAGCGGGGGCCGGCCCGGTGGATGTCCATGAGGTGGTGCTCGCCCTCGTGGACGGTGTGCCGGCCCAGCCACAGCAGGGTGCGCGGGGTCGGCTGCGGCCACGGGTAGAGGCCGACGCGGTCGAGCTCGACCGGGCCCAGCGCGGCGAACGCGGTGGCGAGCACGTCGGCGGCGGCGGCGAGGGCGGCGAGCACGGCGGCCGGGTCCTGGCTGTTGTACGCCGCCGTCACCGCGAGCTCGTCGCGCCCCATCGGCGCGAACTCGGGGGCGTCGGCGTGCAGGGCCAGGTCGAGCCGCTCCCGCTGGACGCGCAGCACGTCGCGGAGGTGGCAGGTGTACTCCAGCGCCGACCACACGTCCGGCGCGGGCCGCCGCCGGACGTCGGGGACCCCGGCCAGCGCGGCGGCGTAGCGGTCGGCGAGCCCGCCGAGGCGCCCGGGCACCCCGTCGGCCGCGACGCTGTCATAGGCGAACCCGCACTCATCGCATTGATCCACGGCCTGACGGTACCCCCCTGATAAACCAGTCGCCCCACGAGCCGGATCGGCAGCCGTCCGGTGCGCACGGCCTCCCGGCGCGACGGCACCCCCGGCACCTCGCCCCGCCGCAGCGCGACCCGCGCGTCGTAGATCCACATCCGGCCGCCCGGCCGCAGCACCCGCCGCAGCTCGTGCACGCCGGCCGCCGGGTCGGCCCAGTGGTGCAGGCTCATGGACGACACGATCAGGTCGAACGTGTCGTCCATGAACGGCAGCGCGGCCACGTCGGCGACGGTGAACGTCACCCGCGAGGCCCCCGCCGCGGCCGCGGCCCGGCGCGCCTCGGCGACCATCTCCGGCGACAGGTCGACGCCGTCGATGCGCAGCCCGGGCACGGCCCGCGCGAGGGCGAGCGGCACCCGCCCCGGCCCGGTGCCGGCGTCGAGGACCCGCGCGCCCTCGGGCAGCCCGGCCGCGGCGACGTCGGCGGCGATCCGCGTGTACATGCGGCCGAAGAACGGCCTGGTGATCCGGTGGTACGCCCGCGCGTGCCCGGCCAGCCCGAACATCCGCTGATGCAGGTCCGTCACGACTCCCTCTGCCGAAAGATTCCGAACACCATGTTCGGTTACGCTGCCTTCGGGGGCGTCCGGTACCGAACACACCGGCGGAACCGTGCGGAAAGGGGCGCGCGATGGATCGGCGGGTGCGGCGGACGCGGCGGATCCTGGGCGAGGCGCTCATGGAGCTGATCGTCGAGCAGGGGTACGAGCGCACGACCGTGCAGGACGTGCTCGACCGCGCCGACGTGGGCCGCTCCACCTTCTACGCGCACTTCCGGGACAAGGACGCGCTCCTCATGGCCGGCTTCGAGGAGATGGCGGCGCAGTTGCGCGCCGATCTCGCGGCGATGGCGCCGGGGGTGCCGCCCGAGCCCGGCCGGCCCGTCCTGGCCCTGTTCCAGCACGCGTACCGCGAGCAGGCCGTCTACACCGCGCTCTTCGGCCGCCGCGGCGGCCCCGCGTTCCGGCGCCGGCTGCACGAGCTCGTCGCCGCGCTGCTGCGCGAGCACCTGGCCCCGCACATGGCGGCCGCGCGCAGCGACCTGCCGGTCGACGCCGTGGTCGAGTTCGCGACCGGGGCGGCGCTGGGGCTGCTCGTGTGGTGGGTCGACGGCGGCTTCCGCGAGGCGCCGCGGCGTATGGCCCTGATGTACCAGCGCCTCGCCGCCCCGGGCATCGGCGGCGCGGTCGGAGCGCCGGGCCTCGCGCCGGGCCTCGCCCGGGGGTGAGCCGTTATCGGATACTTGTGAGAACCGACGCGCGGCCGTCGCGCTATGCTCCACAATCGGCCAGGTCCAGCCGATCGTCTTCCCGGGAGCGATGCCCAGCCATGACGGCCCCAGCCATCGACCACCGCGCCGCCCGAGTCGGCGGCGCCCGGCGCCCGCTGCACGTCCGCCAGCGGTGCCGCCTGCTCTTCCTGAACACGCAGGAGCAGGCGCCGGTACGGGAGATGGGGCTCACGCCGTACCGCGACTGGATCGCCGAGGTCACCCGCCTGGACGCCGACCAGATCCACTGCGTGAACGTCGCCGACGGCGAGGCGCTGCCCGACACGATCGAGGCCCACGCCATCATCGGCGGCGGCTCCGGGCACTCCTCCTACGAGGAGCTGCCGTGGATCCGGCGGGTGAAGGAGTTCCTGGCCGCGGCCCAGCGCAAGGGCGTGCCGGAGCTGCACATCTGCTGGTCCCACCAGGCCAAGGCCGAGGTCGCCGGGGCGATCTCGAAGACCGGCCACCAGGGCCGCCGCTTCGGCATCGAGACGCTGACCCTGACGCCCGCGGGCCGCCTCGACCCGCTGTTCCGCGGCCTGCCCGACGCCTTCGACGTCTTCACCTCGCACGTGGACGCGGTCTACGACGTCCCCGCCTCGAGCGAGTTCGGCTCCGTCGCCGAGCTGGCCTACGGCGTGTACCGCAACGAGGCCCTGGCCATCGGCACGACGGCCCGGACCCTGCAGGTCCACCCGGAGATGACCTCGGGCATCGCGGCCGCCCTGGCCCGGGTGCGCCGCAAGCAGCTCATCGCCGAGGGCCACCTGGGCCCGTCGGAGGCCGACTACGCCGCGTTCCTGGAGTCCCTGGACTGCGCCGACCGCGACATCCGCGCACGCATGCGGACCCTGCTGGACAACTGGCTGCGCTACTACGTGGCCCCGACCCTGTCACCCCCGGTGGCCGCCGCGCTGTACGCCTAGCGGGTCGGGGCGACCGGCGGCCGCGAACGCCGCGCGGACCTCGGCGGGGCCCTCGGTGAAGTGCGCCCAGCCGTCCACGTGTACTGCGTGCACCTCGCCCACCCCGAGGATGTCCGCCGCCGCGACCAGCCCGGCGGCGTCGAGGGTCAGGTTGGCCTCGCCCAGCAGCGGGGTCCGGGCCGCCCCGCCGAAGAGCACCGCCACCCCGAGTCCGGGGAACCGCTCCGCGACGGCGCGCACGACGTCGAGCGAGGCGTTGTCGCCGCTGACGTACACGCCCGGGCTCGCCGGCGCGGTGAGCACGAAACCCGTGACCGGGCCGGTCAGGTGCTCGGTGCCGTCGGGGCCGTGCTGGGCCGGCACCGCGGTCACGCTCACCCCGCCCACGTCGGCGCTCGCCCACGGCTCCAGCCCGCGCGCCCCGGCGCCGAGGCGCGCGGCCGCGACCGGGGTGGTGAGCACGTGCGTCGCCCGCGCCAGGAAGGCGCGCCCGGCGCGGTCGAGGTTGTCCGGGTGCTGGTCGTGCGAGAGCAGGACGACGTCGGCGCGGTCCGGGGGCGGGGCGAGCGGCGGGGTGAGCTTGACGAGGACGCGGGCGCCGATGGGGTACTCGCCCGGGTCGTCGAAGGTCGGGTCGGTGACGAAGATCAGGCCGCCGTACTCGAACCGCACGGTCGGGCCGCCGAAGCGCTCGATGTCCATGCCGTCCAGCCTCGCTCGGCCCGGGCGCGGGCGGGAGTGGCCGGAAGGACGTCGTCCGATAGATTCAAGCCATGCCGTCCGGCCGCACCGCCACCACGATCGGGGTCCTCGTCGGCGACGGCGCGCCCATGCTCGAGGTCGCCGTCGCGCCGCGGGTGTTCGGGGCGTGCCCCGGGTTCACGGTGCGCGCCGCCGGGGAGCGGCCTGGGCCGCTGGTCACGACCGCGGGCATCGCGATCACGCCGCCGGACCCGCTCGCGGCGCTCGACACCGCGGGCGTCGTCGTCGTGCCCGGCTGGCGGGTCCCCGGCGGCGCGCCGGTCGGGCCGGAGGTGCTCGACGTGCTGCGCCGCGCGCACGCCGGCGGGGCGACCGTCGTCGGGCTGTGCCTGGGCGCGTTCGTGCTGGCCGAGGCCGGGCTGCTCGACGGGCGCCGGGCCACGACGCACTGGCGGCACCTGGCCGCGTTCGCCGGCCGGTTCCCGGGCGTGGACGTCGTCGCCGACGCTCTCTACGTCGACGAGGGGCACGTCGTGACCAGCGCCGGCAGCGCCGCCGGGCTCGACGCCTGCCTGCACCTGCTGCGCCGCGACCACGGCCCGGACCTGGCCAACCGGGTGGCCCGCGCGCTCGTCGTGGCGCCGCAGCGCGCCGGCGGCCAGGCCCAGTTCGTCGAGCACCCGGTGCCGCTCGTGCCCGCCGGCGACCCCGTCACCGAGGCCATGCGGCTCGCCCTCGACCGGCTCGGCGACCCGGGGCTGGACGTGGGCGCGCTGGCCGGCGCGGCGCACCTGAGCCGGCGCACGTTCGACCGCCGCTTCCGGGAGGCGACCGGCTGCTCGCCGCTGCAGTGGCTGCTCACCCAGCGCGTCCTGCGCGCCCAGCACCTGCTCTCCACCACCGGCGCCCCGGTCGACGCCGTGGCCCGGGCGAGCGGCTTCGCCGACGGTGTCGCGCTGCGCCCGCACTTCCGCCGCGTCGTGGGTGTGCCGCCGCAGGTGTACCGCGACAGCTTCCGCACCACCTGAAAGGGGCATGCATGCAGATCGGTCCGGGTCAGCTCCTCATTCGCACCGACGCCATCGGGGTCGGCGTCGGCCTGTTGCGCCTGCGCCGCGACGACCCGGGCGCGTCGCCCGGCGGCGAGGTGGTCGGGCGCGTCGCGGCGGTCGGCGACGGGGTCGAGGGCTTCGCGCCCGGGGACCGGGTCGGCGGCGTCGTGTTCCGGGACGCCTACGCCGAGCTCGTCGTGGGCGTGCCGGGGCTGGTGAACCCGGTGCCGGAGGGGCCCGCGGCCGGGGCGGCGCTCGCCGTCGTGCGCGGCGGGCTCGTCGCGCTCGGGGCGCTGCGCGCGAGCGGGTTCCGGGCGGGGGAATCGGTGCTCGTCACGGCGGCGGCGAGCGGGGCCGGGCATCTCGCGGTACAACTGGCCAAGACCCTCGGCGCGCGGCGGGTCGTCGCGGTGACCGGATCGCCCGGGAAGGCCGCGTTCCTGCGCGAGTGCGGCGCCACCGAGTGCGTGACCTACGCCGACGCGGACTGGGGCGACCCCGTCGACGTCGTCCTCGACGGGGTCGGGGGCGAGCTCGTCCAGCGCGGCGCCGACGCGCTCGGCCCGTTCGGGCGGCTGGTGGCATTCAGCGCCGGCGGCGGGCCGCTCGACGCGGGTTCGCTGCTGGGCAACGGCCGCACGGTCACCGGGTTCGCGGTCGGGCTGTGGAACCGGCACCGGGCCGAGGTCGTCGACGGGTGGCGGGCCGAGCTGTGGGACCTGCTCGCGGCGGGCCGGATCCGGCCCCGGTACGTCGAGTTCCCGCTCTCGGACCTGGACCGCGCGCTAGAGCTGGTCGCCGCTCGGGGCAACCTCGGCCGCGTCGTCGTCCTGGCCCCCGCGCACGCCTGAGACGCGGCGGTACGCGATGTGCCACCCCGCCGCCGCCAGGACCACGGCCAGCAGGGCCCACGCCGGGAGCGGCCCGCCGAGGACCCCGGCCGCCGCGCAGACCAGCACGGCCGGCACGCCCCAGCCGAGCACCCAGCGCCAGCTCGCGCCGCCGCGGGCGCCCATCAGCGTCGCGATCAGGAAGTACAGGACGGCGCCGGAGCACAGCACCAGGCGGGCCGACGTCTCGACGTGGCCGTCCGGGTGGCCGGCCATGGCGCCCAGGCCGGCCGCGATGACCACGATCGAGACCGTGGTCAGGTAGTGGGCGGGCATGGTGAGGCGCAGGGCGAAGACCCGCATCCCGTACGTCGGGGCCGCGCTCGGGCCGTACCGCAGGGTCAGCCACCACAGTGCCACGAGCAGGCCGAAGCCGAGCACGACCACGAGCCACACGCCGTTGCGCCAGTGCTCGACGTCGGCGGCGGCGTTGACGAGCTGGGCGACCGCCTCGCCGAGGACGATGATCACGAAGAGGCCGAGGCGCTCGCCCAGGTGCGGGCGGTCCGGCGTCGCGGCCTGCAGGGCCAGGACCTTGTCCAGCTCCTGCTCGCGGTGGCGGCGGCGCAGGGAGCGCTCGAGCTCGCGGCGCTCCTCGGCCAGCAGGGCCTGCGGGTCGCGGGAGCGGGCCAGGGAGAAGTACAGGTCCAGCGCGATGCCCGCGGCCCAGAACCAGTACCGGTTCGCGTCGTGCAGGGCGAGGGAGGCGACCCACGGCAGCACCCCGATGGCCTGCTGCACGCCCGGCCACTCGGTCATGACCCGGTTCTCGCGCTTGAACGAGCCGATGCTGAGCAGGCGGCAGCAGAGGTAGGCGATGACGAACGGGCCGGCCGTGCCGCGCTCGACGATCGGGATCGAGGCGGCCATCACGGCGATCCCGAGCATCGCCAGGAGCATGGAGCGCTGCCGGGTGCGGATGCCCGACACGTTCGCGTACAGGGTGAACGCCGTCCACACGCTCCACATCGCGTAGTACGCGAAGGCGAAGAGCACCACCTTCTCGCCCGTCACGTCCTCGTGCAGCAGGTGCGCCAGCTGCGCGACGGCGGCGACGATGACGAGGTCGAAGAACAGCTCCAGCCAGGTGGCGTGGCGTTCCTCGGCGTTTGCCGGGGTGGACATGATCGCCACCCTAATCGACCGAGACGGTCTCCAGCTCCCGGGCGGGCGGCAGCGCGTGCTCACGCAGGCCGATGCGTTCGTGCAGGCGCCGCAGCGGGCCGGGGGCCCACCAGTTGAAGCGCCCGAGCAGCGTCATCGTCGCCGGTACCAGCAGGCAGCGCACCACCGTCGCGTCGATCACGACCGCGGTGAGCAGGCCGAGCCCGACCTGCTCGATCTGGCCGAGGTCGGCCGCGGCGAAGCAGGCGAAGACCACGACCATCAGCAGCGCGGCGGAGGTGATGATCCGGCCGGTGTGCTGCAGGCCGCGGCGCACGGCGGTGTCGGTGTCGTCGCCGCGCTCGACGTACTCCTTGATGCGCCCGAGCAGGAAGACCTCGTAGTCCATGGAGAGCCCGAACGCGAAGGCGAACACGATCACCACCACGAACGGGTCGAGCCCGCCGACGGTGAGCGTGTGCAGGACCCCGGAGCCCCAGCCGTGCTGGAACACGGCGACCATCACGCCGAAAGTGGCCCCGAGGGACACGACGTTGGCCAGCACGGCCTTCACGGGTACGACGAGCGACCCCGTCATCGCGAACAGCAGCAGCACCATCGCCACGAGGGTGACCGCCACGGCGCCCGGCAGGTCGTCGACGATCAACCCGACCAGGTCGATGAGGATCGCGGCGTCGCCGACCACCCACGACTGCACCCCGGCGGGCCGGTCGGCGCGCAGCCGGTGCACGAGCCCCTGGGCCGCCTCGTCCTCGGAGCCGCCGCGCAGCGCGAGGTCGACCGTCGCGACCCCCTCGCCCGCCGGCTTGGCGGGCTGCACGCCGGCGACGGCCGGGTCGGACGCCCACCGGGCGGCGTACGCGTCGAGCGACTTGGCGTCGGTACGGGCGACGACGGTCACCACCGGCCGGTACGCGCGGCCGAAGCGCTGGCCGAGCTCGTCGGCGACGCGGGCCGACTCGATGCTGCGCGGCACGCCCTCGAGCCGGGGAAGCTTCAGCGTGAGCCCGAGCAGCGGCGACCCGGCGGCCAGCAGCACCACGGTGGTGCCGAGCGCGATGAGCACCGGCCGGCGCTGGACGATCCGCGACAGGTTCGCGAAGAACCCGCGCTCGTCGGTCCGCTGGGCGCGGGCCCGGGGCCGGATCCGCTTGTGGCACACGCCGATGAGCGCGGCGGTGAAGGTCAGCGCGGTAAGCATCGCCACGACCGCGATCGACACCCCGCCCGCGCCGAGGGCGCCGAGCTGGTGGACCGAGAACATCATGAGGCCGGACAGCGCCGCGGCGACGGTGAGCGCACTGAAGAAGATGGTGCGCCCCGCGGTCGCCCAGGCCCGGCCGATCGCCTCCGGCGGCTCGAAGCCGGCCGCGACCTCCTCCCGGTAGCGGGCCACGAGCAGCAGCCCGTAGTCGATCGACAGGCCGAGGCCGAGCAGGGTGACCACGGTGACGACGTTCTGGTCGAGGTCGGTGACCCGGCTGAACGCCCACAGCAGCGGCATGGCCGCGGCCACGGACACCACGGCGGCGAGCACCGGCAGGCCGGCCGCGACCAGCCCGCCGAAGACGAACACGAGCACGATCAGGGTCAGCGGCAGCGAGACCAGCTCGGCGCGGCCGAGGTCCGCCTTCTGCGCGCCGCGCACGTCGGCGTTGAGGGCCGGGTTGCCGCCGACCTCGACCGTGGCCTGCGGTACACCGGCCGCCGCGAGATCGGCGTCGACCCGGTGCAGCCGGGTGCGCAGCGTCGCCAGCACACCGTCGCGCTCGCCGGTCTCGAGCTTGGCGAGGGTGACGACGATCAGCAGGGCCTGCCGGTCGCCGGCCACGTAGGCGGCGGCCGGCCCGGCGGGCACGGAGAACGGGGTGGCCACCGTGGTCACGCCGGCGGAGCGGCCGAGGTCGGCGGCCGCGGCGTCGACGGCGGTGCGGACCGCGGGGGCCTGCGGGTCGACGTGGTCGACGAGGCCGATGACCGTGCCGCTGGAGTCGTTGCCGGTCGCGACGGCGTCCAGCCCGTCGATCGCCTCGACGTGCTTGGGGTTGGTGGGGTCGGCGATCGCCCGGAAGACCGGCCCGAACGCGAGCCCGCCGAGCACGACCACCACCAGCCAGACCCCGATCACCGACCAGCGGTGCCGGAAGCAGAACCGACCGATCCTCGCCACCACGCCGAGCGCCATGCCCGAAAGCTTCTCATCAGCACTCGATCACGGTGACGGCCAGGCCGCCGCGGGCCGTCTCCTTGTACTTCACCGACATGTCCCGGCCGGTCTCCCGCATGGTGCGCACGACCTTGTCCAGCGTGACGTGGTGCGCGCCGTCGCCGTTGAGCGCGAGCCGGGCCGCGTTCACCGCCTTGACGCTCGCGATCGCGTTGCGCTCGATGCACGGGATCTGCACCAGGCCGCCGACCGGGTCGCAGGTCAGGCCGAGGTTGTGCTCGAGGCCGATCTCGGCGGCGTTCTCGACCTGGCCGGGCGAGCCCCCGAGCGCCTCGCACAGCCCGGCGGCGGCCATCGCGCAGGCCGAGCCGACCTCGCCCTGGCAGCCGACCTCGGCGCCGGAGATCGACGCGTTGCCCTTGATGATGATCCCGACGGCCGCGGCGGCGAGCAGGAACCGGACCACGCCGTCGTCGTCGGCGCCGGGCACGAACCGGCCGAACTTGGGAAGCACTGCGTAGTGCAGGACGGCGGGGATGATGCCGGCCGCCCCGTTGGTGGGGGCGGTGACGACCCGGCCGCCGGACGCGTTCTCCTCGTTGACGGCGAGCGCGTAGAGGTTGAGCCAGTCCATGACGTACAGAGGGTCCGACATATCCGATTTTTCGCTTAAGCTAGCAAAGAGGCGCGGCGCCCGGCGGCGCACCTTCAGGCCACCCGGCAGCACGCCGGCCGGGCGGGTGCAGCCGCTGTGCACGCACGCCTGCATGACCGACCAGATGTGCAGCAACTCGGCGCGGATCTCCGCCTCGGAGCGCCAGGACAGCTCGTTGGCCAGCATCACGTCGGAGATCGAGCGGCCCTCGCAGTGGGCGAGCAGCTCGGCGCCGGTGGTGAACGGGAACTTCACCGGGACGTCGGCCTCGGCGATGCCGCCGTCGGGGCCGACCACGAAGCCGCCGCCGACGGAGAAGTACGTGCGGGTGAGCAGCTCCTCGCCGCTGTCGGTCCACGCGGTGAAGCGCATGCCGTTGGGGTGCTCGGGCAGGGAGCGGCGGCGGTGGAGCACGAGGTCGTTGTCGACGCTGAACGGGATGTCGTGCTCGCCCAGCAGGGCGATCCGGCCGGCGCCGCCCGCCTCGGCGTCGGTGTCCACGGTGGCGGGGTCGGCGCCTTCGAGGCCGAGCATGACGGCCTTCGCCGAGCCGTGGCCGTGCCCGGTCGCGCCGAGCGAGCCGAAGAGCTCGGCCTTGACGCGGCCGGTGCGCGGCAGGAGCCCGTCGCCGGCCAGGCGGGCGGCGAAGCGGCGGGCGGCGCGCATCGGCCCGACCGTGTGCGACGAGGACGGGCCGATGCCGATTGAGTACAGGTCGAACGCGCTGAGCGTCATGGAGGCTCCTAGTGAGGTCGGGCCTCCCCGCTCTGTCATCGAATGCCTGAGAGCTTCACCGCCGGGGCGGCTTGCACCGTGGGCGCGGGACGCGACGTCCCGGCTTTCCAGAGTTGCCTCCCCGCGGCGGTACATGGGCCTGAGAGATTCTCGGGGAGAGTTGCTCCTTCGGCGCCCCTTGCGTCACAAGGGGGCTCTCCCGTCGCGGGTCGAGCGGCGCGTATTCGGTTGTCGGGCCGACCGTACTACGGGGCCCAGGGCGCGGCAACGGCCCACGTGATGTCGGGGACGAGGCTGCCGGCATTGTCCTGGGCCGCGCTGCCGCCGGGCGTGGCCAGCCACAGCTCGGCGTTGATGTGGCGCAGGTAGGAGCCCGGGAAGTTCCAGGACGCCAGCCGCACCCCGCCCGGGGACGTGCGCGCGCACCACGTCGCGTCGGCGCGCATCAGGGCGGTACCGTCATCGGCGCTGATCTTCGCGCGGCCGTTCTGGTGCCGCAGGTAGTAGGCCGGGTAGTTGCGGGACTGGAGGCTGTAGCAGCCGCCCGCCAGGCCGGGCACCACGCGCCAGGTGGCGTCCTGCTTGAGCAGCTGGTCGCTGGCCGACGACACCGCCTCGGTGTAGCCGAGGCCGTTCATGTGGCGCACGTACCGCGTCGTGCAGCACGCCGTCGTGGCCCGCAGCGAGACGTAGGAGCCGGACGGCAGCGTGGCGGGCGCCCCGTCGTCGCCGGCCGAGCCGGGCACGGCGGCCAGGGCCGAGGCCCAGCGCGCGGCCATCTTGTCGTAGCCGGCGCGCGTCGGGTGGACCCCGTCGGCGAGGTCGCCGGTGTTCAGCGCGGCGTGCATGTCGACGAAGTGGACCTTGGTTCCCTTGCCGTTCACGATGCCGGGGATGGTGGCGTTGAACGCGTTCGCGGCCGACTCCCGCCCGGCGTCGGCCAGCGGGATGATCGAGGCGACGAACACGTCGGCGCCGGGCGCGGCCGCGCGCACGTGGTCGATGAGCGCGGACAGCCGCGCGGGGGCGTTGCCGGGGTCGTAGCCCTGGATGACGTCGTTGGTGCCGAGGTGGACCAGCACGCTGCGGGGCGCGGTGGACGACACCCAGGCGGCGGCGCTCGCGTCGACCTGGTCGATGCGCCAGCCGGGGTGCCCCTCGTGGTCGTGGTCGGGCAGGTCGGACGGGCCGTTGAACTGGGAGCCGACGAAGTCGGCCGGGTGGCCGGCGGCGGCCAGGGCGCGCCACAGGTTGATGCGGTACCCGCCGGGCACGTTGAAGCCGTCGGTGATCGAGTCGCCGAGGGGCAGGATGCGCACCCCGCCGTTCGACTCGGCGTGGGCGGCGGCCGGCACGGCCAGGAGCGCCGCGACGGTGGCGGCCGTCGCGGCGAGTGCGGTGAGCAGACGACGCATGAATCCGACGTTATGTGTGTGATTCATTGTTGTAAATATTTGAATTTTGTTCGTCGGGTACAATTGGCGTTGGAACTCCGAATTCCGCCCCCGAGATGGACGTCGCAGATGGGGGCGGGACCTCGCAGCAGTCGCGGGGAGGAGGTGGCGACAGCACTGTTTGCTGCCCACCTACAGGGAGTACCGAATCATGGATCTTGGCCTTGGCCTGCCCATCAGCGACCCCGCGCGGCTGCCCGAATGGGCCCGCCGCGCCGAGGCGGCCGGCTTCGCCACCGTGGCGCTGCTCGACCGGCTCGCCTACGACAATCCCGAGCCGCTCGTCGCCCTCGCCGCCCTGGCCGGCGCCACCACCCGAATCCGGCTGCAGACCGAGGTCCTGCTCGCCCCACTGCGCGGCACCGCGCTGCTGGCCAAGCAGGCCGCGACGCTCGACCTGATGTCGGGCGGGCGCCTCACGCTCGGCGTCGGCATCGGCGGCCGCGACGACGACCACGCGGCCGCGGGCGTGCCGATCGACCGGCGCGGGCCGATCATGGACCGGATGCTCGCCGACCTGCACGACATCTGGGCCGGGCGGGCGTACCCGCAGACGCCGGTCGGCCCCGCCCCCGCCACGCCCGGCGGCCCGCCGCTGCTCATCGGCGGCTTCGCGCCCGCGGCCCTGGCCCGGGTCGCCCGCTATGGCGCCGGGTTCCTGTGCGCGGCCCCGCTGCAGTGGGCCGGCGGTCTCGTGCGCACCGTGCACGACCAGTGGGCCGAGGCCGGGCGCACCGGCCGCCCGCGCCTGGTCTGCCAGATCAACGCCGCGGCGGGCTCGCCCGAGTCGATCGCCCGGGCGCGGCGCGCGGTGGCGGAGTACTACGCGTTCACGGGCCGCTCGGGCTGGGGCGACCCGGTCACGGACGCCGGACAGCTCGCCGACACCGTTGCCGCGTACCGCGACTTCGGCGCCGACGAGCTGGTCCTGTACTGCTACGGCGACGACCCGGCCCAGATCGAGCTGCTGGCCGAGACCGTGCTCTAGCGCTGCACGCGGGCGCCGGCCCCGGCGACCAGCGCCTCGACCTCCTTCAGGCTCGCCATCGAGGTGTCGCCCGGGGTGGTCATGGCCAGGGCGCCGTGGGCCGCGCCGTACTCGACGGCGGTCTTCACGTCGCCGAACGTCATCAGGCCGTAGATGAGGCCCGAGGCGAAGCTGTCGCCCCCGCCGACCCGGTCCAGGATCTCCAGGGCCGGACGGTGGGTGGCCTCGGCGAAGTCGCCGTCGGCCCAGGCGATCGCGCCCCAGTCGTTCACGGTGGCGGTGTGCACGCCGCGCAGGGTGGTCGCGACGACCTGGAAGTTCGGGTACGCCGCGACCGCCGCCGCGATCATCGTGCGGAAGTTCGCCGAGTCCAGCTCGCCGCCGTCGATGTCGGTGTCGGGCACCTCAAGGCCGAGGCAGGCGGTGAAGTCCTCCTCGTTGCCGATCATCACGTCGACGAAGCCGGCCAGGCGGCGGTTCACCTCGCGGGCCCGCTCCTGGCCGCCGATCGCCTTCCACAGGCTCGGCCGGTAGTTGAGGTCGTACGAGATCACGGTGCCGTGCCGGCGGGCCGCGGCCAGGCACGCCTCGATCGTGTCCGGGGTGGTCTCGGACAGGGCCGCGTAGATGCCGCCGGTGTGCAGCCAGCGCACGCCGAGCTCGCCGAAGAGGTGCTCCCAGTCCACGTCGCCCGGGCGCAGCTGGCCGGCCGCGGTGAGCCCGCGGTCGGAGACGCCGACGGCGCCGCGCACCCCGAACCCGCGCTCGGTGAAGTTCAGGCCGTTGCGGACGGTGCGGCCGATTCCGTCGTACGGCACCCACTTCACGAACGCCGTGTCCACCCCGCCCTGCAGGATCAGGTCCTCCAGCAGCCGGCCCACGTCGTTGTCGGCGAACGCGCTGACGAGCCCGGTGCGCAGCCCGAAGCAGCGGCGCAGCCCGCGGGCCACGTTGTACTCGCCGCCGCCCTCCCAGGCCCGGAACTGCCGCGCGGTGCGGATGCGACCCTCGCCCGGGTCGAGGCGGAGCATGACCTCGCCGAGCGAGACGAGGTCGTAGCGGCACTCGGCCGCCGGCCGCACGGTGATCATCGGGTCTGCTCCAATGCGTCTCGGGTGCGGCTGGTGACGGCGTCCCAGTCGCGGGCGGCGAGCAGGTCGGGCGCGACCATCCAGGTCCCGCCGACGGCCAGCACCGACTTCACGGCGAGGTAGTCGGCGAGGTTGCCGGTGTTGACGCCGCCCGTGGGGATGAACCTGACGGAGCGGAAGGGAGCGGCGAGGGCCTTCACCATCGGTACCCCACCCAGCTGCTCGGCCGGGAAGAACTTCACGGTGTCCAGGCCCGCGTCGAGGGCCTGGATGATCTCGCTCGGCGAGGCGACGCCGGGGAACACCGGCACGCCGTGCTCCTGGCAGCGCGCCACGACGGCGGCGCTGAAGCCGGGGCTCACGACGAACTTCGCGCCCGCCGCCACGGCCCGGTCGACCTGCGCCACATTGAGCACGGTGCCCGCGCCCACGAGCATGCCGGGGCGGTCGCTCATGGCACGGATGGCGTCGGCCGCGGCGGCGGTCCGGAACGTCACCTCGGCGCAGCCCAGGCCGCCGGCGACGAGGGCGTCGGCCAGGCTCGCGGCGTCGGCGGCGTCCTCGAGCACGACGACCGGCACGATCTTCCCGGTGGCAATGACTTCTACGACGGTGGGGTGTTCAGTATGCTGAACGTCGGTCACGTCCGTGACCATAGTGCATGGGGGGCCGCGTGACCACACCCGTCAAATCAGCGGACCGGACCCTGGACATCCTGGAGGCGCTGGCCGCCGCGGGCCCGTCGACGCTGTCGGAGCTCACGCGGCTGCTCGACATCCCGAAGAGCAGCCTGCACGGCATCCTGCGCACGATGGCCGCCCGCGGCTGGATCGAGGCGTCCGACACCCGCTTCCGGCTCGGGCTGCGGGCGCTGCAGGTCGGCGCGGCCTACCTCGACGCCGACGACACCGTGGGGCTGCTCGCCGGCATCCTCGACGACCTGGCCGCGCGCTTCGGCGAGACCACGCACCTCGGCCGCCTCGACGGCCGCGACATCACCTATGTCGCCAAGCGGGAGTCGGTGCATCCGCTGCGGCTGTACTCCGCGATCGGCCGTCGCCTTCCCGCGCACGCGACCGCGCTGGGCAAGGTACTGCTCGCCGGCCGCCCCCTCGCCGAGGTCGACGCACTGCTGCCCGACCCGCTGCCGGCCCTGACCCCGCACACGATCACGGACCGGGCCGCGCTGCACGCGGAGCTGGCCTCGATCCGGGCGGCCGGCTACGCCGTGGACCGCGAGGAGAACACCGAGGGCATCGTGTGCGTGGCGCGGGTCGTGCCGATGCGCGAGCCGGCGACCGACGCGATAAGCCTGTCGATCCCCCGCACGCGGGTCTCTCCGTCCACAGTGGACGAAGTGGCGGCGGCGCTGTCGGAGGCGGTTTCCAAGGCCGCCAGCGCGCGACGCTTCCTGTAGGCCCTGTCGTCCCAGCGCGTGTTTCAGAAGTGGCCGGGCTGCGTGGGGTCGCGGCGTGGCGGTGATCGATAACTGAAGAGGTCTCGGGTAGATGGTTCAGCGCGCCGTGGCGGGACGTCGACTCCACGACCAGCCGCGCACATCAGCACGCCGCCGGCGCCCGCCGCGACGGCCACCTGCGGCAGGAGCCGCCCGGCGGGGTCCATGAGCCCGCCGACCACGCGCTCGGCCGATCCCGCGGCATCACCGCGTGCATCCCCAGCAAGGCCGATCAGGCCGCCCGCGTTCGACCCGATCCGCTGCCGACAGCGCCACGCCGTCGAGTGCGGCATCATGATCCGTTACACGGTGACTCCAGTTGACGGGTTACACCTGCCTTGAGCATGCCGGACACGGACCGTGACGCCGGCCGTCCACGACGCCGGTCGTCCCAGCCATTCGCTTCTGCCGAATTGAGTGCGTAGTTCGGGTATCGAGTCTGATCTGGGACTCGCTCATAGGAGCGTGTCTTCGCGCCGCGTTTGGACGCGAACCGGCATCAGGAAGGATCAGTATTCGGCAGCCGACTCGATCATCGGCATAAAAGCCTTCACCAAAGGCTCGAAGTTGAGATGAAACTGCAACTCCATTGAACTTCCCAAATTTTGTTTATCGTAGTATGATAGATGCGGTTCATCTGACGTTTCTGTTAGCGTCGCCCGTCATGGATGTTGAACGCTCTTTCCCCTCATCGGGACAATCCTCCGAGCCGCCTGCCGCACCCACGACGATCGCGACCCGCACCGTGTCCTACAGCGACGTCGATACCTCATTGACCGGCGTTCTCGTATGGAACGAAGCGCAACCGCGCCCGAAACCCGGGATCCTGCTCATTCACGGTGGCGCCGGCCTCGACCAACACGCACGGGATCAAGCACACCGCTACGCCGAACTCGGCTATGCCGTCCTCGCCTGCGACATGTACGGCGACGGCATCGCGGGCGACCGCGCGCGAGTCATGGCATGCCTCACCGCCCTGCGCGACAACCCTGCCCTGCTGGTCCGCCGAGGCCAGGCCGGGCTAACAGCACTCGCGGACTGCCCCGAGGTGAGTGGGAACCTGGCCGCCATCGGCTTCTGCTTCGGCGGCATGGCCGCCCTGGCGCTGGCCCGGTCGGGCGCGGACGTCGGCGCCGTCGTGAGCATTCACGGCAGCCTGACGACAAACAAACCCGCCGAGCGCGGCACAGTCACGGCGAAGGTACTCGTCTGCCACGGCGCATCGGACCCGCACATCCCGATCGCCGACGTCGTCGCATTCGCTGATGAGATGAGCCGTGCGGACGCCGATTGGCAGCTCAACATCTACGGCCAGGCCATGCACGGCTTCACGCACAAGCACGCAGCGCCGGGCTCGGTTCCCGGCGTCGCCTACGACCGGACCGCCGACGAGCGCTCGTTCGACGCTACTCGCACGTTCCTTGCCGCAACGCATGAGGAAGGCTGACGGCGCATTGGTCGTCGGCACGCGGATGATGGAAGGTGAAATGGCCTCTTACCTCATTCGTGAAATCGGCGCTGCGCACTCGACGCACTCCTCTGCCGCTGACCGCGCGTCTTCACCGGCATCGAGGATCGCTTCCCCGGCGATAGGACGGCACGCTGGTTGCGCACTGTGACGGCAGAACAGGAGAGATCCGGCCGATTGTCACCCGTCAAGTGAAGCCGATGTGTAACGGATCAACTGGAGCCCGACAGCCATCAGCGAGGGGCTCGGACCAGACTTATGAAACGGACCCTAGCCGGCAAGCAGGGCGGAAACCTGCGGCGAGTACGTCGAGTGCAGCACCAGGGCCGCGCCCCCGATCACGGCCGCGTCGTCGCCCAGCGGGGACAGGGCCACCTCGACGTCGCGAATGCGCCGCGCGATGGCCCGCTCCCCCAGCGCCCGCACCACCGCGCCGCGGAACTGCGTCTCCACGTGGCGGATGCCGTGCCCGCCGAGAATGATGAGCTCCACGTCGACGATGTTCACCACATTGACCGCGACCGCGGCGAGGCGCTCGGCGGCCCGCCCGATCACCCCGGCGGCGAGCTCGTCGCCGGCCGCGGCCGCCCGGCACAGGGCCCCGTGATCCACAGTGGACGGTGACCGCCGGTAAGCCTTCGTGAGAGCGCTCTCATCGCCGGCGGCCAAAAGCCGGCGGGCGTCGGCGACCAGCGCCGCCGGGTTGATGAGGCTCTCGAGGCACCCCCGGTTGCCGCAGTAGCAGTCAGGGCCACTCTCCGTAACCGAGGTGTGCCCGAACTCGGCGGCGTTCATGGACCCGCCCCGATGGACCTGGTGGCCGAGCACGAGGCCGCCGCCGACACCGGTGCCGAGGAAGAAGTACGCGAAGTTCGCGACCCCGCGCCCGGCGCCCGCCCAGCGCTCGCCGATCGCCGCGGCGGTCGCGTCGTTGTCCAGCGTGACCGGCAGCCCGGTGGCGTCGGCGACCATCTGCTTGAGCGGCACGCGGGTCCAGTCCGACAGCTGGGGCGGCGAGATGACCTCGCCGAGCGACTGGTCGATCGGCCCGGGGGCGGCCAGCCCCACGCCGAGCACCCGCTCGCGCTCGACCCCGGCGGCGGCCAGCACCTCCCCGACGAGGCCGGCCATCGCCGCCGTGACCTTGGCCGGGTCCATGTCGGCGGGGGTCGGGCGGCGGGCGGTGACGAGCGGCCGGCCCAGCAGGTCGACCACGACACAGGCAAGCTCGATCGGGTCGAAGTGCAGCCCGACGGCCCGCCCGGCGTCGGCGTTGATGCGCAGCACGGTGCGTGGCTTGCCGCCGCTGGAGGAGCGCGCGCCGTCCTCGCGCACGATCCCCTCGTCGATCAGCCGGCGCACGATGCCGGAGACCGTCTGCGGTGTCAGGCCGGTGTGCTCCGCGATCTCCACCCGGCTCGTGCCGTCGGTCAGCTGGATCTGATCCAGCACGACCGCCCGGTTGTACTGCCCGACCTTTGGGAGATTTGTCCCGACTTGCCGCACCCGGCCTCCTGCCTACGTACCGTTACCTACATGATGCCCCGCGGCGTTGACTTAGTAAAGCAATTGGATTTAGAGTCCGACACGCGCAGCTAACACCCCGGACATGTGAGAGCGCTTCCCGGGTCGCTGCGATGGCGGCCTGAGGGCTAGATCATTGCCGGATTGTTACCAAGAAACGATCGGCGGGGCTGGGCAGGATCGCCACACTGGAATAAGTTGGTCGTCACAACAAACCTGGCTGGCGGCAATGCCCCTCGGAGGCAACATGATGTCGGTGACAAGGCGGCTCGCGTCATGAGCACCGCACCGATCCTGCTCGAGATGCGGTCCATCACCAAGGAGTTCCCGGGCGTCAAGGCGCTCAGCGACGTCAACCTGGTGGTCCGTGAGGGCGAGATCCATGCGATCTGCGGTGAGAACGGCGCCGGAAAGTCGACGCTGATGAAGGTGCTCAGCGGCGTTTACCCATATGGCTCGTACGACGGCCAGATCTTCTACCAGGGCTCGGAGAGTCGCTTCAGCGACATCCGGTCCAGCGAGAAGGCCGGCATCGTGATCATCCACCAGGAGCTTGCCCTGGTGCCGCACATGTCCATCACGGAGAACCTGTTCCTGGGCAACGAGCCCCGCCGGAACGGGTCCTACGACTGGAAGGGCGCCAACCGCCGCGCCCACGAGCTGCTGACCCAGGTCGGCCTGCGCGACGACCCCGACACCCTCATCAAGGACATCGGCGTCGGCAAGCAGCAGCTGGTGGAGATCGCCAAGGCGTTCGCCAAGGACGTCAAGCTGCTCATTCTCGATGAGCCGACCGCCGCGCTCAACGAGAACGACTCCAAGCACCTGCTCGATCTGCTGCGCGGCTTCAAGCGGCAGGGCATCACCTCGATCATGATCTCGCACAAGCTCAACGAGATCGAGGAGATCTCGGACGCCATCACGATCCTGCGTGACGGCAAGACGGTGGAGACCCTCGAGGTCGGCGCCGAGGGCGTCAACGAGGACCGGATCGTGCGCGGCATGGTCGGCCGCGACCTGGAGAGCCGCTTCCCCGAGCACACCCCGAAGATCGGCGAGGTCTTCTTCGAGGTCCGCAACTGGACCGTGCGCCACC
The DNA here is from genome assembly GCF_040648435.1 of Dactylosporangium sp. NPDC049140. Taxonomy (NCBI): domain Bacteria; kingdom Bacillati; phylum Actinomycetota; class Actinomycetes; order Micromonosporales; family Micromonosporaceae; genus Dactylosporangium; species Dactylosporangium sp. NPDC049140. The sequence goes on along the minus strand of NZ_JBEZDS010000006.1, from coordinate 20,795 downwards.
CGATCGCCGCCGACCGGCTGGTCTGCAAGAACTCGAGCTTCACGGTCCGCCGCGGCGAGATCGTCGGCTTCGCCGGCCTGATGGGCGCCGGGCGCACCGAGCTGGCGATGAGCCTCTTCGGCCGCTCCTACGGCGTCTATGAGTCCGGGCAGATCTTCAAGGACGGCCAGGAGATCCAGCTCAAGTCGGTGGCCGAGGCGATCAGCCACGGCCTGGCGTACGTCAGCGAGGACCGCAAGTCCATCGGGCTCAACCTCCTCGACGACATCAAGACCTCGACGGTCGCCGCCAAGCTGTCGAAGATCACCCGCCGCGGCGTCATCGACGAGGTTGCCGAGTACAAGGCGGCCGAGGAGTACCGCAAGGCTTTGCGGGTCAAGGCCCCCTCGGTCGACGAGGGCGTCACCAAGCTCTCGGGCGGCAACCAGCAGAAGGTCGTGCTGGCCAAGTGGATGTTCACCGATCCCGACCTGCTGATCCTCGACGAGCCGACGCGCGGTATCGACGTCGGCGCGAAGTACGAGATCTACGGCATCATCCAGCGGCTCGCCGACGAGGGTAAGGGCGTCATCGTCATCTCCTCGGAGCTGCCGGAGCTGCTCGGTCTGTGCGACCGCATCTACACGGTGTTCGAAGGCAACATCACCGGAGAGGTCCCCCGCAGCGAGGCCAACCCGGAACTCCTCATGAAGCAGATGACCTCAACGAAGAAGATGCCGACGCGATGAGCCGACTCAAGGACCTCCAGAAGAACCTGTTCGGGGGCACGACCTCGAACGCCCGCCAGTTCACGATGATCTTCACCCTCGTGGCGATCATTCTGCTGTTCCAGTGGTGGACCGACGGGCTGACCCTCAACTCCGGCAACCTGATCTCGCTGACCCAGCAGTACGCGTACATCTCCGTGCTGTCCATCGGCATGCTCATGGTGATCGTCGCCGGCCACATCGACCTCTCGGTCGGCTCGGTCGCCGCGTTCGTCGGCATCATCGTGGCCAAGACCATGCGCGACCACAACCTGCCGTGGTGGGTCGGCATCCTGCTCGGTCTCGCGGTCGGTGCCCTGATCGGCGCCTGGCAGGGCTTCTGGGTCGCCTACATCGGCGTGCCCGCCTTCATCGTCACGCTCGCCGGCATGCTGATATTCCGGGGCGGCAACCAGTTCATCGGCAACGCCGAGACGATCCCGGTCTCGAAGGCGTTCACCAAGATCGGCGCCGGATACCTGCCGGAGTGGGGCCCCAACACGGGGTACAACAACAGCACCCTGATCCTGGGCCTCATCGCCTGCCTGGCCGTGGTGTGGCGCGAGTTCTCCGCGCGCAAGACCCGCCGCCAGATGGACGCCGAGCAGAGCCCGATGTGGGTGTCGGTCGTGCGCATGGCCATCATGGTCGCGATCATCGTGTTCGCCACCCTGCGCTTCGCCGGCGGCCGCGTCGGCACGAGCTTCCCGATCTCGGGTTGCATCCTCGCCGCGCTGGTCATCGCGTACTCCTTCTACACCCGCAACACCCCGGGCGGCCGGCACATCTACGCGGTCGGCGGCAACGCCCGCGCCGCGGAGCTCTCCGGCGTCAAGCTGCGCCGGGTCAACTTCTTCGTCATCATGAACATGTCGATCCTGGCCGCGCTGGCCGGCATGATCTTCGTGGCCCGCTCCGGCGCCTCCGGCCCGCAGGACGGCCTCAGCTGGGAGCTCGACGCGATCGCCGCCGTCTTCATCGGTGGCGCCGCGGTCGCCGGCGGCATCGGCACGGTGAGCGGCTCGATCGTCGGTGGTCTGGTCATGGCCGTGCTCAAGAACGGCCTGCAGCTGCTGGGCATCGGCACCGACCGCGAGCAGATCATCCGCGGCCTGTTCCTGCTGCTCGCCGTCGCGCTCGACGTCTACAACAAGAGCCAGGGTCGCTTCTCGATCATCGGATCGATCATGCGCCCCTTCCGCCGGCAGGAGAACTCCGAGCCGGCCGCGCCCAACCAAGCCGGTCAGGAGTCAATCAGGACTCCGGTCGGCGGCTGACCCACCCGCCGCACACCCGCGGCAGACGCCCCTATCCCCAGTAACATCCCGAAAGAAAGGGCTTTCAAAGCCATGCGCAAGTTCCTCACCAGGAGCCTCGCCGTCAGCGCTGTCGCGCTGGTTGCGCTGAGCACCGCCGCGTGCGGCGGCAGCGATCGCAACGACTCGTCCACCGCTGCCTCCGGTGCCACCAAGGGTTTCGCCAAGGACGCGCTGATCGGCGTCGCCCTGCCGTCGAAGACCTCGGAGAACTGGGTTCTCGCCGGTGACCTGTTCACCAACGGCCTCAAGGACGCGGGCTTCAAGTCCGACGTGCAGTACGCCGGCGCGTCGACCACGGTCGCCGACCAGCAGTCGCAGATCTCGTCCATGGTCACCAAGGGCGCGAAGGTCATCGTCATCGGCGCGACCGACGCCGCGCAGCTGGGCACCCAGGTCAAGCAGGCCAAGGACTCCGGCGCGATCGTCATCGCCTACGACCGGCTCATCACCGGCACGAACGACCTCGACTACTACATCGCGTTCGACAACTTCAAGGTCGGCCAGCTGCAGGGCCAGGCCCTGCTGGACGGCATGAAGGCCAAGAAGCCGACCGGCCCGTGGACCATCGAGCTGTTCTCCGGCTCGCCGGACGACAACAACGCCGGTGTCTTCTTCAACGGCGCGATGGACGTGCTCAAGCCGCTCATCGACAAGGGCGACGTCATCGTCGGCTCGGGCCAGAAGGACGTCAAGCAGACCGCCATCCAGGGCTGGAAGGCCGAGGGTGCGCAGTCGCGCATGGACACCATCATGACCTCGACCTACGCGAGCGGCGGCAAGACGCTGGACGGCGTCCTGTCCCCGAACGACACCCTGGCCCGCGCGATCATCACCTCGGTGAAGGCCGCCGGTAAGCCGGTTCCGGTCGTCACCGGCCAGGACTCCGAGGTCGAGTCGGTCAAGAGCATCATGGCCGGCGAGCAGTACTCCACGATCAACAAGGACACCCGCAAGCTGGTGGCCGAGACCATCAACATGGTGAAGGCCCTCCAGGGTGGCGGCGAGCCGACCATCAACGACACCAAGTCCTACAACAACGGTGTCAAGGTCGTCCCGTCGTACCTGCTCCCGCCGGTCATCGTGACCAAGGCGAACGCGGCCGAGGCCTACGCCAACGACCCGAAGCTCTCCCCGCTCACCAAGTAACACCGGCAACGACGTCGTGGGTCCCCGGAGCGATGTTCCGGGGACCCACGCTCGTTCCAGGAGGCTTAAAGCGTGTCCTCCTCCACCAGTCCGCAGGAGTCGGTGCGCCGGCAGAACCTAGGGGCCCTGCTCCGCTACATCCACGTCCGCGGCGCGACGTCGCGCGCCGAACTGACGAACCGGCTCGGCCTGAACCGCAGCACCATCGGCGCGCTCACCGCCGATCTGGCCACCGCGGGCCTTGTCGACGAGGGTGTACCGCATGAGACCGGCCGCGCCGGCCGGCCGTCGATCGTGGTACGTCCGCGGTCGTCGCGCGTCTACGGGTACGCGCTGAGCCTGGAGCTCGACCGCCTGCGCGCCGCGCGTGTCGGCCTGGGCGGAAAGGTCCTCGACGGCCGCACCGCCCAGCGCCCGCCCGGCCCCGACCCGGCCCCGACCATCGCCGCGCTGGTCGCCCTGGTCGCCGACATGCAGCGCTCCGCACCCGCGGACGCCGTGCTGGTCGGCTCCGGCCTGGCCGTCTCCGGTTCCGTGCGCCACAACCTGGGCTGGGCCGATGAGACGATCGAACCCGAACTGGCCGGCGCCCTGTACCCCCGGCTGGGCCCGTCGGCGGGCCCGTTCCTGGGCGGCACAGCGGACCTGGCCGCCCTGGCCGAACACACCCGCGGTGCCGCGACGGGCGCCGACAACGTCATCTACCTGCACGGCGACGCGGGCATCAGCGCGGGCATCATCGCCGGCGGCCGCCGCATCACCGGCTACGGCGGCCACGGCGGCGAGGTCGGCCACATGGTCGTACACCCTGAGGGCCGGCTCTGCGGTTGCGGCTCCCGCGGCTGCTGGGAAACCGAGATCGGCGAGCGAGCCCTGCTGCACCTCGCGGGCCGCACGGTCCCGACCCCGGGCGCGGCGGTGGCGGCCGCGGTACAGGCGGCGCAGGACGGCAACCCGGACGCCCAGGCCGCCGTGGCCCACGCCGCGGACTGGCTGGGCTTCGGCGTGGCCAACCTGGTGAACATCTTCAACCCGACGGTGGTCGTCTTCGGCGGAACCCTGAGCGAGCTGTACCTCGCGGGCGCCGACCACGTGCGCAACCGCCTGCACACCATGGCCTTGCCGGCGTGCCGCGCCCACGTGGCACTGCACACGCCCCAGCTCGGCGACGACGCCCCTCTGGTTGGCGCCGCGGAGCTGGCCTTCGAGTCCCTGCTGTCCGACCCGCTGTACGCCGCCAGGTCTTAGCCGGCCGCCGAAGTCGCGCTCAACCTTTCGTACCGCCGCGGCGTGCATGCGGTGACGGCGTCCGGCGGAAGGCGGCAGCGTGCCGCCGCGCTCAACGCCTCCCGGGAGCCGTGCGTCCACGGCTGGGACCGACGGAGTAGAAACGAGGGCGTGACCACGTGGCGGATCCTTCTCGCCGATGACCATCTCGTCGTGCGGGCCGGGCTGCGGGCGCTGCTCGCCGCCGACCCTCGCTGCCGGGTCGAGGGCGAGGCGGCCGGGCTCGCCGAGCTGCGCGCGGTCGCCCACCGCCTGCGGCCCGACCTCATCGTGCTCGACCTCAGCTTCGGCCCGGACAGCGCGCTGCCGGTGCTGCCCGAGCTGCTGGCCGCCGACCCGCCGCCGCGGATCGTGGTGCTGACGATGCACGACGACGTGTCGTTCGCGCGGGAGGCGTTCGCCGGGGGCGTGCACGGATATGTGCTCAAGGAGGCCGCCGCCGACGAGTTGCTGCGGGCGGTCGAGACGGTGATGGCCGGTTCGGTGTACGTCGATGCCGAGCTCGGCGCGCGCCTGGCCCGCAGCCGCCGGGCCCCGGCCGACGCGCTCAGCCCGCGCGAGCGGGACGTGCTCGCGCTGCTGGCCGCCGGGCACACCAACGCCGAGATAGCCGCGCGGCTCGCGATCAGCCTGCGTACGGTCGAGACGCACCGCGCCAACCTGCGCGCCCGGCTCGGCACGACCAGCCGCGCGGAGCTGGTCGTGGCGGCGCGCCGAATGGGCCTGCTCCCGTGATCGGCGGCGTGCGTAAAACGCTTGCCCGCGGCCTGCGCAGAACGCTGCTCGGCACGACGGTGACCGGCGGGCTGCGCAAGGCGCTCACGGCCGTCGGCGTGGCGCTGCTCGGCACCGCGATCCTGCTCGAGCTCGGCGACCTGGCCCCGAGCGCCGAGCTGTGGTCCGGGGCCGGCGCGGGCGCGGCGTTCCTGCTCGCCCTCGCCGTCGCCCCGGCCGCCGACCCCCGCCGCTTCGCCGTACGGGCCCGGCTGCTCGCCGCCGCGGGCATCGCCGCGCTCATCGCCGTCGCCGCGCTCTGGCAGGGCAGCAACCGGCCCGCGCCCGAAATACTGCTGCTGCTCCTCCCGGTCGCGCTGCTGTTCGCGACCGCGGGGCTGGCGCTGCGCGAGGCCGCGCTGGAGCGGCACCGGGCCCGGCTGCGCGAGGCCGCGTCCCGGCTCGACGGGGCCGAGGCCGAGCGCCGCCGATGGGCCCGCGAGCTGCACGACGACACCCTGCAGGAGCTGGCCGCGGTGCAGGTCCTGCTGGCGGCCGCGGCAGCGGGGGCAAACGAAAAGCGGGCCGACGCGAACGGCGAACGGGCCGACGCGAACGGCGGGCCCGCCGACGTCGCGATAGACGCGAACGGCGGCCTGGCCGACGCCCGGGAGATCGTCGGCCGGCAGATCCAGTCGCTGCGCCGCCTCATCGCCCAGATGCGGCCCCTGGCCCTCGACGCGCTCGGCCTGGCCGCCGCGCTCGACGACCTGGCCCGGCACATCAGGGACCGCCACGGCCTCGAGGTCGACGTTGCGGTCGACGGGCTGCCGCGGCTGCCGGCGACGGCGGAGACCGCAGTGTACCGAATAGTCCAGGAGGCGCTGACCAACGCCGTGCGCCACGCCGGGCCGCGGCGCATCCACGTCGAGGCCGGGCCGCACGGGCCGGGGCTGCGGGTGCTCGTGCGCGACGACGGCCCGGGCCCGCCCCCGGGCGGCTTCCCGGCCGGCCACGGGCTGATCGGCATGCGCGAGCGCGCGGAACTGCTCGGCGCCGAGCTGTTCGTGGGGGCGGGACCGTCCGGCGGTACCGTCGTGCGCCTCGACCTTTCCGCTCAGTTCACGTAGTCCTCGAGCAGGGCGGGCGTGAGCCCGGCGGCCGAGATGGCCTGGAGCACGGCGAGGAAGTCGTCGACGAACGCGGGCCGGAAGTGCATGAGCAGGATGTCGCCCGCCTTGACAGTCGAGCCCGCCTGGTAGCGCACGACGCCCTTGTCCGTCGTCTCCTTCCAGAAGAACGCGGCCTTCATCCCGCAGTCGTGCACGACGCGCAGGGTGGTCGCGTCCTTGTCGCCGAACGGCGGGCGGAACAGCAGCGGGCGGCGCCCGTAGAGGCGGCCGAGCTCGTCCGCGGAGCCGCAGATCTCGTGCTTCTGCACGTCGTACGACTTGCCCTTGAGCTCGGGGTGGGAGATCGTGTGCGCCTCGATGACCGCCCCGGCCTGCTGGAGGCGGGTGAAGTAGCCGGGGTCGGCCTTTATCGCGTTGATCTCCAGGAACAGCGTGACGGGCACATGCGCGGCCTGCAGCAGGGGCAGCGCCCGCGGATCCTTGGTCCAGCCGTCGTCCATGGTGATGAACGCGATCGGCTGGTCGGTCGGGATCGCGCTGTACCAGCCCGCGGACGGCCCGGCCGGCACGGTGACCGGCTTCGGCGGGGGCGCCGGCGGGAAGTGCGGGATCCGGGCCAGCTGCGCCGCGCTGAGCCCGGATCCACCGGTCACGCCCGACCCCGAGGTGGTCGCCGAGGGACCGGGCCGCCCCTGGGCGGTTTCGCCGCCATGGGCTGCACACCCGGACGCGAGCAACGACACGGCGACGAGTGCCAGGAGACGTGACCGCACCGCCCAAGTCTCGGGTGTACCGCGGGCGCCGGCCTCGGTACCGTCCCGCACCCGGGTTGCGGGTTTCCCGCAGTCAGTGGTGGTGGGTGTAGTCGGGCTGGGCCGGGTTCCCCGGGTGTTCGAAGCCCGGCATGAGCCGGACCCGGGCCGCGCAGCGCTCGTCGAGCCAGCGCGTGAAGTGCCGGTCGCGGGCCTCGCGCAGCAGCAGGGCGGCGACCGCGGGGCGGCTCTCGGCGAACGGCGACGGATGGCGGTCGCGGTTGCGGGACCAGTAGTCGTGGACCTCCGCGTCGGCGACCGTCACGCCCGCGGTGACCGAGGCGTACACGTCCGGGCGCGCGGCCACCACCGCGGCCGCGACACCGCCGAGGCGCAGCGCGCGGGCGAGGGCCGGCGGCTCGACCGGAGGCGGCTCGACCAGCGGCGGTTCGACAAAATCCTGCGAAACGACCGCGTTCGCGGCCATGAGCTGGACCAGCCAGCGGCGCAGGTTGCGCCCCTCGGCGGTGGCCGGGTGCGGCAACCGCGCGCCCGAGGAGCCCGAGTACAGGCCGGCGAGGCGCTCCTCGACCTGGGCCACCGTGATCGGCTCGTCCCCCACCCAGGCCGCGATCACGGCGCGACCGTCACGGTGATGGGCTCGGTGTAGTACAGCTCTCCCGCGTCCGCGATCCGGGCCAGCAGCCACCAGGTGCCCGGCGGGTGCTCCGCCGGCACGGTGACGGGGAACTCCACCGTGGACCCGCCGCCCAGGACCGCCGGGGCGGCGACGAGCTCCCACGTGTGCCAGGGGCCGATGAGGTGCACCTCGGCGTCCGGCGCCGACGTCTCGAGCCGGATCACCGCGGAGTCGCCGCGGCGCAGGTGCAGCGCGGGTGGCGACAGCACGCCGCTGATCGGCTCCGGGGCGTCGGCCCCGACCAGTATCCGGGCCACGTCGTAGACGCCCGAGGGCAGCGACGCCCGCAGCCGGTACACGCCCGGCGAGACGTCGGCCGGCGGGGCGGCCGAGACCGGGAACTGCGCGTGGCCGCCGGGCGGGAGGTCGTACGGCAGCGACGACGGCGTCACCGTCCAGCCCTCCGGCGCCGTGAGGAGCACCTCGCCCGACGCTCCCGAGGCGACCAGGTCGGAGGAGATCGTGACGGTGAACGAGGCCTGGTCGGTCACCGACGGCTCGAGGTGCACCGACAGGGGCATGTTCCCCAGCGGCGCCGGCCCGGTGTTGTGCAGCCAGTACCGCGCGAAGACCGGGGCCGCCGTCAAGGCAGCCGCGGGCAGCGTTCGGCCGACGTCCAGCAGCACCTGCCCGATCCCGGCACCATCCAGTGTGGACCCGTCGTCCACCGGCTGCTCGAGCAGGTCCACCGCCCGGCGGGCGGACACCGGCACCGGGAGTCCGATGTGGACGTCGGCCGGGGTGCCCACCGACTCGTAGTACCGCGCCAGGACCGACGACACCGGCGACGGCTCGCGGCCCGACGCCAGCGGGTCGCCCGCCGGCTTCAGCGCGGTCAGGACCACTGTGGACGGCTCCACCGTGACGAGGCGCTCCGACGCGGGCGGGCCGGGCGGCGCGACGCGCGCGTGCAGCGGATGGTTCACCGCGTGCCCGGCGGCGACCAGGCCCGCGGCCCGCCAGTCCCCCGCGCCGGCCACGATGCTGTACTCGAAGACGTGCGTCCAGTGCTGCTGCTGGAAGTTCGACCCGTCGGGTGCGGTCCGGCGCGGCGGGTCGATCCACACGCCCGACGGCCAGCCGGTGCAGGAGCGGACCAGCGACAGGTGCAGGGCACCGCCGGGATCCACGGCGAAGCCGGGCAGGCCGCGGTTGACGATGCCGACGGTGTACTCGTCGAGCGATGGGTCGGGGTCGGCGGCGGCCGCGGGGGCCGTGATCTCGCCGGTGGCGGCCAGCTCGACGCAGACGGCGGCGACCTCGGCGGCGGCGAGGACGAGCACCGGCAGGTCGCGCGGGCCGGTGAGATCGGCGTTGGGCGTCCAGACCTGGGCCAGGGGGCGCTCGGCCGGGACCCAGGTGCGGGCGGCCGCGGCGGCGTCGTCGATGCGGATGCGGACGTCGGGCAGGTTCGAGTCGACGGCGAGGGAGCCGTAGCGGGGGCCGCCGGCGGTCGAGCAGGTGGCCGTGACCCCGCGCCGGATGAGCGCCAGGGCGAGGTCCCGCGCGGCCGGGCCGCCGCCGATGATCTCGGCGACGCCGATCGCGCGGGTATGGCGTCCGACGCGAACTCTCGCCGTCGACGACAGCGCGAACCAGTGCTGCGCCGGGTTGTCGAGGGTCCAGGGGGCCGGGCCGGCGTCGGTGTCGATGAGGCCGAAGCCGCGGCCGACGACCGCGTTGCCGACCTCGCTGACCGGAAGGGCACCGGCGACCGCGGCCGGCCAGCGGACCCGGACGAGCTGGTCGGCGCCGGCGAAGTCGTCGAGCCGGGTGCGCACGTCGAGGCGGGGCACGCCGCGCCAGAGGGTCAGGATCTGGGTGTACCGCGCCGGGCCGACGACCCCGGTGACCGTGACGCGCTCGCCCAGCGGGCCCGCCTCGACCAGCACCGAGAGCGCCGGACGATCGGCCGAGCCGGCCGCGGGCGGGCCCTTGGGCAGCAGGTGCCAGGGGCCCTCGTGGACCTTTGGGTGGGCCGGGTACTCCTCGTAGACGAGCAGCTCGTTGCCGGGCCGGCCGGCGGCCAGCAGCTCGCGCCCGGCGCGGAGGTCGACGATGGACGAGACGGTACCGCCGCGGCCGGGGTCGACGGTGACGCGGAAGGACTCGTTCTCGATCGTCGTGCCGTCCCGGACCGACCACGCGTCCGCGGCGGGCAGCGCGAACGTCTTGTACCCCACGCCGGGGACGTCCTCGGCGAGCAGCTCGAGCCCGCCGACGCGCACGACGTCGGTGCGGGTCCACGACGACGGGTTGAAGACGACCACCCGGGGTGTACCGTCCGGCGCGCCCGCCGGCAGCCGGGCGACGAGCGCGTCCAGGGCCTCGCCCAGCACGCCGGCCGCGAGGTCGTGGGCCTGACGCCAGCCGGTGAGCAGGTCGAGGTACACCTGATCGGACTCCGAACCGGTGATCCCGTCGTGGTGCGCGCCGAAGACGAGCTGCCGCCAGGCCAGGTCGGTTTTCTCGTGCGGGAACAGCGCGCCGTCGAGGGCGGCGAGGGTCGCGAACATCTCGGCGTCGGTCAGCAGGGCCTCGGTGTGCCGCTGGGCCTGCTTGGTGTCGATGAACGACACGTCCTTGCCGGTGTAGATCGGGTTCATGTCCCGGGTCTGCGGCGAGAATTCGGTCGCCTGCGCCCGCACCGCGGCGAAGAACTCGCGTGGCAGCCCGCACACGAACCGCGGCCAGGTGTAGCGGGCGTTCCAGTCGCGGTGGATGTCGACGACCCACTTCGCGGGCGGGCTGTAGTCGGTGCCGACCGGCAGCAGGATGTTGCGGGTGCGGGCGACCTTCTTCAGCAGCAGGAACAGCCGGTAGATGTTCTCCTCGGCAGCCGCGAGGGTCGGCTGGGCGTCGATGTGCCAGCCGGCCGAGTAGTGCGCGGGCATGTAGTGGGTGAGCACGCCCCGCCCGTTCGGCGACAGCCACTCGAACTCGGCGTCGAACTGCATGCTCGACGGGTCGCCCCAGCCGCGGTCGCCGGGCGTGAACGTGGTCTGCATCGGGCCCCACTGGTGGAACGGCCCGCGCGCCCACGAGGAGGAGTCCAGGCCCGCGGCGGCGGCCAGGCCCGGGAAGTTCGGGTCGTGGCCGAACGCGTCGAGCTGCCAGGCGGTGCGCGGGTCGCCGCCGACGACGTCGCGCTGGAAGCCGATGCCGTACCGGAAGTTGCGGATCGTGGTCTCGGCGAGGGTCAGGTTGGTGTTCGGCTCGTTGTAGGTGCCGCCGACGAGCTCGAGCCGGCCCTCGGCGAGCAGCCGCCGGATGTACGCGCGGTCCTGCGGGAACGTGTCCCAGTAGGGCTTGAGGTAGTCCAGCTCGGCGAGGACGAACTTGTACTCCGGGTGCAGCCGCGCGGTCTCCAGGTGCAGCCGGACGAGCTCGAAGCCGGTGCGCTGGAAGTCGCCGCGGAACTCGGTGCCGGTCTGCCCGGGCGCGCCCCAGGTCTCGGTGTAGGCGGCCTGGGTGTTCCACCACACCGGGTCGTAGTGGAAGTGCGAGACCATCCACACCGTCCAGCCGGGCTCGGCCACGACGAGCTCGCCGTGCCCGGTCTCGCCGCCCGCCTCGACGGTGATGGGGACGACGGTGCCGGGGGGCGCGTCGACGCTTACCGGAATCTCGCCGGGGCCGTTGCCCTCGCCGGACACCCCGTCGCCGCGCACGGTGGCGGGCCCTTCGGCGTCGAACACCCGCACGACCTGCCGGTCGCCGATGAACAGCTCGGTGGACTCGATGCGCATGCCGTTCCTAACCCTTCACCGCGCCGGTGAGGCTGAACGCCCCGCCGAAGACCCTCGACAACACCGAGTACATCAGGACGACCGGCGCCGTGTAGAGGATCGCGAACGCCGCCAGCTGGCCGTAGGCGACCTGCCCGTAGGTGGAGAAGAACGTGTAGATGGTGACCGACGCCGGCTGGCTCTCGGGCGCCTGCAGCAGGATGAACGGGACGAAGAAGTTGCCCCATTGCAGCACGAACGTGAAGACGAAGACGACGGTCAGGCCGGGGACCATGAGCGGCAGCACGATCCGCAGCAGCGACTGGGCCCAGCCGGCGCCGTCGGTCCAGGCCGCCTCCTCGAGCTCGACCGGCACGCCGTCCATGAAGTTCTTCATCATCCAGATGCCGAACGGCAGCGACGACGCGGCCATGAAGAGGATGAGCGCCGGGACCGAGTCGGTGAGCGAGAAGCGGCTGTACAGCGTGTAGACCGGGACCATCACGGCGGTGATGGGCAGGCAGGTGGAGAACAGGATGGTGTACATCAGCGCCCGGCCCGTGCGGCTTCGGTGGCGCGAGAGCGGGTACGCGGCCAGGACCGCCGCGGCCACGGTGAGCGCCGCGGTGCCGCCGGAGATGATCAGGGAGTTGAGCATCGGCCGGAGCACGGTGTCGGCGTTGAGCACGTCGCCGAAGTTGCGCGCGGTGAAGTGCCAGTCGATGTGGGCCGACAGCGCGGCGCCGGGCTGGACCGAGGCGACCACCAGCCATACGAACGGCAGCAGGAACAGCACGGCGACGAGCGCGAGCACGGCCCGCGCCGCGGCCCTCACGCCTCCTCCAGCCGGATGACCCGCACGTAGATGAGCGAGAAGACGGCGCCGATGAGCAGCAGTACCAGGGCCATTGCGGTGCCGTAGCCGAGCTTGTAGAACTGGAACGACTCCTGGTACATGTAGATCGGCGTCGTCTGGCTGCGGTCGCCGGGGCCGCCCTTGGTCATCACGTAGATGAGTCCGAAGGACGCCAGGGTCTGCAGCGTGATGAGCATCAGGTTGCTCACGATCGACCGGCGGATCAGCGGCAGGGTCACGTAGCGCAGCCGCTGCCACACCGAGGCCCCGTCGACGGCGGCGGCCTCGTGCAGCTCGGGCGGGACGTCGTTCAGCGCGGCCTGGTACACCAGCATCGAGAAGGCCGTGCCGCGCCACACGTTGGCGAGGGTGACCGCGAGCATCGGGGCGGTGTAGAGCCAGTTCTGGTGCAGCCCGAGCGGCCCGGTGAGGGCGTTGAGAGTGCCCTCGCGGTGCAGGAACGAGTACCAGCAGAACGCGGCCACCGTCTCGGGCACCGTCCACGCGGCCACCACGACGCCGGAGACCCCGGCCCGGGTGACCTTGCCGGCCCCCTTGAGCAGCAGCGCGATGAGCAGCCCGAGGGTGTTCTGCCCGATCACCGCGGAGCCGACGACGAAGACGAGCGTCAGCTCCAGGGAGTTCCAGAACTGCTTGTCGTGCCACATGGTGACGAAGTTGTCGGCGCCGACGAAGTTGACCTGCGACGTGCCGGTGAGCGCGATGTCGGTGAAGGCGCTGTACACGCTCCAGAGCAACGGCCCCGCGAAGAACACGCCGAGCAGCAGCAGCGCGGGCGCGAGGGCCACGGCCCGCGCCGCCAGTGCACGGCTCATGATGCCGTCGTCACCTTGTCGTCCCCGCCGACGGCCGCCTTCACCTGGTCGCCGAACGTCTTAGCGGCCTGTTCGGGGGGTGCCTGCCCGGTCATCACCGACTCCATCGCGACCTGGATGGCGTCGGAGACGTGCGGGTAGTCGGGGTACGCGGGCCGGAAGTGCGTCACCTTCACCAGGTCGGTGAAGAACTGCAGGGCCGGGTTCGACTGGAGGTACTTCGGGTCCGCCGCCACGTCCGCCCGCTCGGCGATCTGCTGGGCGGCGATGTCGTAGGCGAGCGTGTTGTCCTTGTTGAGCATCGTCGTGACGAAGTCGAACGAGGCCTTCTTGTCCTTGGCGTGCGCGCCCACCGACAGCACCCAGCCGCCGGACATGCTCGTCCTGCCCGGCGCGTCGCCGTGCTGGGTCGGCATCGCGGCCTCGCCGAGCACCGTGCTCCACTGCGGCCACGGCTTGCTCCCGGTCGGCAGCCACGTGCTGGACAGCCAGGAGCCGTCGAGGTCGATGGCGAGCTTGCTCGACGGCAGCAGCTCGGTGGAGACCCGGGTGCCCCAGTTCGGGTCGAGGGCGTCCTGGGCCTCCGGCGCGAGCTTCTCGGAGAAGATCGTCTTGATGAAGCCGAGCGAGTCGTTGAAGCCCGGGCTGCCGACGACCCACTTCTTGGACGAGTCGTCGTAGAGGGCGTGCTTCGTGCCGTAAAGCAGCATCTCGAAGCCCTGCATGGTGGCGCCCTCGCCGGCGCCCTTGCCGGAGTACACGTTCAGCGGGGTGACGCCGGGCAGCTTCTGCTTGACGGTCCGCGCCGCGGCCAGGATGTCGTCCCAGGTCTTCGGCTCCCAGGGCACGGCCAGGCCGGCCTGCCGGAACAGGTCCTTGTTGTAGTAGAGCGCCCGCGTGTCGGTGCCCATCGGCACGCCGTACGTCTTGCCGTCGAGGGCCTTGGCCGCGTTCTTGGCGGCGTCGCTGTACTGGCTCCAGTCGGGCCAGGCGGCGAGGTACTCGTCGACCGGGGCCAGGAACCCGGCCGCGATGTCGGTGTTGACGAGGAACGTGTCCTCGTACAGCACGTCGGGCGCGGTCTTCGGGGACCGGTTCATCAGCGAGAGCTTGGTGTAGTAGTCGTTCTCCGACGCCTCGATCGGCAGCAGCTTCACGGTGTAGCCCGGATGGGCCGACTCGTACTCGCCCTTGACCCGCTGGAGCTGGTCGTCGAGCTGGATGAAGGCGCCGAACTTCTGGTAGGCGACGGTGATCGTCTTGGCGTCGTCGCCGCCGGACGAGCCGCATCCGGCGGCCGATCCGACTAGCGCGACGGTAAGGGCGAGGGTGGCTCCTGTCTTGAACACGGCTTACCTCCCCAGGTGGCGGGCCTGGTTTGAAAGGTCAACGTCTATGTGAACGTTTTCAGAAAACGTACTCATATACTCTCCCGTGGTCAAGAGAGCGCTCGACTGCGTCCACAGCGGAGCCGATACATACCCCGGAGCCTCAATGTCCTTGCGCCGCCCCACGATGCACGACGTGGCCCGCGCGGCCGGCGTGAGCGTCGCGACGGTCTCACGGGTGGTCAACCACGAGCGGTACATCCGCCCGGAGACCCGCGAGGCGGTGGAGCGCGCCATCGCCGACCTCGGGTTCCGCCGCAACGAGTCGGCCCGCACGCTGCGCCCCGGGCAGAACACCCACACGGTGGCGCTGGTCATCGAGGACGTGGCGAACCCGTTCTGGTCGGGCATCACCCGCGGCGCCGAGGACGTGGCCCGCCGGCACTCGCACATGCTCGTCGTGGGCAGCACCCGGCAGAGCTTCGACACCGAGCGGGAGCTGCTGCGCGACCTGGTGCTGCGGCGGCGGGTCGACGGGCTCCTCGTGGTGCCGACCGGGCACTCCCAGCGGGCGCTGCACGACGAGCTGGCCGGGTGGGCGCCGATCGTGTTCATCGACCGCGTGCCCGGGCGGGTCGCGGCCGACTCGGTCGTGCTGGACAACCACGGCGGCGCGCGGGAGGCCGTGCGGCGGCTGCTGGAGCTGGGGTACCGCCGCATCGCCTACATCGGCGGCGACCCCGCGGTCGGCACGGGCGCGCGGCGGCTGGCCGGCTACCGGCAGGCGCTCAAGTCCGCCGGGCTGGCCGCCGACCCGGCGCTCGTACACGTCGGCGTGCACACGGTCGAGGCGGCGCACGCGACCGCCCTGGCGCTGCTGCGCGGACCGGACCCGGCCGACGCCGTCTTCGCCGACAACAACCGCATGGCGGTGGGCGTGCTGCACGCGGCGCGGGCCCACGGCGGCGGCACGGGCGTGGCCGCCTTCGACGACCTCGAGCTCGCCGACCTGCTGCCGACCCCGGTCACGCTCGTCACCTACGACGCGGCCGACCTGGGGGCGCGGGCGGCCGAGCTGCTCTTCGACCGCATCGGCGGGGTGGACGGGCCACCACGGCGGGTGGTGCTGCCGACCACGGTCGTGACGCGGGGCGGTCCGGGAAGAGCTGGATAATCTTCCATATATCTATGTATCCTTGCCCAGCCCTCAACTAAAGCGCGCCACAGAGCGGTGGCGGGCTGTGCCCTGCCCGCACACCGAAGGGACATCGTGGCAATGACCGAAGACCGTGTGCAACCCTGCGCGCACCGACGGGCCCTGCTGGCCGGCCTCGGCGGCCTGAGCGCCGCCACCCTGCTGGCCGCCTGCGGCGGTAAGGGCGCCACCGCCCAGGCGCCGGCGCCCGAGCCGGCCCAGTCCTCGGGCCCCGCCGCGGGGCCGTCCGCCGGGCCGTCGGCGGCCGCCGGCGGGTCGGTGGCCGACACCGGCCAGGTGCCGGTGGGGGGCGGCATCGTGCAGAACGGGCTGCTGATCGTGCAGCCGGTGAGTGGAACTTTCAAGCTGTTCGACGCCGCCTGCCCGCACAAGGGAGTCCTGGTGACCGCGCCGCAGAACGGCGTGGCCGTCTGCCCGGCGCACGCCTCGAAGTTCAACATCGCCGACGGATCGAAGATCGACGGGCCCACGCCCAGCGGGCTGAAGGAGATCAAGTCCAAAGTGGACGGCACGAAGATCATGCGCCTGGAGTAAGCGGTTCGACGGGCGGCCGCATCCGCAGCGGCCGCCCCGTTGACGATGAATTGATCATTTACTTATGCTTCGGCCGTGAAAGCCGCCAAGGCGATGCGAGAGCCGACCTTCCTCATCCTGACCGCGCTCGCGGGCGCGCCCCGGCACGGGTACGGCATCCTCCAGGAGGTCGCCGAGCTCTCCGGCGGCCGCGTGGGCCTGCTCACCGGCACCCTCTACACCGCGCTCGACCGGCTGACGGCCGAGGGGCTCGTCGAGCCGGACCGCGAGGAGATCGTGGACGGCCGGGCCCGCCGCTACTACCGCCTCACCTCCGCCGGCCTGACGGCGCTGACCGCCGAGACGGCCCGGCTGCGCGAGCTCGCGACCGCGGCCGAGCACCGGCTGCGGCAGGCCCACCGACCGAGGACGGCGCGATGACGGCGCTGCGGCGGCGGTACACCCGGCTCCCGCGCGTCTATCCCCGCGACTATCCGCGTGCCGCGATCCGCCCCACGGAGGCGTAGTGGCCTCGCCTTCGCCGGAGCGGCGGTACGCACGCCTGCTGCGGGTGTACCCACCCGGCTGTCGCCGCGGCGAGCTGCTGGGCACCCTCCTGGACGCCGCCCCGGCCGGTCGCTCCCGGTCGGCCGCCCGCGAGGCCGCCGAACCTGGTGCGGCACGGGATGCGGGCCCGGCTCGGCCGCCCGCACAGCCGCGCGGTGGTGTTCTGGGCGCTCGCGACCGCCCTCGCCTGCGGGCTCTTCGGCACCGCGGCCGCGGTGCGCGCCGCCTGGGAGACCGCGCGGCCGCTGCCCGAGCCGGCGCAGACCCGCGCGCTGGCCTTCGCGCCGGCCCTGGCCGTCAGCCTGGCGGCGCTGCCCCGGCTCACGCCCGCGCCGCTGGGAGCGCGCGACGCTGCCCCGGCTCACGCCCGCGCCGCTGGGAGCGCGCGACACGGCCTCACTCACGCCCGCGCCGCCGGGAGCGCGCGACGCGGCCTCACTCACGCCCGCGCCGCCGGGAGCGCGCGACGCGGCCTCTTGAGCTCGGCGGCCGGGACGGGGCGGCCGTAGAGGTAGCCCTGCGCGTACTGGTAGCCCAGCTCCCGCAGCGCCTCCGCCTGCGCCTCGGTCTCCACGCCCTCCGCGACCGCGCGCAGCCGCAGCCCGTCGGCGATGCCGATGAGCGCCTCGGCGATGGCCGAGCGGGCGCCGGCCTCGGTCACGTTGTCCACGAACGACCTGTCGACCTTGAGCACGTCGACCGGGCAGGTGCGCAGCAGCCCCAGCGAGGAGTGGCCGAAGGCCGCGGGCCCCGCCCCGCCGACCGCCACGCCCACGCTCGCCTCCACCACGAGGGCGTGCCCGGCCGCGTCGAGCGGGCGGCGCAGCCCGGCGGCGACCACGCCCAGCACCCGCAGCGCGGCGGGCTCGCCGGCGGCCGGGAACACCAGCGCGTACTCGTCGCCGCCGAGGCGCGCCACCAGCGACTCCGGCCCGGCGAGCTCGGCCAGGCGGGCCGCCGCCGCCGGCCGAGGCGAGCAGGTACAGCGCCCGCCGGTCGAGCGGCCCGGTGCCGGTGAACGCGATCTTCACCACCGCGAACACGCACACGGCGGCGCAGGCGAGCAGCGCCAGCACGGCCCGGGCGCCCGTGGCGTTGCCGCCGGACCACCGCTGCCAGTCGCTGAGCAGGAAGTGCCAGGCGAAACGCCGGGACGGCTACCAGTACCGTCGCGGAGTCCAGCCCGAAGCGCAGCCACTCGCCCCGCGGCTGCGACGGGCGCCGGGGATGCGCAGCAGCGCCCACAGCAGCACCGCGAGCCCGGCGACGTAGATGCCCGCGGTCAGCGGCCCGACGTGCTGGGGCCGCACGATCCCGCGGAGCATGTCGACGCCGTTGCTGATGCCGCCGAGCCCGATGAACGCCATGGCGACGGCGACGTGCCGCCAGCAGCGGGCCCCGCCCGGGGCGATTCCGGGCGCGGCCGCGGCTCCCAGGCAGGCGGCGACGGAGAGCCCGACGGCGAGCGGCACCACGACCCAGCTGACGAGCTCCGGGGTGCGGTGCAGCAGCCCGACGGCGAACCAGGCCTCGTCTCGAAGAGCGCCCGCCGCTCCGGCCGCTCCTCGCCGAGCGCCTTGCGCAGCGCCACCAGCGCGGCCTCGGGCGAAGCGCTGTGCCCCTCGTCGTAGGCCACCCCACACCATTCGGCCGGGCCCGAACGATCCCGCCGCTAGCGTCCCGCGCATGGAACTCGAGAACGTGATCGACGCCGCCGTCGAGGAAGTGCTGGGCCTGGCCCAGGGGTGGCTGGGCTGGGACGGCCGGCCTGTCGTCTTCGACGGCAACGCCTGGACGCCGCACAAGTCGCTGCGCCGCGTCACCGACCACCTCGTCGACCACCTGGCCGAGATCATGTGCCGGCTCAACGGGCTGGACCCGCTGCCCGACCACTGGCACGGGCGCACCGTCACCACGCACGCCGACTTCGCGCGGTTCACCGAGACCGACCTGGAGGAGGCGACGAGCCGGCTGACCCGCCTCGCCCTCATGTACCGCGCCGGCCTGCGGGGACTCGACCCGGCGGTGCTTGACGCGCGGCCGGACCCGGACACGTGGACGCTGCGCGAGGTCGTCGAGCACGTCGCCGGGGTCGTCTACTACGCCCGGGCGATGTCATGATGTCGCCGTGGGCTATCTCGACCCGCAGACCGAGGGCCCGCGGCGCCCGAGCCCCGAGCGGCTGGCGGCGCCGGACGCCGGCGTGCTGTACGTGCGCTCCTTCCTGCTGATGCGGGCCGTCATCGGTTTCATCGGCCTCGCGCTGCCTGTCGCGCTCGTGCTCGGCGACCTCGCGCTCGAGGGCGGCCGGCCCCGGGCGTCGCTGAGCGAGTACTTCTACACGGGCCTGCGCGACGTGTTCGTCGGCGCCCTGTGCGTCACCGGGCTGTTCCTGGTGACGTACAAGGCGTTCGAGCACAACCTCGACAACCTGCTCAGCAACATCGCCGGGGTCGCCGCGCTCGGGGTCGCGCTGTTCAGCACCGACCGGCCGCGGCACTCGACGATCGCCCTCACCCCGTTGCAGGAGCGGATGGGTGAGATGCCGGTCGCGGTCGTGCACTACACCTGCGCCGCCGTGTTCATCGTGTGCCTCGGCATCATCAGCCTGTACTTCGGCATCCGCGAGGGCAACCGCACCGAGCTGCCGGGCCGGCGCTCGCCCGCGTTCTGGCGCCGGTTCCACTTCACCTGCGCGGCCGTCATCGGCGTGGCCGTAGTGTTCATCGCGGTCACCGAGATCGGCGGCTGGCTCCAGGACTACGCGCTGCTGGTCGGCGAGGCGCTGGCCATCCTCGGCTTCGGCGCGTCCTGGCTGATGAAGGGCCTGGAGTTACGGGTTCTGTTCAGCACGAAATAGGATCTGGGACATGGTGACGGCCAAGCCGGCCGCGGGCGGCGGTCGTTGGGTGGAGATCTCGCCGGAGCGCCTGCGCGGCTGGCTCGACGGCTTCTACGGGCGCCATCAGGGCGCCGACGAGGCGGGCCTGGTGCTGACCGGGACGAGCAACGGCGACCGGGCGACCCTGCACCCGCCGCCCGGCCTCGACGCGGCCGAGGACGTCGACGCGCTGCTCAGGGGGGTTGCCGCGCCGCCCCGCATCGGGCTGCTCCTGGCCCGCAAGGGCGCCGTGGCGGCGGGCCTTGTCGACGGTACCGCCATCACAGCCTCCAAGGTGGAGCGCTTCCACGTGCACGGGCGCACCGCCGCCGGCGGCTGGTCCCAGCAGCGCTACGCCCGCCGCCGCGACAACCAGTCCGACGCGGTCGCCGGCAAGTCCGCGGACATCGCCGAGCGGGTGCTGCTGCCCGAGGCCGGCACGCTCGCCGCGCTCGTCTGCGGCGGCGACCGCGGGATGGTCGACGCGATCCTCGCCGACCGGCGCCTCGCCGCCCTCGCCGCGCTGCGCCACCCGCATCTGCTCGAGGTCGCCGAGCCGCGCCTGACCGTGCTGGAGGAGGCCGCGGTCGCCGCGCGGAAGGTGCGCATCCACCTGGTCCCGTGAAACGAGCGGGCCGCCCGGCTGGATGCCGGACGGCCCGCCCACTACAGGTACCGGATCAGGGGAAACTGACCACGTTGTGCGGGGTGACGGAGCTCGGCAGCGCCGCGTCCCCGGTGTCGTTGATGACGTGGGTGATGGAGCCCTTGCCCAGCGACACGGTCAGGATGTTGTGGAACTTGACGTTGGCGTTCACCGGCGTTTCGTAGCTGTGGTAGGCCGCGATCGACTCGTCCGAGGTGAAGACGCAGTAGCTGCCCATGCCCCACGCCTCGTGCGAGGTGACGTTGTTGGCGACCTTGTAGGCGGCGTAGCCGGTGATCCCGTCGTGGGACCAGGCGGCGGCCGACGGCGGATCGTAGGGCAACTCGTTCTGGAAGAAGATCGTCTTGCCGCCGTTGCCGTTCCAGATCACGTTGTACTTCTCGAAGTGCTCGACGAACAGGCCGTA
>NZ_JBEZDS010000005.1:0-339227 GCF_040648435.1 Dactylosporangium sp. NPDC049140 | reverse complement strand
CCTGCTGGTGAGAAGTTTCGGAAGGAACACCGGCGGCGTCGCGATTGGGGGCTTGAAGAGCGGCATCGGAAGAAGCTTTGCGACAAGTTCGGCAGTGTCGAGGCGGCGGACGCCTACTTCGCGCAGCGGGCCCGGGAAGCTCTCGCGCCGAAGCCGTCCGAACTGCCCGCTGAGCAGGTCGAATGCCCAGTCCAGCCGGTCGAGATGGCCGAACCTCCCGCCCCGCCGGAGGAGCCCTCGGTCGAGCGGGCCACCGTCGTCCACGACGGGGATCCCGCTCCACAGCGGGGCCCGAAGCGCGGAACAATCGAACGTCGATCGCCGGATTGCGCATTCCGCCCACGCCTCCGAAAACCGGCGGTGCCGAAATCCTCATTGTCCTTTGCGGCGGCGGTGCAATGCGGCCGCCACCTCGGGTGGCAGCTCGTCCATCTCGTCCAGGGTGTGGCCGGGGCGCAGGAAGTCGAACAGCAGCACGATCCGCACGGCCTCGGTGTAGTTCCAGGCCTCGTGCTCCGCCGTGTCGTCGAAGACCAGGGTCTCGCCCTCGGTCCAGGCGCGGGTCTGGCCGCCGACGCGCAGGGCGCACTCGCCGGGCGGCACGACCAGACCCAGGTGTGCGCGGTAGACGGTGGTGACCCAGCCCTCGTGCGGGCGGATGTGGGTGCCGGGCACCAGGCGCGAGAACGCCGCGGTGGTGAGGCCGGGGACGCGGGCCAGTGCGGCGGCGGTGTGCGGGCAGGCGGCCAGCGCCTCCTCGATGCGCGTGCCGAACGCGACCAGGCCGTAGGTGCTCCAGCCCTGGCCGTACATCTCGCGCTGGACCCACGGCTCGAACGCGTCCCCGGGCAGCGCGGCGCACTCGGCGCGGATGGCTTGCCACGCGCCGCACAGGTCCTTCAGGAACGGGAACGGGGTCTGATCGACGAACATGGGTTGTTAGTGTCGCACCGGTAGAGGACGACAGGGGGGCGCATGATTGCTCGGGTCTGGCGGGGGTGGGCGCCGGTCGCCACGGCGGATGACTATCAGCGGCACTACGAGGGCGAGGTCGCGGCGCATCTGCGGCAGGTGGCCGGGTTCCTCGGGGCGCGGCTGCTGCGCTCGGCCGACGGGGGCGAGGTGCTCTTCACCTCCATTGTGTACTTCGGCGGGCTCGACGACGTGCGCGGGTTTGCCGGGGAAGACTTCGAGGTCGCCGTAGTCGAGGAGACCGCCCGGCGGGCGCTGAGCCGATGGGACGAGCGGGTCAGCCACCACGAGGTAGCCGTCGAGGTTCACGGCGGGTAACGGCGCAAGGTCCGGGACCACCGAATGACGACCCGCACGAACCCGCGGCAAACAACGGCCAAGAGGCATAACCGCAAGCAACAACGAACAGGGACCACGCTTACCCGTTGCGGGAGCCGGAGGCGTCCGCGCACCATCGGCCGAGCGTCGTTTGTCAGCCCCCCGTCCAGGTAAGCCGCCCGCGCCGAGCGCACTCATTCGCCGCCAGAGCGCCCCGGTGCTGGTCTTGAGGGGGTTTGGGTGGAGCGAAGCTCCCCCAACGCGAGCGCAGCGAGCTAGGAATTCAGCTGGGGTTTGGGTGGAGCGAAGCTCCCCCAACGCGAGCGCAGCGAGCTAGGAATTCAGCCGGGGTATGGGTGGAGCGAAGCTCCCCCAACGCGAGCGCCAGCGAGCTGAAAGACAGCTAAAAAACACTCCGCATGCACCAGACGGCCTTGCCGTCGGCGGTGGGGCGAGTTCCCCAGCGGTCGCACAGCGAAGCCACCAGCTGCAGCCCCCGCCCGTGTTCGTCGTCCGGGGTGGGGCGTTGTTTGCGCGGCAGGTACGGGGCCGTGTCGTGCAGCTCCAGCACCACATGGGTCTGGGTGCGGCGCAGGCGGAGCTGGATCGGCGGGCGGCCGTGCAGGACCGCGTTCGCGGCCAGTTCGCTCACGATCAGGACCAGGTCGTCGACCACGCGTTGCGGGGCGTCCCAGCGGCGCAGCGTCGTGCCGACCAGGCGGCGCGCGTCGCGTACGGCACGCTCGTGGGCCGGGATGTCCCGGATCACCGACTGCTCCTCGCCCGGCTTGCCGACGATTCGGGTCATGAGCAGCGTGATGTCGTCGTCGGGGCCGTCCGGGAGCAGGCGGCTCACGAGGCGGTCCGGGGCGTCGGCGAGCGGGCCCTGCAGGTCGCCGACGAGGGCGGCCAGGGCGAAGATGCCCGCGTCCAGGTCGCGGTCGCGGTGCTCGACCAGGCCGTCGGTGTACAACGTGAGCAGTGCGCCGACCGGGAGCTCGACGCGCTCCTCGGCCAGGGTCAGCGGGCCGGTGCCCAGCGGCGGGCCGGACGAGGTCAGCGGGCGCGGCGCCGAACCAGGCCGCAGCAGCAGCGGGGGGAGGTGCCCGGCGTTGGCGTAGGTCAGGCTGCGCTCGCCCGGGTCGTACACGGCGTAGACGCAGGTGACGATCTGGTCCTCGCTCAGGTCCCGCACGACGCCGTCGAGGTACTCCAGCACGTCGGCCGGCGGCAGGTCGAGCCGGGCGTAGGCGCGCACCGCGGCGCGCAGCTGGCCCATGACCGCGGCGGCGGGTACACCCCGGCCCATCACGTCGCCCATGACGAGGGCGGTGCGGTCGGCGCCGAGCTCGATGACGTCGTACCAGTCCCCGCCGACCTGGGTGCCCGCGACGCCCGGCCGGTAGTAGGCGGCGAGCTCGAGGTGCTCGGGGGCCAGCGTCACCGGCGGCAGGAGGCTGCGCTGGAGCTGGTCGGCGATGCTGTGCTCGCGGGCCGCGGCCTCCTGCGCGGCGGCCGCGGCGGCCAGGGCCTGCTCGGCCCGGCGCTGCTCGGTGATGTCCTGGTTGGAGCCGCGCAGCCGCACGGGGCGGCCGGTGGCGTCGCGCTCGAGCTCGCCGCGGGTGCGGAAGATTCGCACGGTACCGTCGGCCATCTCCACCCGTGACTCGTAGTCCAGCGGCTCGCCGTCGACCGCGGCGTCGATGGCCTCGTCGACGCGGGCGCGGTCGTCGGGGTGGACGCGGCGGTTGATGAGCTGCCGGCCCTGCTCGTCGAGCAGCTGCTCCGGGGTGACGGCGAACTGGCGCAGGAACTCGTCGGAGCCGTGGATGTCGCCGCTGTCCAGGTCGAGCTCCCACGAGCCGACCGCGGCCAGGCGCTGGGCCTGGTCGAGCAGGACGCGGCTGCGCTGCAGCTCGTCGCGCGTACGCCGGACCCGCTCGAACTCGAGGTTGGCCCGCACCCGCGCCCGCAGCTCCCGCGGGCTGAACGGCTTGACCAGGTAGTCGTCGGCGCCGGCGTCGAGGCCCTCGACGGTGGCCTCGTCCCCGGCCCGGGCCGAGAGCAGGATGACCGGCAGGTGCCCGGGACCGTCGGCGCGCACGGCCGCGATGAGGCCGAAGCCGTCGAGGTTGGGCATCATCACATCGGTCAGCACGAGGTCGGGCGGGTCGGCCCGCAGCAACCGCAGCGCCTGTACCCCGTCAGCCGCCTCCAACACCTGGTAGTCGGCGCCGAGGACGCGGCGGATGTAGTCGCGCATGTCCGCGTTGTCGTCGACGACGAGGACGCGGGGCGCGTCCGGGTCGGGGCGCGCGGGCGGGGCGGTCGCGGGGGCGCCGACCCATCGCTCGACCTCGGCGACGTAGCCGTGCACCTGCGGTACCGGCGAATCGTGCGCGGGCGTCGCCGGGCCGGACCCGACGGGGATGCGGACGGTGAAGGTCGAGCCCGCGCCGGCCGCGCTGTGCACGCTCGCCACGCCGCCGTGCAGGGCGGTCAGCTCGGCGACCAGCGCGAGGCCGATCCCGGAGCCCTCGTGCGTGCGGGCGCGGGCGCCCTGCACCCGGTGGAAGCGCTCGAAGAGCCGCGCCTGGTCGCCCGGGTCGACGCCCACGCCGGTGTCGGTGACGGTCAGCTCGACGTGCTCGTCGCCGGCGGTGGCGAGCCGGACGGTGATCGTGCCGGTGAACGTGAACTTCAGCGCGTTCGACAGCAGGTTGAGCACGATCTTGGTCCACATGTCACGGTCGGCGTGGACCGGACGGGGCAGCGGCGGGCAGTCGACGTCGAGGCGCAGCCCGGCGCGTCCGGCGGCCGGGGCGAAGAGGGCGGCCAGCTCGGCGGTGAGCCGGGCCAGGTCCAGCGCCTCGCGGTGCGGCTCGAGCCGGCCGGACTCCAGCTGCGAGAAGTCCAGCAGCGTGCTGACGAGCTTGAGCAACCGCTCGGCGTTGCGGCGTACCACCTCGACCCGGCCCCGCTGGCCCGGCGGCAGCGGCTCGGCCTGGTCGGCGAGGGCGTCCTCGGCCGGGCCGAGCAGCAGGGTCAGCGGGGTGCGGAACTCGTGGCTGACGTTGGTGAAGAAGGCGGTCTTGGCCCGGTCGAGCTCGGCGAGGCTCTCGGCCCGGCGGCGCTGCGACGCGAACGCCCGGGCGGTGCTCAGCCGGGCCGCGATCTGCCCGGCGACGAGGTCGACGAAGCCCGCGTAGGCGGCGTCGAAGGGCCGGTACCGGTTCAGGCCCGCGACCAGGAACCCGTACGGGCGCCCGCCGCCGGGCCGGGGCAGGGCGACGATCCGGGCCTCGGTCGGCGGCTCGTCCCACGCGCCGGACGGCAGCCCGTCCAGCCCGCCGGCGGTGAGCGGGGCACCGTCGGCCCCCGGCCACACGCGCGGGTCGGTGCACGGGTGGCCGGCGGGGACCCCGGTCGCGGCGGCGAGCCCGGCAATGCCGTCCTTGTACAGGTACACCAGCGTGAAGGGCAGATCGTCGGACCGGGTGGCGAGGGCCCGCTCGACCGCCGCCAGCAGCTGCGGCTCGCCCGTCGCCGCGGCGAGCCCGGCCCCGAGGTCGCGCAGCGTGGCCAGGCGCCGCTCGGCGACGACCCGCTCGGTGGTCTCCGTGACCACGCACAACATCCCGGCGACGGTACCGTCGTCGTCGGCGAGCGGGCTGTAGGAGAAGGTGTGGTACGTCTCCTCGGTGAACCCGCTGCGCCCGAGGAACAGCCGCAGCCCCTCGTCCCAGGTCGCCTTCCCGGTCTCGAGCACGGTGCGGATGCGCGGCCCGGCCTCGTGCCACGCCTCGGCCCAGACCTCGTGCGCGGGCCGGCCCAGCGCCCACGGGTACTTCTTGCCGAGCGTGTCGCGCCGGTAGGCGTCGTTGCACAGGAAGGTCAGCTCCGGCCCCCACGCCATCCACATCGCGAAGCGGGAGTCGAGCATGATGCGCACGGCCGAGCGCAGGCTGTGCGGCCACGACTCCGGCGGCCCGAGCGGGGTCGCCGCCCAGTCGACCGCCGCCAGGTCGCGGCTGACCTCCGTGTCGCCCATCCTGCTCAGCTTAGGTTCCCGGTGCTTTTTGCGCAGTGCGGTGGCATCGTTGCGGGGCATGACACTGTTGTCCTACTCCGTCGGCCCCGCCGACGGGCCGATGCTGGGTGAGACCATCGGCGCCAGCCTCGACCGCACCGCCGCCCGCGTGCCCGGCGCCGACGCCCTCGTCGACGTCCCGACCGGCCGGCGGTGGACCTACCGCGAGTTCCTGGCCGAGGTCGAGGGGGTGGCGCGGGGCCTGCTCGCCCGCGGCATCGCCAAGGGCGACCGGGTCGGCATCTGGGCCCCGAACTGTCCGGAGTGGACGATCCTGCAGTACGCCACCGCCAAGATCGGCGCGATCCTGGTCAACATCAACCCGGCGTACCGGACCCACGAGCTGGCGTACGTGCTCGAGCAGTCCGGCGTGGGCCTGCTCGTCTCGGCCGAGCGCCTCAAGACCTCCGACTACCGGGCCATGGTGGCCGAGGTGCGCCCGGGCCTCGCCGACGTGGTGTTCATCGACTCGGCCGACTGGGCCGCGCTGCGCTCCGAACAGGCCCCCGAGGAGGCGCTGCGGGAGCGCGAGGCGACGCTGGCCTTCGACGACCCGATCAACATCCAGTACACCTCGGGCACGACGGGCTTCCCGAAGGGCGCGACCCTGTCGCACCACAACATCCTCAACAACGGCTTCTTCGTGGCCGAGGCGCAGGGCTGGACGGAGGCCGACCGGGTCTGCCTGCCGGTGCCGTTCTACCACTGCTTCGGCATGGTGATGGGGAACCTGGGCGCGACCACCCACGGCGCGTGCATGGTCATCCCGGCGCGGGCCTTCGATCCGGCGGAGACCCTGGCGGCGGTACAGCGGGAGCGTTGCACGGTCCTCTACGGAGTGCCGACGATGTTCATCGCCGAGCTGGCGCTGCCCGACTTCGCCTCCTACGACCTGTCGACGCTGCGCACCGGCGTGATGGCCGGCTCGCCGTGCCCGGTGCACGTGATGAAGCGGGTCATCGCCGACATGGGCATGACCGAGGTGACGATCTGCTACGGCATGACCGAGACCTCGCCGGTGTCGACCCAGACGGCCCGCGACGACGACCTGGAGCGGCGGGTGTCGACCGTCGGGCGGGTCGGGCCGCACCTCGAGGTGAAGATCGTCGACCCGCTGACCGGTCTGCTGATGCCGCGGGGCGAGGCGGGGGAGCTGTGCACGCGGGGGTACAGCGTGATGCTCGGCTACTGGCGCCAGCCCGACGCCACCGCGGCGGCCGTGGACGCGGCCCGGTGGATGCACACGGGGGACCTGGCGACGATGGACGCGGATGGGTACGTCAACATCGTCGGGCGGATCAAGGACCTCGTGATCCGCGGGGGCGAGAACGTGTACCCGCGGGAGGTCGAGGAGTTTCTCTACGGCCATCCCGACATCGTCGACGTGCAGGTGATCGGCGTGCCGGACGAGCGCTACGGCGAGGAGCTCATGGCCTGGGTGCGCCTGCGCGACGGGGCCGCGCCGCTGACCGCCGAGGTCGTGCGGGACTACTGCGCCGGGCGGCTCGCGCACTACAAGGTCCCGCGGTACGTCAAGATCGTCGATGCGTTCCCGATGACCGTGACGGGCAAGGTCCGCAAGGTCGAGATGCGGGAGGTGTCGGCCCGCGAGCTGGGTCTTACGATGACGGACTCGTGACCGACGCGCCGGCGGTCCGGCCGCCCCCGTCTTAACCGGCCGGACCGCCGTCTCATCGTATATGATTATCGTATATGATTGTGCCCTTCCCGGGCCCTGTCAAGAGTGGGATGTGCCGCGTGCAGCCAGTGCCGTCCAAGCACGAGCTCGCGTACCGCGAGATCCGTGAACGCATCATCGACGGCCGGTTCGGCCCGGGAAAGCGCCTGGTGCTCAGCAGCCTGGCGCGCGAGCTGGACGTGTCCCCGGTGCCGGTGCGCGAGGCGATCCGCCGCCTGGAGGCCGAGGGCCTGGTGCACTTCGAGCGCAACGTCGGCGCGCGGGTGGCCATGCTGCAGGACGACGAGTGGGAGCAGCTCGTCCGGATGCTGGCGCTGCTGGACGGGTACGCGTTCGCGGCCGCGGCGACGCGGGTGTCGCCGGAGGACCTGCAGGAGGCGCGCGGGTACAACACGCAGCTGCGGGAGGCGGCCTCGGCCGGCCCGATCGACCACGCGCTGGTGATGGCGCTGCACCGGCGGTTCCACCGGGCGCTGTACCGCCGCTGCGGCAACCGCTACGTGATCGAGTCGCTGGACGGGATCTGGGACCGGATCGACGCGTCGCGGGTGCTGGTCACGCTGTATCCGGCGCTGCGGCTGGCGACGGCGGTGAACGAGCACGACACGCTGCTGGAACGGCTGGCGCGGGGCGAGGACGACGCGGCGACGCTGGAGGCCTGCGCGCGCGAGCACAACCTCAACGCGATCCGCGCGATCCGGTCCGCGGCCGGGAATTAAGAAGACCGGCATCCACGGGGGAAGATGCCGGTCTCGCGTTCAACTATACGACGCGGGTACGGGTCCCGCCAGTGGCAGTTTGCCGTCTGTTCCGTTACCGGACGCCCGCGGGGGCCTTGGGGATGCGCAGGCCCCGGGGCAGCGTGGGCTCGTTCGCGGCCAGCTCGACCTCGAGGAAGCTGGTCTCGTGCCGCTCGGCCTCGTGCGCCGCGTGGCCGCCGCGCAGCCCGAAGAGGCGCTTGGACAGCAGGATGTACAACACCGCCACGATGTTGATGACGAGCGCCCCGACCCGGGTGAACGTGAGCTTCTCGGTGAGCTCGTAGATCTCGATCGGCAGGCCGAGCGAGGTGGCGACGACGGCGAAGTACTCGCCCCAGCGCTTCAGCATCCACAGGCCGACGCCCTCGACGAGCTGCAGCGAGCCGTAGAGCGCGAGGCCGGCGGCGACCCACAGCAGCGTCTGGGACTCGGCCTCGATGACGGTCCGGATGGTGTGGATCATCGCGGAGTCCTCGAACTTCCAGCCGACCTTGTCCATGAACGGCTTGAGCAGCGGCAGGTCCTCGTTGAAGGCCCGCTCGACGCCGTCGCGGTGGTTGCGGAAGTGGAACACGCCGTAGGCGGCGGCGAGGCAGAACAGGCCCTTGAAGAACCGCTCCAGGGACAGCAGCCGCAGGATCAGCGCGTCGCGCAGGGCGCGGCCGCGCAGCACGATCGGGGCGCGATCGGCAGGGCCGGTCTGATGCGGCTCGCCGATCACGAAGTCCCCGCAGCGCAGGCACCGCCAGGCCGCCCCGACCGGGGTGGTGGCGTGCAGCTTCTCGCGGAACGTGTCCTCGGTCGGGGCATAGGTCACGTGCCCCCGGCGCGCACAGGTGCGCAGGTTCCAATCCACGCGATCTTTGATACCGCATGGATGTTCCTTTTTATGTCAGCTTTGTGCCTCGTACCGGTTCGACCGCTTCGCGCCGTAGCTGAATCGGGACCTTGGGGGAGGCGTGCTCCTGCCGGCTGGTGGCCATGAGCAGCACCCCGACGAGGATCGCCGCGATGATCCCGTCGAGCCAGTAGTGGTTGGCGGTACCGGCGACGACGAGCATGGTCAGGACCGGATGGGCGAGCCACAGCCAGCGCCACCGGGAGCTCGTGGCGTGGATGAGCCCGGCCGCCACGATCAGGGCCCAGCCGACGTGCAGCGAGGGCATGGCCGCGTACTGGTTGCTCAGCGTGTCGGTCTGCGGCGGCCCGTACACGCTGGGGCCGTACACGGCGGCGGTGTCGACGAGCCCCAGCCCGTCGAGCATCCGCGGCGGGGCGAGCGGGAACACGAAGTGGATGACGAGCCCGATGGCGGTGAGCCAGGCCAGGATGCGCCGGAACCGCAGGTAATGTTCCGGGCGGAAGCAGTACATGAAGATCAGGAATGCGATCGTGGCGGGAAAGTGCACGACGGCATAGAACACGTTGGCGGTCCGGACCAGGGCCTCGGCGCTGAGCAGGAGGTGCTGGACGGTGGCCTCGTCCGGCAGGCGCAGCGCGCGTTCGAGCCGCCAGACGAGGTTGGCGTCGGCGTACGCGGCCCCGACTCGCCCGTCGACGGCGAGCCGCCCGACCTTGTACGCCAGGAATAGACCGAGCACGAGGAGCAGTTCAGTCCAGGCACGGGGCCTTAACCGCGTTGTGTGTTCTTGTTCACCAACCTCAGCCCCCGTGTTCACCATGTGAAGTTACCTGATGTTGCGGTTGGCGCAATATTGCTGATCGGGCACCCAGGGCGTGTTGTGCATCACGACTTTGTTTATGCTTCAAGTATCTCGGGTTTCCGAAGCTTTTTGGGGGTTTGATGAGTACTCGGGCAGATCAGGCGATCGCCGCCCTCCGCAAGGGCCACGACGACCTGTCGGCGCTGGTCGCCGGCCTGACGCCGGAGCAGCTGACCGGCCCGTCGGCGGCCGACGAGTGGGACGTGTCGCAGGTCGTGAGCCACCTGGGCAGCGGCGCCGAGATCAACCTGGAGGCCGTGCAGGCCTCGCTCGAGGGCCGGCCCGCCCCCGAGTTCGAGTTCAACAAGGGCGTGTGGGCGCGCTGGGACGGCATGACCCCTCAGGAGCGCCAGGCCGCGTTCCCGGTCGCGAACCAGCGCCTGGTCGAGGCGTACGAGGCCCTGACGCCCGAGCAGCGCGAGTCCCACAAGATCGACGTCGGCTGGATGCCGGAGCCGGTCGACGTGGCCACCTCGGCGCTGCTGCGGCTGACGGAGTACGGCTACCACGACTGGGACGTGCGCGCGGCCCTCGACCCGTCGGCGGCGCTCGCCCCCGAGGCGGCCGCGCTCATCAGCGACCGCGTCGAGGGCCTGTTCGGCTGGATCGCCAAGCCGGCCAACCTCGACGGGCGCACCGCGGACCTGCTCGTGCAGCTGACGGACACCGGCGAGACCCTGACCCTGCACCTCACCGACCCGGTGACGCTGGGCGCGGCGCCGGCCGGCCCGCTCGACGGGACGCTGTCGCTCACGCTGGAGGAGTGGCTGCGGCTGGCGGCGGGGCGGCTCAAGCCGGCGTACACGTCGTCGTCGGTAAGCATCACCGGCCCGATTTCGCTCGACGACCTGCGCGCGGTGTTCCCGGGGTACTGACCCTGTCGGGCCGCGGGGCTTTTTGGTCCCGCGGCCCTTTCGGTCTACTTCGTCTTCTTCAGGCAGAGCACGTCGCCCTTCTTGCCCGCCTCGCCCTGCCAGAACGTGTTGGTGCTGTCGGGCCACTGGTCGCACACGGACGTGAACGGGCTGGTCGCCTCGCTCTGGTCCTTGCCGGAGATCTTGCCGAGCACCGAGTAGTCGGCGTCGGCGCTGTCGCACTTGACGATCTTCAGCTTGTCGTCGCCCGGGTTGTGCAGGCAGTCGCCGACGTTCGCGTTCGTGGCCGCGTCGCGGTTGAAGAACCAGGCGAGGCCGAGGAGCACGCCGAGCAGGACGACGAGCGAGAGCAGGATCGTGATCTGCCGGCGCTTGCCGCTCCTGACCGGCGGCGCGGGCTGCCCGGGCGCCGGCTGCCCTTCGAAGGGGGCCGCCGCGGGGGCCTCGGGTTGCGGCTGTGGCTCGGGCTGCGCGGGTGTGGTCATGGTGGAGCCTCCATGGATCCGGATGGGTACCGGCTAGGCGTACCGGCTCCCAGGTGTGCAGGCGCGTAACTGTCCGCCTTCCGACTGCACGTTCCGGGACCACACGGCCGGGAGGAAGGCCCCTAGCGCTCGACCGGGCGGCGCAGGGAGTACGTGACCGCGTGCAGGCGGTGCGGCTGGCCGATGATCATTGCGGCGCGGTCGTACGCCTGCCAGCCCTCCGCGCCCGCGCGGTTGAGGTGGCGCAGGTCGTTGAAGCGCTCGTCCGTGCCCCAGCGTTGTACGCCGCCCGGGTGGTGGAAAACGGCGTCCCAGTCCTCGAACCGGTCTGTGCCCAGCGTGCCCGCCGCACGGTACTCGAGTCGCGCATATTCCCATAGCGTCACGCGGTACATCATGCCCGACATCGAGCGGTTCCACCGTCACGGAAAATCGTGAAATAGGCTCGATGGCATGGAGCGTGACCGCGATACCGAGGGCCGGGCGCGCAACTCCCGGCCGCGGGACGAGCTCGGGCGGCCGCTGCCGCGCGGGGCCGAGGGCGTGCCCACGATGCCCGACGATCTCGTCGTCGGGCCCGAGGAGGCGCTCGAACAGGCCCAGCGGCTGCTCGACGAGGGGCGGCCGTTCCACGCGCACGAGGTGCTCGAGGCCGCCTGGAAGGCCGCGCCCGACGGCGAGCGCGAGCTCTGGCGGGGACTCGCCCAGCTGGCGGTGGGGCTCACGCACGCGCGGCGCGGCAACGCGGACGGCGCCGCCCGGCTGCTGGACCGGGCGGCGTTGCGGATCGCGGAGTACGCGAGCGATCCGCCGTACCGGATCGATGTGCCGGGGCTCGTAAATTTCGTCCGGAGCAGGAGCGGCGGCACGCCACAGCTCAGATCGTGAGCGCGACCTTGCCGAGCGGGCGGCCGGCGCGCAGGTAGGCGATCGCCTCCGCGGCCTCGGCGAGCGGGAAGGTGCGCTCCACCGCGGGTACCAACGAGCCGTTCTCCATCCAGGAGGCCAGCGTCTCCAGGGGTTCGGCGGCGGCGCGGGACATGAGGCCGGTCAGGTGCTGGCGGGTGAAGCCGTTGAGCAGGCCCGCGCGCAGCTGGCGGTCCGCGCCCTGCAGCCACCGGCCGCCGCCCTCGGCGCCCACGATCACCAGCGAACCGGTCGGGGTAAGCAGGCGGCGCAGGGTCCGCAGCGGCCGGGCGCCGCCCGTGTCGAGGATGAGGTCCCAGCGGCCCGAGGGCTCGCCCGCCGCGTAGTCCACGACGTGCGCCGCGCCGAGCGAGCGCACGAGGCCGGCCTTGGCGGCCGAGCACACCCCGGTGACCTCCGCATCGAGTATTCGCGCGATTTGTACCGCGAACGAGCCCACCCCGCCGCCCGCGCCCAGGATCAGCACGCGCTGCCCCGCACGCAGCCGGCCCGCGTCGCGGAGGCCCTGCAGCGCGGCGACCCCGGACCCGGCGACCGTCGCGGCCTGCGCGAACGAGATCGTCTCCGGCTTGCGGGCGAGGCGGTCCGGGGAGGAGAGGGCCAGCTCCGCGTACGTGCCGTCGCCGGTGCCGAACACCTCGTCACCCGGCCGGAACCGCGTGACCTCCGGCCCCACGGCGCGCACGACGCCCGCCAGGTCCAGGCCCAGCACCGGCTGCTTCGGGCGGCGCAGGCCGAAGCCGGCGACCCGGACCGCGTACGGCAGTCCGGTCGCCAGGTGCCACACGCCCTGGTCGACGCCGGCCGCGCGCACCTCGACGAGCACCCCGCGGGGCCCGACCGGTGGCGTGGGCGCGTCGCGAAGTTCGAGCGGGTCGCCGTACCGTTGCCGGATCACGGCTTTCATGACTCCTCCTCGGGATAGTGGAAGACCGCCTCGAGCGGTACACCGAACGCCCGCGCGATCTGGAAGGCCGCCTCGAGCGTGGGGGAGTACTTGCCCTGCTCGATGGCGTTGACGGTCTGGCGCGTCACGCCGATGCGCTCCGCGAGCTCGGCCTGGGTCATCTCGCCGTGCGCGAAACGCAGCGCCCGGATCGAGTTGGTGACGCGGGTCGGCTTGCCCACGCCCTACATCCCCCGCCGGTACGCGGCGATCTTGACGACCGACGACACCAGCGCCGCGAGCGCGAACGCCAGGTACAGCGAGTTGGCGATCCAGAAGTACGGCGCCTCGCGCATGGCCAGCACCAGCGGCACGATCGCGGCGATGCTCATGACGTAGAAGGCGACGTACTCGCCGAGCCGCCCGATCGCCCGGTCGCGCTCGTCGACGGCCTTGGCGTCCTTGGGCGCGGCGCCGGCCGCGACGGCTTCGGCGAGGACGTTGAGCACCACCGACGCGCCGATCGCGACCAGCAGGGGCACGACGTAGTGACTGGCGGCGAGGCCTTCCGCCGGTACCCGGGCCAGCAGCGCGATCGCGTAGCCGACGGGCACGACGACCGCGACGACGGCATAGATCCAGGCGCGCTGCTCCTGATGCGACATGGCTCGGCCTCTCGCTACGTGTGTAAAGAATCTTTGACACCACAAAGGTAAAGCGAGGCCGACACCGTGTCAAGAATTCTTTACTTTGGCCGGTGCGCGAGTGCGATTGTTCAGGATATGTCGGGCGCTTCGCGCCGCGACATATCCGGCATTTCGGTTATGCGCGGTCTGTTGGGGCTTGCGGGGTTTTCCCGGCGCCGCCGGTGGCGCGGAGGGGCGGAAGCGGCGCAGAGGGCGGGGAAGGCGGCGTGGAGAACGGAGAAAGCGGCGCGGAGGGCGGGCCGTGCCGAGGCCGGCGGCGCAGAGGGCGGCGCGGAGCGGAGAAACAGCGAGGAGGGCGGTGCGGAGGTCGGGCGGTGCGGAGCCGGAGAAACGGCAAGGAGGGCGGCGCGGAGGGCGGAGAAACGGCGCGGAGGGCGGAGAAACGGCGCGGAGGGCGGAGAAACGGCGCGGAGGGCGGAGAAACGGCGCGGAGGGCGGAGAAACGGCGCGGAGGCCGCGGCGCGGAGGGCGGAGAAACAGTGCCGCGGCGGCGGAGAAGTGGCGCTGAGGCCGCCGAAAAACGGCGTGGGGAATGAAATAAGCGGCGTCAGGCGATAAATCCGACATGTCGTGGCGCGGAGCGCCCGACATGTCGTGATCTCAAGCTCAGCGCGCCGCCCGCTCCACGCTGATGTGGAAGGTCTCGATGCGCTGCACGACGTTCATCAGCCCCGCGAAGTCCACCGGCTTGGCGACGTAGTCGTCCACCCGCAGCTCGTGGCTGCGCAGGAAGTCCTCCTCCGCCGTGGAGGAGGTGAGCACGACGACCGGGATGCGGTTCAGGTCCGGGTCGGCGTGCACGGTCCGGAGCACGACCCGCCCGTCGACGCCCGGCAGGTTCAGGTCCAGCAGGATGATGTCCGGCCGCGGCGCGCCCGCGTGCTCGCCCACCCGTCGCAGGAAGCGCAGGGCCTCGGCGCCGTCGGTGCAGACGGTGAGGCGGTTGCGCAGCTTGTTCTCGGCGAACGCCTCGCGCGTGATGAGCACGTCGCCCGGGTCGTCCTCGACCAGCAGGATCTCGATCGGGACGGCCTGCGCGTCGCTCATCGTGCACCTCCCACCACAGTCGCCTCACAGTAGCGCGTCCCCACCAGGGTCCCGCGACCGCTACCGTTACCGGGTGGCGTTCACGATCGGCACGGTGGGCGGGCACGGCGTCGTGCACGCCGAGGGTGAGCTCGATGTCGGCAATGCGCAGGAGCTGCGGGCGGCGGTCAATGCGGCGCTCGACGTGCAGCCGGGCCTGGTCGTCGACCTGGCCGACGTCACCTTCATGGACTCGGTGACGCTGGGCGTGCTGATCGGCGCGTACAACCGGGCGCGCGCGGGCGGTGGCGCGTTCGCCGTGGTGTGCACCGATGAGCGGGTCGGCCGGATCTTCCGAATCACGGGGCTCGACCAGGTGTTCACGATCGTCGGGTCGCTCGAGGCGGCGTCAGAAGCCCTCTGACGGCGGCGCGGAGAGGTGCAGCACCTCGTAGCGCTCCGTCGCCTCCGGGTCCTCCGGCGATTCCGTGGCCCACAGCGAGAACCGCACGACCTCCCAGCGGTACGCGTCGAAGGCCACCACCGCCGTGTGCAGCTGCGGGTGCGGGGCCGGCGCGGCCGGCTCGGCGCCCCAGGACAGCGTCGCGACGTGCCGGGTCGCCGAGCGTACCGGCGCGTGCCGGGCCGGACCCGCCAGCGCCGCGAGGACCGTCCAGTGCCGCACCGGCGGCCGGCCGAAGTCGCGCACGATGTTGTGGAAGCCGCCGCCGACGAGGAACCGGCCCATGGCGTCGGCGGCGTTCCACAGGTAGAACGGCGCGTACTGGTTGACGGAGGAGCCGCCCACGCCCGCGGTGCGGATCAGGAAGGCCTTGAGGCCCAGGCCCTTGCGGTGGTCGAACATGTGGCCGAGCCGGCGTACGCGCTCGCGGATGATCTCCATGTCGTAGTCGGCCGGCAGCGTGAATTCGTACTGCATGGCGTCCATACCGTACATACTAGTCGGTACAGAAACCTAGGTCCGGCGCAGGATGTCGTCGATCTCGGCGATCTCCTCCTCCGTGTGCCGGCCCAGGATGAGGTCGAGCTCGAGGCGCTCGGCCGGCGTCCGGTACGCGGCGATCTCGCGCTCCAGCGTGCGGCGGGCGCGACGAGCCTGCATGCGGCCGGCGATCGCGGTGCGAACCCGGCGGGTCGTGGTCTCCATGGGCACTACTGTATCGATTCAGAAAGATCAACGAGCGCGATTTGCGCGTGACGGGCGGCACGCACGAGCTGAGCTGCGGGTGCAGGATGGTCCTGTGCGCGACGTCACTCCCGCCCCGGGCACCCTGGACCCGATCGAGACCGCCTCCCGCGACGAGCTGGCCGCCCTCCAGCTCACCCGGCTGCGCCAGAGCCTGCGCCACGCCTACGAGCACGTGGCGCACTACAAGAACAAGTTCGAGGCGGCCGGGGTACACCCGGACGATCTGCGGGACCTGTCCGACCTCGCGCGGTTCCCGATGACGACGAAGGCCGACCTGCGGGCCAACTACCCGTTCGGGATGTTCGCGGTGCCGCGGGAACGGGTGGCCCGCATCCACGCCTCGTCCGGCACCACCGGCCAGGCGACAGTCGTCGGGTACACGAAGGCCGACGTCGACACGTGGGCCGACCTCATGGCGCGCTCCATCCGGGCCTCGGGCGGTCGCCCCGGCGACCTGGTCCACGTCGCGTACGGCTACGGCCTCTTCACCGGCGGCCTCGGCGCCCATTACGGCGCCGAGCGCCTGGGCTGCACGGTCGTGCCCGTCTCCGGCGGCATGACCGGGCGGCAGGTGACCCTGATCCGCGACTTCCGGCCGGACGTCATCATGGTGACGCCGTCGTACCTGCTGGCGATCGTCGACGAGATGGAGCGGCAGGGCCTCGACCCGCGCGCGAGCTCGCTGCAGATCGGGGTGCTCGGCGCCGAGCCGTGGACCGAGGACATGCGCGCCGAGATCGAGCGGCGCCTGCAGATGCACGCCGTCGACGTGTACGGGCTGTCGGAGGTGATGGGCCCCGGCGTGGCCAACGAGTGCGCGGAGACCAAGGACGGCCTGACGATCTGGGAGGACCACTTCTACCCGGAGATCGTCGACCCCGACACCGGCGCCGTGCTCCCGGACGGCTCCTACGGCGAGCTCGTGTTCACGTCGCTGACGAAGGAGGCGATGCCGGTCGTCCGGTACCGCACCCGGGACCTGACCCGCCTGCTGCCCGGCACCGCGCGCACGATGCGCCGGATGGAGAAGATCACCGGCCGCAGCGACGACATGATGATCGTCCGAGGGGTCAACGTGTTCCCGACCCAGATCGAGGAGCTCCTGCTGCGCCGGCCGGCCCTGTCGCCGCATTTCCAGTGTGTACTGTCGCGGGCCGAGCGCCTGGACGTGCTCACGGTCCGCGCCGAACGCCGTCCGGACGCGACCCCGGAGACGGCCACGGACGCGGCGCGTGACCTGGAACGGGCGGTGAAGAGCGCGATCGGCGTGACGGTCCGCGTGGAGGTGGCCGCCCCCGGCGAGGTGGAGCGCTCCGCGGGCAAGATGCGGCGCGTGCTCGACGAGCGCTAGAAGATGGCGTTGCGGGCGATCGCCTCGCCGTACCAGCGGCCGCTCGCCTTGATCGTGCGCTCCAGGGTGTCGTAGTTCACGCGGATCAGGCCGAAGCGGCGGCTGAACCCGAACGCCCACTCGAAGTTGTCCAGCAGCGACCACACGAAGTAGCCGCGCAGGTCCACGCCTGCCGCGATCGCCTCGTGCACGGCCGCCAGGTGGGCGCGCAGGTACTCGATGCGCTCCGGGTCGTCCACGCCGCCGTCCGGGCCCGGGTGGTCGTCGTACGCGGCGCCGTTCTCGGTCACGTAGAGCGGGCGGTCGCCGTAGTCGCGGCGGATGCGCAGCAGCAGGTCCCGCAGGCCGGTCGGGTCGACGGACCAGCCCATGTGCGTGACCGGGCCGGGGGTGGGGTGGAAGCGCACGGCCTGCGCGGTCGGGTACGGGGTCCCGTGGTCGAGCACGCCCTCGGGGGCCGCGCTCACCAGGTCGGGCTGGTAGTAGTTCACGCATATCGCGTCGACCGGGGCCGAGATCGCCGCGAGGTCGCCGGGGCGGACGAAGTGCCAGTCGGTCAGGTCGCGGGTGTCCTCGACGGTGTCGGACGGGTACGCGCCGCGCAGGATCGGGTCGAAGAAGATGCGGTTCAGCAGCCCGTCGATGCGCCGGGCGGCGTCGGCGTCGGCCGGGCTCGCGGTCAGCGGGCGCACCGCGCCGGCGTTGAGCGCCACCGAGACCTGGCCCGTCACGCCGGCCGCGCGCAGGGCCGCGACGCCCAGGCCGTGCGCCAGCAGCAGGTGGTGGGTCGCGGTCAGGGCGCCGACGTGGCCGCGGCGGCCGGGGGCGTGCCCGCCGGTGCCGTACCCGAGGAACGCCGAGCACCACGGCTCGTTGAGCGTGTTCCACATCGCGACCCGGTCGCCCAGGCGCGCGCCGACCGCGGCGGCGTAGTCGCCGAAGCGCAGGGCGGTGTCGCGGGCCGTCCAGCCGCCGGTGTCCTCGAGCTCCTGGGGCAGGTCCCAGTGGTAGAGGGTCGCGACCGGGCGCACGCCCGCGGCGAGCAGCTCGTCGACGAGGCGGTCGTAGAAGTCCAGGCCGGCCTCGTTCATGCCGGCGCCGCCGGCCGGGCGGATGCGGGGCCACGCGACCGAGAACCGGTAAGCGGACAGGCCCAGCTCGGCCATGAGCTTCACGTCTTCGTGGTAGCGCAGGTAGTGGTCCGTCGAGGTCCCGCCCGTGTCGCCGTTGTCGATGCGGCCCGGCTGGGCGGCGAACGTGTCCCAGATCGACGGGGTGCGGCCGTCGGCGGTCACGGAGCCCTCGATCTGGTAGGCGGCCGTCGCGGCGCCCCACCAGAACGTCGAAGGGAACGTCAGCGCCGTCGTGCTCACAGCTATCACCCCGTGCCTTGGGAAAGGGGCTTGGAGAGCGCTCTCCAAGATGCGTGATCAGACTGCGACCGGGCGTGCCCGCGTGTCAAGGTCCGGCGGCGCGAACCCTTGACACGACGGAAACGGCGGGACAACACTTCGAGCAATCGGAGAGCGCTCTCCAAACCGCCACGGCGCCTCCACACACCCCGCAAGGAGCCCCTCGTGCATCCGGCGCACACGTCCGCCCGCCCCTGGCGGAGCCTGCTCACCTCGCGATGGCGCATAGTCCTGGTGCTCGCCGTCGTCGCCGCCGTCGCCGTCGTTGTCGCGCCGTTCGCGCGCGCCGCCGACGGCCTGATCTCGCAAGGCAAGCCCGTCACGGCCTCGTCGACCCAGTCCGACGACGTGGCGCCCAGCTTCGTCAACGACGGCAACGCGGGGACGCGCTGGGGCAGCCAGTGGAGCGACCCGCAGTGGGTCCGCATCGACCTGGGCGGCACCGCGTCGATCAGCCAGATCAAGCTGAGCTGGGAGGGCGCCTACGGCAAGGCCTTCCAGATCCAGACCTCGGCCGACGACCAGAACTGGACCGACATCTACAGCACCACCACCGGCACCGGCGGCCAGCAGACCCTCGACGTCACCGGCACCGGCCGCTACGTGCGCATGTACGGCACGGTCCGCGGCTCCGGCTACGGCTACTCGCTGTACGAGTTCCAGGTCTACGGCACCATCGGCGGCACGAACCCGACCGGCGGCGCCTGCAACACCGCGACAAACGTGGCGCAGGGCAAGACGGCCACGGCCTCGTCCTCGGAGGGCGCCGGCAACGGGCCGCAGTACGCCGTCGACGGCGACGCCGGCACCCGCTGGAGCAGCACGTTCAGCGACCCGCAGTGGATCCAGGTGGACCTGGGCGCGACCCAGTCGATCTGCCAGGTCGTCCTGCAGTGGGAGGCCGCCTACGGCAAGGCCTTCCAGATCCAGACCTCGGCCAACGGCACCGCCTGGACCGACGTCTACTCCACCAGCACCGGCACCGGCGGCACGCAGACCATCCCGGTCAGCGGCTCCGGGCGCTACGTGCGCATGTACGGCACCGCCCGCCCCGGCGGCTACGGGTACTCGCTGTGGGAGTTCAAGGTCTACGCCGGCGGCGGTACGACCACGACCTCGCCGACCCCGTCGGTCACCCCGTCGACGTCGCCGACGCCGGATCCCGGCTGGACCACGGTCTGGCAGGACACCTTCGACGGCGCGGCGAACACCTCCCCGTCGGCGGCCAACTGGCTGCTGCGCTCCGGCACGCAGTTCCCGGGCGGCGCCGCGAACTGGGGCACCGGTGAGGTCGAGACGGCCAGCACCAGCACGGCCAACGTGTACCTCGACGGCGCCGGCAAGCTCAATGTCAAGGCGATCCGTGACGGGGCGGGCAACTGGACCTCCGGCCGCCTGGAGACCCAGCGCACCGACTTCCAGGCCGCCCCGGGCGAGCAGGTGAAGTTCACCGCCCTCGTCAAGCAGCCCGACGTGGCCAACGCGGCCGGCTACTGGCCCGGGTTCCGGGCGACCGGCGCGGCGTACCGCGGCAACTACAACAACTGGCCGGGCGTCGGCGAGACCGACATCATGACCGACGTCAACGGCCGCAGCCAGCTGTCGCAGACCCTGCACTGCGGCACCGCGCCCGACGGCGTGTGCGGTGAGTACAACGGCCGCACCTCGGGCCTGGCCAGCTGCACCGGCTGCCAGACCGGCTACCACGAGTACACCCAGGTCATCGACCGGACGAAGACCGACGAGGAGATCCGCTTCTACCTCGACGGCAAGCAGTCCTGGGTCGTGCGGGAGAGCCAGGTCGGCGTGACGGCCTGGAACAACGCCGTGCACCACGGCTTCTACCTGCGCTTCGACCTGTCCGTCGGCGGCTCGCTGCCCAACGCCGTCGCGGGCTTCACCACCCCGACGCCGAGCACCACCTCCGGCGGCGTCCTGTCCGTCGACTCGGTGACGGTGGCCAAGGCGACCGGCACCGCGCCGGCCGCGATGACCGACCCGGCCACGCCGGCCGGCCCGAGCGTGGTCAAGGTGACCGGCAGCCAGGGCAACTGGCAGCTGCAGGTCAACGGCCAGCCGTGGGAGGTCAAGGGCCTCACGTACGGCCCGCCGCAGGGCGCCGCCGACGGGTACATGCGCGACCTGCACAACATGGGCGTCAACACGGTCCGCACCTGGGGCGTGGACGACGCGAACACCCCGGAGCTGCTCAACCGGGCCGCCCAGCAGGGCATCAAGGTCGTCGTCGGGCACTGGCTCAACCAGGGCGCCGACTACGTCAACGACACCGCGTACAAGAACGCCACGAAGACCGAGGTCGTCAACCGGGTCAACGCCCTGAAGAACAACCCGGGCGTGCTCATGTGGGACGTCGGCAACGAGGTCATCCTGACCATGCAGGACCACGGGCTCTCCGCGGCCGACGTCGAGGCGCGGCGGGTGGCGTACGCCAAGTTCGTCGACGAGCTCGCCGTGGCCATCCACGCGGCCGACCCGAACCACCCGGTCACCTCGACCGACGCGTACACCGGGGCCTGGCCGTACTACAAGGCGAACGCGCCGCACCTGGACCTGCTGGCCGTGAACTCCTACGGGGCGATCGGCAACGTGAAGCAGGACTGGATCAACGGCGGGTACACCAAGCCGTACATCGTCACCGAGGGCGGGCCGTCCGGCGAGTGGGAGGTGCCCAACGACGTCAACGGGGTGCCGAACGAGCCGACCGACCTGCAGAAGCGCGACGGGTACACGGCCAGCTGGAACGCCATCAAGGCGCACCCCGGCGTGGCCCTCGGCGTGACCGAGTTCCACTACGGCCTGGAGAACGACTTCGGCGGCGTGTGGCTCAACACGTACCCCGGCGGCTGGCGCCGGCTCGGGTACGGGGCGCTGAAGCAGGCATACTCGGGCTCCCCGCTGGCCAACACCGCGCCGCAGATCACCGCGATGACGGTGTCGAACCAGACGGCGGTGCCGGCGGGCGGGCAGTTCACGGTCAACGTGGCCGCGAGCGACCCCAACGGCGACACCATCCGCTACAACCTGATGGCCAGCGACAAGTACATCACCGGCGGCACCGGCTTCCGGAACGTGAACTTCACGCAGAACGGTTCCACGTTCACGGTCACCGCGCCGGAGAAGCTGGGCGTCTGGAAGATCTACGTGTACGCCTTCGACGGCCAAGGCAACGTCGGCATCGAGACCCGCTCGTTCAAGGTGGTCGCGCCCAGCATCCCGGGCACGAACATCGCGCTGAACAAGACGGCCACGGCCTCGAGCTACCAGCCGACCGGCACCAACGGCCCGCAGCTGCCCTCCTACGCGGTGGACGGCAACTACGGCACCCGCTGGGCCAGCGAGTGGGTCGACACCGCGTCGATCACCGTCGACCTCGGCTCCAAGCAGACCTTCAACAAGGTCTTCCTGGCCTGGGAGGACGCGTACGCGAAGACGTACCAGATCCAGACGTCCGACGACAACGCCAACTGGACGACGATCTACTCGACCGCGGCCGGCGACGGCGGGTTCGACGACGTCAACGTCAACGGCAATGCGCGGTACGTGCGGATGAACGGCCAGGTCAGGGCCACCGCATACGGGTATTCCCTGTGGGAGTTCGGGGTCTATCGGTAACGAAATGACGTGAAAGCGCTCTCTGGGCTTATTGCCTGGAGAGCGCTTTCCGGGTTCGTGCTATAAAAGCGGCGTGAGCGGTTCGGAGCGGAGCGGAGAGGCCGCTCACCATAGGCACAGGGTTGGCTCGCGCCGCCGGAGCGAAGCGGAGGCGGCGTGACCGAGAAAAGGCGACCTACGCTGGAGGATGTGGCCGAGGCGGCCGGGGTCTCGCGGGCCACCGTCTCGCGGGTCATCAACGGGGTGCGCAACGTCGACCCGAAGCTGCACGAGATCGTGTGGCAGGCCGTCGACGCCACCGGCTACGTGCCAAACCGGGCCGCCCGCTCGCTCGTGACGCGCCGCAGCGGCACGGTCGCCCTGGTCGTCTCCGACGCCGTCGCCCACGACGACGACCCGTTCATGCGCCGCTTCTTCGCCGACCCGTTCTTC
Organism: Dactylosporangium sp. NPDC049140; assembly: GCF_040648435.1. Classification (NCBI taxonomy): domain Bacteria; kingdom Bacillati; phylum Actinomycetota; class Actinomycetes; order Micromonosporales; family Micromonosporaceae; genus Dactylosporangium; species Dactylosporangium sp. NPDC049140. The sequence goes on along the minus strand of NZ_JBEZDS010000005.1, from coordinate 316,719 downwards.
GGCCGCATCGTCGGCGGTGTGATGAGCGTGCTGCGCCCCAAGGGCATCCAGCTGGCCCTGCAGATCGTCGGCAACGAGGAGGCCCGCACCCGCCTCGTCGGCGACCTCGGCCAGGGCCAGGCCGACGGGGCCGTGGTCCTGAGCCTGCACCCGGACGACACCCTGCCCCAGCAGCTGTGCGACGCGGGCATCGCGGCCGCGCTCGTCGGGCGCCCCGCCCAGCCGGTGCCGATCTCGTACGTCGACCTCGCCAACGACGCCGGCGGCGCCCTCGCCGCCGAGCACCTCCTCGGCCGCGGCTGCACAAGGCTCGGCATGATCACCGGCCCGGCCCACGTGCCCGCCTCGCAGGACCGCCTGACCGGCTTCCGCCAGGCCCTCGCCCGCCACGGTCACGCCTGGTTCCCGACGGTCGAGGGCGGCTTCACCTACGAGTCCGGCGAGTCGGCGCTGCTCTCGCTCATGAAGGAGCACCCGGCCCTCGACGGCGTCTTCGTCGCCAACGACCTCATGGCGCAGGGCGCGCTCATGGCCCTGCGCAGCCTCGACCGGCGGGTGCCGGAGGACGTGGCGGTCATCGGCTTCGACGACAGCAGCGCCGCCTTAGATGCGCGGCCGCAGCTGACCACGGTCCGCCACCCGCTCGAGGACATGGCGGCCGAGACGACCCGCCTGGTGCTGGCCCGCATCGACGACCCCGACCTGCGCGTCGAGTCGGTCATCTTCGACCCGAAGCTGGTCGTGCGCCACTCGGCGTGAACAGCCACGCGGCCTGGCGGCGGCTCTTCGCCACGTACGCCGGCTCGCCGTACGCGAGGTCCTCGATCAGCCCGCAGCGCGCGTAGAACAGGGCGCGCTCGCCCAGCCCGGCCGGCGCGGGCGGGGCGGCCGGCCCGAGGTCGCGCAGCAGCAGCCCGTAGTCGTAGGCGGGGTCACAGATGGCCGCGTCGCTCCAGTCGATCAGCCCGGTGACGGTGCGCGTCTGCGGGTCGACGAGCACGTGCTCGGCGCCGAGGTCGTTGTGGGAGAACACGGTCTCGCGCCCGGGCGGCGGCGGCTCCTGCTCCAGGAACCACGCCGCCTCGGGCAGCTCCAGACCCGCCGCGAGCTCACGCGCCTCCTCCAGCCATTGCGCGGGCGGGCCGGCGTCGCGGCCCACCTCGAACCGCTCCACCGGCTGCGCGTGCAAGGCTCGTAGCGCCGCCCCGAGGGTCGCCGGGATGTCCCCGAGATCCTGGGGTGGGAGCAGCATCAGCGGTACCCCCGGAAGCAACCGGTAACCAAGGGCGCCCTCGGCCGCGAAGGCCGGCTCGGGCACGGCCGCGATGCCGTCCAGGACCGCGGCGACCTCGCGCAGCAGCCGGGCCTCCCGGGCGACGTCGAGCGCGTCCGGGTCCGCGGGGAACCGGACCACCCAGACCCCGTCGACCAGGTACGCGGTGTTGTCCAGCCCCCGGCCCAGCGCCTCGACCCGGGCCGCCTCGGCCTGCGGCAGGTTGCGGCGCACCACGCCGCGCACGTCGTGCTCCACGCTCGGGCATGCTACCGGGGTGGACGCCGACATCGCCGTGGACGACGCGCTGGTACACAGGCTCGTGCGGGACCAGCACCCGGACCTCGAGGGCACGCTGGAGCCGGCCGCGATGGGCTGGGACAACGCCATCTACCGGCTCGGCACCCGGCACGCCGTGCGCGTACCCCGCCGCCGGGTCGCCGCCGCGCTGGTCCTGAACGAGCAGCGCTGGCTGCCCCACCTCGCCCCGGCCCTACCCCTGCCGATCCCGGCCCCGGTGCGCGCGGGCCGCCCGACGCCGTACTACCCGTGGCCGTGGAGCATCACCCCCTGGCTACCCGGCACCGTGGTCGCCGAGACCCCGGTAGCGCCGCGCGCTTCGTTTGCCGAACAGCTGGCCGAGTTCCTGACGGCCCTGCACGTGCCCGCCCCGCCGGACGCCCCGGCGAACCCGGTCCGCGGAGTTCCCTTGTCCACCCGCCCCGCGACGCGAATCCCACCGCAGCTACGTCCACTGTGGAACGATTTGGCGGCGGTACCGCACTGGCCCGGCCCGCCCCTGTGGCTCCACGGCGACCTGCACCCCGCGAACCTGCTCAGCACCGGCGGCACCCTGTCCGCGGTCCTGGACTTCGGCGACATAACCGCCGGCGACCCGGCAACGGACCTGACCGCGGCGTGGATGGTCTTCGACGCCCCCGGCCGAACCCGCTTCCGCGCGGCCCTGCCGAACATGGACGAGGACACCTGGCAGCGGGGCCGGGGATGGGCCTTGACCATCGCATCGGCGGTGGCGGCCGACGCATCGGGAACACCACAGATGCACGAGATGGCGGCCCACACCTTACGCGAGGTGCGCTGGGGATGAAGGTCGCGGGAGAGCGCTCTCCCATGATTGCGACCAAGGAGCCTTTGCCCTGTTGACACCGCCTGCGCGAGCGGCAAGACTTGATGCAGCGGAGAGCGCTCTCCAATGGATCGGGTGCCGGCGGAGCGTGCTTTCCGGGGCGGTCAGTGCAGCGGGTCAGCGGGCCCGACGGGGGCTGACTGGGTCGCCCGGCAGAAGTGCGTACGAGCTCGGTCGTACGGGTCGGTCATCCAGGCGGGGGCTGCCCGAGCGTCCGCGGCGCTCCCGAACGGGAACGCCCACGCGCACCGGCCGGGAGACGTTGCCCGGTCGGGTGCCGGGCGATCCGTACAACCGTCGTGGCGGTGACCGGGTTGGGGTCCCCGCCACCGGGAGCGGCACCACGCCGCGCCCGCGCCGACCTTGCAGTTGCGGCGTTCCGGCTCGGGCTCTGGGCGCCCGGGAACGCCGCAGCCGCAGGATCGGACCACGCCTCAGGGTTCCGGCCGCCACCGCCATCCGGGCCGGAGTACCGCCGCCGCGCCTCGACAAGGAGGTCGCCCGAACCATGCGCCGCCGACCGCCGCCACGGCCGACCGCAAACACCCGGACCCGCACTCGGGTCCCGCTGCTCGCCGGGCTCATCGCGGGGCTCGCCCTGACCGCCGGGTGCGGCGCCGAGCCCAAACCGCCGCCGACGCCACCACCGGTCGTGGCCGCGGCGCCGTCCGAGTTCGGCGGCACCGACCTGGCCTGGGTCGAGATCATGATCCCCCTGGACGAGCAGCTGCTGCCGGTCCTGGACCTGGTGCGCACCAAGGCCGCCGACCAGCAGCTGGTCGCCTTGGCGGGGGAGCTGCACGGGGTGTACGACCAGGAGCTCCCGCGCCTCCGCACGCTCTCCGACCAGGCGGGCCTGCCCAAGGACAACCCGCACAAGGGTCACAAGATGCCGGGCCTCGTCGACGCCGACCGTCTCGCCACGCTCCGGGCCGGGACCGGGCCCGAGTTCGAGCGGCAGGCCGTCGCCACCCTCCGCGAGCACCTCGACCAGCTCAAGAACCTCGCCACCTCGGAGCTCGCCAACGGCATCAGCCCGACGGTCAAGACGATCGCCCAGTCGGTGGCCCAGACTCGGGGCGACGCCAGCGCCCGCCTGCCAAAATAGCCGCATAACCGAAAAGGCGGATATGTCGGGCCAGGTCAGCGCCGACATATCCGCCCCCCCGGGGCATCACGGCCGCAGCAGAGGGCGGCTCACCACGGCCACCAGCGCGGCGATCGCCGCCGCGAACCCGAGCAGAGCAACCGGCGCGCTCACGACCTGCGTCAGCACGCCCAGGCCCAGCACCGGCACGGCCAGGCCCAGGTACCCGCCGAGGAACAGGCCCGCGAGCGCCTCCCCGCGGATCGCCGGCGGCGCCAGGTCGACCACCGTCGAGATCGTCCCCTTGAGTAGCGCGCCCGCGCCCGCGCCGGACAGGACGCCGCCGATCAGGAAGGCCGGCAGGGACTCGGCCCAGACCGCGGCCGTCACCGTGGCCAGGCCCAGGACGATCAGGGTCAGCCCGGTCGCGAGCTGGCCGCGGATCGAGCGCCGGCGCAGCAGCACCTGGGCCACGGCGCCGGCGCCGAAGACCAGGAACGCGACGGCCCCGGCCAGGGCGCGGGACGGGTGGTGCAGGGTGCCGGCCACGAACGCGGGGGCCAGCGACGTGAACAGGCCCAGGACCGACAGCGAGGCGAACGCCCCGGTCGCGGCGGCGAAGTAGCGGGGCCGGGCGGCGGCGGGAACGCCGGCGCGCTGCGGACGGTACCGCCGCGACGACACCGCGACCGTCTCCGGCGCCAGGAAGACGGCCAGCGTGGCGACGAGCAGCAGGCCGAGGAAGACCAGGTAGGGAGTGCGGAGCGGGGCCGCGACGTACTGCGCGAGCAGCCCGGACACGATCGGGCCGAACGCGAAACCGCCGAGGTTGGCCACCGTGGCCACCAGGTCGCCGCGGGCGCGGCCGGCGTCGGGGCGGGCCTTGGCGTGCAGCTCCGAAAGGTGCGCGGTCGCGGTCGCGGTGATCATGCCGATGCCGAGACCGGACAGTACCCGGGCGACGATCACCACACCGAACGACGTCGAGGCGAGGAACAGCACCGCGGCGGCCACCTCGAGGAGCACGGCCGGCAGCAGTACCCGCCGGCGGCCCAGCCAGTCCGAGACGTGCCCGGCGAGGAAGAGGCTGACGATGACCCCGAACGCGTAGGCGGCGAACGCGATCGTCACGGCGATCGTCGAGTACCCGTCGTGCCGCTGGTACAGCGCCCACAGCGGCGTCGGGACGACGGTGAACGCCAGCGAGACGGCGAACGCGAACGCGATCGCCCAGAAGCCGTGCTCGTGGCTGAGGCGGCGGTGATCGGCCAGCGCGGGCGCCGGGCGGGTCAGGGCGGTGCTCATGCAGGGCAGCATCGCTCGCCGGGAGCAGCACCGTCAACGAATCTTCGTGCTCGCGACCATCACGAAATGCGATGATGCCCTCCGTGGAGCTACGGCATCTGGTGTACTTCGTGACAGTCGCCGAGGAGCGCAACTTCACGCGCGCGGCCCAGCGCCTGCGTGTCGTGCAGTCCGGGGTCTCCGCCGCCGTGCGCGCCCTGGAGCGGGAGCTCGGCGCCCGGCTGTTCGAGCGCAGCTCGCAGCGGGTGGTCCTGACCGACGCGGGCGCCGCGCTGCTGCCCGAGGCCCGGGCCGTCATCGACGCCGCCCAGGCCGCCCGCGACGCCGTCGCCGAGGTCCGCGGCGGCCTGCGCGGCACCCTGCGCATCGGCACCCTGATCTCAGTCGGCTTCGTCGACCTGCCGGGCCTGCTGGGCCGGTACCGCACCGAGCACCCCGCCGTCGACCTGCGCCTGCGCGCCGCCCCGACCGGCTCCGCGGGCCTCGCGGCCAGCCTCCTCGACGGCGAGCTCGACGTCGCGTTCCTGTCGCTGCCGGGCCGCGCCCCGGCCGGCCTGTCCGTGCGTACCCTGGCCGCCGAGCCCATCGTGGCGGTACTGCCGGCGGCTCATCCGCTCGCCGCCCGCGCCCGCCTGGCCCTGGCCGAACTCGCGGACGAGCCGTTCGTCGACTCGCCGCCCGGGTACGGCAACCGCGCCGAGGTCGACCGCGGGTTCGCCGCCGCCGGGCTGCGCCGCCGCGTGGCGCTGGAGGTCGCGGACATCGCCACCGTGCGGCAGTACGTCCGCGAGGGCCTCGGCGTCGCCCTCGTCCCGCGCTTCTCCGCGCCGGAGGAGCCGGGCCTGCGCGTGTGCCCGATCGACACCGACCTGCGCTGGACGTTCGCGGTCGCCACGGCCTCGGTCCGCCGCCCGAGCGCCGCGGTCCGCGCCCTGCTCGACCTGGTGGACGCGTACCGCACCGCGTGACCGTCCACAGTGGATCTGATGCGGGCGAGTCGGAAAGGCGACCTCCGTGATCGTTCGGCTACTTTGGGTGATCTACTGGTAAGCGGCCCCGGGTGCGAGCTCCTCGCGGATCTCCAGGGTCGGCTCAGGGCTGGTCGTCGGGGACGGGCCGGGGTGCGTCCCCGATGTGAGCCGGTGCACCGTCTTCGTACGGTATTGAGCAGGATGAACGTTCCAGGGAGGTGCGAAATGCCCGATGTGTTGGTGGCCGCGCGAGCCGAGGCGCTGTTCGTCTCCTGCGTGCAGTCCTCGGAGTCGCCGGCGCCCGTCGAGGTGCGCAAGGCGATCGCCGAGTCCTTCGCGCGGTTCGGCAGCCGGGGCTGCGCCACGTGCGTGGCCGGAGAGTTCGGCGACCACCCGGAGATGGCCGTGGCACGCATGCGCTGGGCGATCGCGACGGTGACCGCCGTGTACCGGCGCCGCCGCCCCCGCAGCCTGCGCTCGCTCACCACCTGCATCTCCTGAGATTCCTCGATGGCCCGGGCGCCCAGCGCCTGCCCCCGCCTCGGTGACGTGTTCACCCGGCCGGAGGCTCGATCGGTGAGATCACGAAATAATCGGTGTCAGGGTATAAATCCGAGCATGTCGTGGCGCGGAGCGCCCGACATGTCGGGATCTCAGCCCGCGAGCTCGAGCAGCAGCGGCAGGACCAGCGCCAGATAGAGCAGCGCCGCGCTAGCCGCGGGCATGGGTGAAGCCCGCCAGCGCCGCCACCACCGCCGTCCGCGCCGTGTCCAGGGTCAAGCCGCGAGCGCGCAATGTCGCGCCCGCGACGCCCGAGGGCTCCGCCAGCAGGCCCAGCAGGATGTGCTCGGCGCCGATGTAGTTGTGGCCCAGGGCCGTCGCCTCCGAGTGGGCCAGTTCCAGCGCGGCCGCGGCCGGGCCCGTGTTCTCCGTTGTCGGGGGCGCGGTCAGGGTGGCCGGGTCGGCGCCCAGAACCGGCAGCAGGCGCACGGCCAGGTTCGTGCCCTCCTCCAGCAGGCCGTGCAGGAGGTCCGCGGTGGTCACGGTCGTCGTCGCGTGCTCGTACGCCAGGCGCAGTGCGGTCTTCGCCCGCTCGGTGTAGTGCGGCAGGTCCGCCTCCGGGAGGGCGCGCAGGGTCTCAGCGCGGCGGAGGGCCTGTTCCAGGGCGCGTTCGCACAGGGCGGAGACCGGCAGGCCGATGCGGTCCAGCGCCGTCGCCAGATGGTCGGGAAGCGTCACCTCGATTTCCATGCCCCCTATATAACCCCTCTGGGGTTAGTGACGCAAGGAATAGCGCGACGGCACTCGAATGTTTTTAGACTGACTGGTCAGTGCAAACAGGGGAGGTTGCTGTGGCCGAGGTACTCGTGGCCGAGGGGCTCGGGGCGCGCACGCGGCGCGGGTGGGTGTTCCGCGACGTCGACCTGACCGTGGACGCGGGGGAGTTCGTCACCCTGGCCGGGGCCGGCGGCAGTGGGCGCACCTCGCTGCTGCTCGCGCTCGCCGGGTACTTCCGCACGACCGAGGGCACCGTGCGCCGGCTCGCGAGGCCCGCGCTCGGGTTCGTCGCCGGCGTCAACGAGCCCGAGCCCGGGCTCACCGTCGCCGAGCACGTCGAGGAGCGGCTCGTGCTGCTCGGGCGGGCGTCGTGGAACCTCCGGAAACGGCGGCGGCAGGCGCTGGAAATCCTGCAGGGGGTACCGCTGCCGCCGCAGACGCTCGGGCGCGACCTCGACCGCCAGGGGGCGCACCTGCTGTGCCTGACGCTCGCCCGGGTCGGCGAGCCCGGGATCATCCTCGTCGACGACGTCGACAGTGGACTGTCCGAAGTGGAGCGAGAAGTGGTGGAGCTGGCGTTGCGGGAGTGCGGACCGGCCGTCGTGGTCACGGAGCGTGCGGCATGAACCTGTTCGAGCTGCGCCGGTTCCTGCGCGCCCCGATCACCATCGCGGCGCTGGTCGTGCTGGCCCTCATCCCGCTGCTGTACGGCGCGCTGTACCTCTGGGCGTTCTGGGACCCGTACGGCAACATGCGCCACATCCCAGTCGCCATCGTCGACGCCGACCGGCCCGCTCGGGCCGCCGACGGCAGCACGCTCGACGCCGGCCGGGACCTCGCCGCCGAGCTGCAGCACCGCGACGTGTTCGGCTGGCAGCCCGCGACCGCCGAGCAGGCCCGCAAGGGGCTCGAGGACGGCCGGTACCAGCTCGTCTTCACCATCCCCGCGGACTTCTCGGCCTCGCTCGTCACGCCGCCCGACCCGCAGCGCGACCCCACCCGGGGACAGCTCACCGTGGTCAACGACGACGCCACCAACTACCTGTCCGGGCAGCTGTCCCGCAGCGTGTTCACCGAGGTGCGGGCGAGCGCGTCGAGCACGGCGGCGCGCGGGTACTTCGACAAGATGCTCATCGGCTTCACCGACCTCAAGAGCCAGACCCGGCAGGCCGCGGCCGGCGCCTCCCAGCTGGCCAGCGGGGCGGCCGACGCGAAGGGCGGGGCCGGGCAGCTCAGCACCGGCATCGACCGGGCCCACGACGGCGCCGGGCAGCTCGACGACGGGCTGGCCCAGGCGACGGCCGGGTCGAAGCAGCTCTACGACGGCCTCGTCGCCCTCGACGCCGGGGCGGCCCAGCTCGCCGACGGCACCGCCCAGGCCGCGGCCGGCGGGCGCCTGCTCGCCGGGAAGGTCGACGCCGCGGCGGACCGGGCCGGGCCGGTGCTGCGCGACAACGCCGAGCTCATCGCGAACGCGGCCACCGCGATCGCCGACGGGGCCGACCTGATTCTGCAGCACCTCGACGCGCTGCCCGGACTCGCGAAGACCGCCGCGCAGCAGACGGCGGCCACGAAGGCCGACCTGGAGCGGCTGGGACAGCGGTACCCGCAGGTGCGCGACAGCAGCGAGTACCAGACCGCGCTGCAGGCCGCCGACGCCGCCGCGAAGGCCGCCCAGCAGCTGCAGACCCGGCTCGACACCGGCGACCTCGACCAGCTGCGCACGCAGATGAACGCGGTCGCCCAGACGGCCCGCGAGGTCGCCCGGGCCGCCCCGCACCTCGCCGACGACGTCGCCGCCGCCCGCGCCCAGGTCGACCGGCTCGCCGACGGCCTCGACGCTCTCGCGACCGGCGCCGGCCGGCTGCACGACGGCACCGGCCAGGCGGTCACCGGGGCGAAGGACCTCAGCGGCGGCCTGTACCGGCTCGCCACCGGCGCCCGCCAGCTCGACGACGGCCTCGGCACCCTCTCCGACGGCGGGCACCGGCTCGCGGCCGGCCTGGCCGACCTCGGCGACGGCGCCGGCCGCCTGGCCGACGGGCTCGCCGACGGCGCCGGGAAGATCCCGGGGTACGACCCGGACACCCGCGCCGCGCGGGCCGGCGTGCTCGGCGACCCGGTCGCGCTCGACCGCGAGACCGAGCACCCGGCGGGCACCTACGGGGCCGGGTTCGCGCCGTACTTCCTCGGCCTGGCCCTGTGGGTCGGCGCGATGATCAGCTACATGGTGCTGCGCCCGCTGACCCGCCGGCACCTCGTCTCCGGTGCCCGGCCGTGGCGGGCGGCGCTGGCCGGCTGGCTGCCCGCGCTGCTCATCGGCGTGGTGCAGGCGACCGCGCTGTTCCTCGTGGTCCGCTTCGCGCTCGGCCTGCACCCGGCGCACCCGCTGGGCATGTACGCCTTCCTGGCCCTCACCGCCGTCGCGTTCACCGCGCTCATCCAGTGGTTCGGCGCCCGGCTCGGCCCGGCCGGGCGGCTCGTGGCCCTCGCCGTGCTGATGCTGCAGCTGACCTCGTCCGGCGGCACGTACCCGATCGAGACCACGCCCGGCTTCCTGCAGGCGGTCCACCCGTTCCTGCCGATGACGTACGTGGTGTCGGGGCTGCGGCACCTGGTCAACGGCGGCCCGGGCGGTACCGTGGTCACCGGCGCGCTCGTCCTGGCCGGGTTCGCCGCCGCCGCGTTCGCCCTCACCACGCTGGCCGCGTGGCGCGGGCGCCGGCTCACCCCGGCGAAGCTGCACCCCGACCTGGTCATGTAGGGAGTCCCGAGCCGTGCCCGACGGTCGCACCCGCCGCCGCGACGACACCAAGCAGCGCCTGTACGACGCCGCGATGGAGCTGATCGCCGAGCACGGCTTCTCCGCCACGACGGTCGACGACATCGCGGTCGCGGCCGGGGTCGCCAAGGGGACCGTGTACTACAACTTCCCGTCCAAGAACGCGCTCTTCGAGGCCCTGCTGCGCCACGGCGTCGGGCTGCTCACCGCCGACTTCCACGCCGCCGTGGCGGCCGCGGCGACCCCGCCGGAGCAGGCCGTCGGGCTGATCCGGGCGGAGCTGGCGTACATCCAGCGGCACCGCTCGTTCGCGCAGCTGCTGCTGTCGGAGATGTGGCGCACCAACCGCGAGTGGCACCAGACCCTGCGCCTGCTGCGCGACGAGGCCGTGGGCGTCATCGCCGGCGTGCTGGGCCGGGGCGTCGAAGAGGGATACTTCGACGCCGGCCTGGACGTGCGCATGGCCGCGGCCGCGCTGTTCGGCGTGTGCCTGGTCGTCGCGGTCGACTGGCTGGTGTTCGAGCCCGACCGCAGCCTGGAGTCGGTGCAGGAGTCCCTGGTGGCCGTGATCCGGGCGCGCGTCGGCATCTAGGACGCGGCGCGGGCCGCCCGCTCGATCTTGTCGTGGAAGGCCTGGAACTCCTCGGGCGTGGCGAAGGCGAGGCTGTTCGCGTCGGGCCGCCAGCCGATCGCGCCGTCGATGATCTCGCGGATGATGTCGGCGTGCCCGCAGTGCCGGTCCGTCTCGGCGATCATGTGGATCAGGACCCGGTGCAGCGTCACGTCCGCCTTCGCCGGCTCCCACCACGGCACCCGCCCGGGCGCGTCGAGGTCGAGCGCGGCGATGGTGGCGTCGGAGTGGGCCTGGATCCGGCGGTACAGCCCGGTGAGGTAGTCCCGGGACTCGTCGGCGGCCGCGTACATGTCGGCGTTGTGCTCGGCGCCCTCGTCCATCCACGGCAGCGGCTCCGGGAACGGGCGGCCGAAGGTGGCGCCGAGGTACCCGGCCTCGACCGAAGCCACGTGCTTGACGAGCCCCAGCAGGCTGGTGCCCGTGGGGACGAGCGGACGGCGGATGTCGTACTCGCCCAGGCCCTCGAGTTTCCACAGCAGGCTGTCGCGGCCCCGTTGCAGGTACATCTGCAGGTCGGACTTGCTCAAATCCGGAACCTTCCCACGAGGTCGTCCATCACCTTGTCGAGGCGCTCGTCGACGACCTGGCGGGCCGGGTCCCCGTCGAACCAGGCGGCGATCTCGCGCGCGCCCTGGTGGAACGGGATCGTGGCGACGTAACCGGGCACGAGCGCGCGGACCTTGGCGTTGTCGAAGACCATCGAGTGGGCCTTGTCGCCGAGCAGGCCGGCACCCCACTCCGGGTCGGCCGCGGCGATCGCGTCCGAGGGCACGTGCACGATCCGCGCGGTGGTGCCGAGCGCGGCGGCGAGCTGCTCGGCGATCTGGTTCCAGGTCAGGTAGTCGTCGCTGGTGATCTGGAAGGTGTCGCCGACCGCGCGCGGGTGGCCCAGCAGCGGCACGAACGCGCGCGCGAAGTCCTCGTGGTGGGTCAGGGTCCACAGCGAGGTGCCGTCGCCGTGCACCACGATCTCCTTGCCGGCGCGCATCCGGGCCGGCACCGTCCAGCCGCCGTCGAACGGCACGAGCGTGCGGTCGTACGTGTGCGAGGGGCGCACGATCGTCGCGGGGAAGCCCTTGTCCCGGTACACCTGCACGAGCAGGTCCTCGCAGGCGATCTTGTCGCGGCTGTACTGCCAGAAGGGGTTGCGCAGCGGCGAGGACTCCACGACCGGCAGGCGCGCCGGCGGGGTCTGGTAGGCCGAGGCCGAGCTGATGAACACGTACTGCCCGGTGCGGCCCCGGAACAGCTCGATGTCGGCGCGGACGTCCTCGGGCGTGAAGGCCACCCAGTCCACGACGGAGTCGAAGGAGTGTCCCGCGATCGCCTCGCGGACGGCCGCCGGATCGTGGATGTCGGCCCGCAGCAGGGTGGCCTGCTCGGGCAGGGGCCGCTGCCTGGACTCGCCACGGTTGAGGACGTACAGGTCGATGCCGCGCTGCACGGCCAGGGCCGAGCACGCGGAGCTGATGATCCCGCTGCCGCCGATGAAAAGAACCTTCACGGCCGCAACCCTAGCTCTCCACCCAGCCATGGCTGCGCGCCAAGGCGGCGAGGTGCTGGCGGGCCTGGGCGATCTGCGCGCCGGTCAGCGTCGGCACGTGCTGGATGAGCAGCTCCGTGACCTCGGCGTTGAACTCGCGGCTGGACAGCACGTCGCACAGCCCGTCGTCGTCGCCGGGCGGCGCCGCGCCGGTCAGCGGGGTGAACGGCGCGGCCGCGGACGCCGTGGTGCGGGCGTGCTCGCGGCGCGGCGGCGGGGCGTCGAGGATGCGCACCGTGGAGACCTTCAGGCCCCGCTCGCCCTCCTCGACCTCGTACTCCACCCGCATCCCGGGGTGCACCAGATGCCGCTGGTCGCCGAAGTCGTTGGCGTGCACGAACACGTCCTCGCCGCCCGCGTTCGGCGCGATGAACCCGTAACCCCGGACCTCATCGAACCGCAGAATTCTGCCCGTCTCCACCGCAACCACCACCACACAACGAGAGCCTGAGCTACAGCATAGGGCCGGTCAGCCGCTTCTTCTGCACCTTGCCCATCGCGTTGCGCGGCAGCGCCTCGAGGAAGTGCACGGCCCGGGGGCGCTTGTGCACGTTGAGGTGGGCGGCCACGAAGTCGACGAGGTCCCGCTCGGTGACCGGGGCCGCGGCCACCACGAACGCGGTGACGGTCTCGCCGAGGTCGTCGTCGGGCAGCCCCACGACCGCCGCCTCGCGCACCGCCGGGTGGGCCAGCAGGGCGTCCTCGACCTCGCCGGCGCCGATGCGGTACCCGCCGCTCTTGATCAGGTCGGTGGAGGCTCGCCCGACGATGCGGTGCCAGCCGTCGGGCGCGATGCGCGCGAGGTCGCCGGTGCGGAACCAGCCGTCCGGGGTGCGGGCGGAGCCGGGGGGCTGCCCGCGGTACCGCCGCAGCAGCATCGGCCCGTCGACCCACAGCTCGCCGATGGTTTCGCCGTCGCGGGGGGCATCGGTGCCGTCCTCGGCGACGAGCCGGGTGCGCACGCCGGTCACCGGGACGCCGACCTGGCCGGGCCGGCGCTCGCCACCGGCGCGGCTGGAGATCGTGATGAGCGTTTCGGTCATGCCGTAGCGCTCGACCGGGCGGTGTCCGGTGAGCGCGAACAGGCGCTCGAACACCGGCGCGGGCAGCGGGGCGCTGCCGGAGACGAGCAGCCGGGCCCGGCGCAGGGCCCGGGCCGCGGCGGGCTCCTGGCAGACGCGGGACCAGACCGTGGGCACGCCGAAGTACAGGGTGCCGCGGGCGGCGGCGTACGCGGCCGGGTGCGGGCGGCCGGTGTGCGTCAGCGGCGAGCCGTGCCGCAGGGCGCCGAGCACGCCGAGGATGAGGCCGTGCACGTGGAACAGCGGCAGGCCGTGCACGAGCCGGTCCTCGGGGGTCCAGGCCCAGGCCTCGGCGAGGGCGTCCAGCCCGGCCTCGACGGCGCCGTGGGTGAGCTCGACGCCCTTGGGGCTGCCGGTGGTGCCGCTGGTGTACATGACGAGCGCGACGTCCCCGGTGTCCGGCGCGGCGTACCCGGCGGCCGACTCCCGGGCCACGTCGACAGGCACGGCGCCGGGGTAGCGGTCCGGGCGGTTGCCGAGCGTGACGGCCGCGCCCGAGTCGCGCAGGATGTGCTCCCGCTCGGCCGGCCCGGCGTCGGCGGGCACCGGCACCACGGCCGCGCCGGCCATGAGGGCGCCGGTGACGGCGACGACGGTCTCCAGCGTCGCGGTGGCGTCGACGGCGACGGTGGCGGCCCCCCGCACGTCGCCGGCGACCGCGGCGGCGGCATTGTGTAACCGTTCGGCGGACAGACCGCGACCGTTCACACTGACGGCGGGCCGATGGTCGGTACCGTGGGCGTGCAGACCCGTGAGCAGGCGCATGGGCCTCATCGTCACACGAGCGTAGAGTGTGGAAACGGCCGGATCACGATCCGATCGCTCGTCTTGACACCCCTCTTTGTGAGCGTTAACACTGTGGCGGCAACGCCCCAGCAACACTTTCGAAACCGCGTCGGTGGCAGCGTTTACACCCTTACGCCCCGCTTGCCGACCGCTGCACGCTGCCCTGAGGGGGAGAAGTGAAGTTTGCCCGCATCGCCGCTTCGGCGATTGGCCTGGCCGTCGCCTTCAGCGTCGCCGCCTGTGGTTCGTCGGAGAAGACGGCCGACAAGGATGCCACCGCTCCCGGCAACAATGCCGGCGCGCTGGTCGGCGTCACCATGCCGACCAAGTCGTCGGAGCGCTGGATCGCCGACGGTAACAACGTCAAGGCGGCACTGGAGAAGCTCGGCTACAAGGTCGACCTGCAGTACGCCGAGAACGACATCCCAACGCAGGTCAACCAGATCGAGAACCAGATCACCAAGGGCGCGAAGCTGCTGATCATCGCCTCGATCGACGGCACCGCCATCACCACCCAGCTGCAGGAGGCGGCGGACAAGAAGATTCCGGTCATCGCCTACGACCGGCTGATCCGCAACTCGCCGAACGTCGACTACTACGCCACCTTCGACAACTTCAAGGTCGGCGTGCAGCAGGCGACCTCGCTGCTGGTGGGTCTCGGCCTGAAGAAGGAGGACGGCTCCGAAGGCACCGCCAAGGGACCGTTCAACATCGAGCTGTTCGCCGGGTCGCCCGACGACAACAACGCGACGTTCTTCTTCAACGGCGCGATGGAGACCCTCAAGCCGTACATCGACAAGGGCACGCTCGTGGTCAAGAGCGGCCAGACCGACTTCAAGACGGTCGCGATCCTGCGCTGGGACCCGGCGACGGCCCAGAAGCGCATGGAAGACCTGATCACGAAGACGTACAACGGCGGCACCAAGGTGCAGGGCGTCCTCTCGCCGTACGACGGTCTGTCGATCGGCATCCTGTCGGCGCTCAAGAGCGCCGGCTACGGCACCGGCGGCCAGGCGTACCCGATCGTCACCGGTCAGGACGCCGAGGTCGCGTCGGTCAAGTCGATCATCGCGGGCGAGCAGTACGCGACGATCTACAAGGACACCCGCAAGCTGGCCGACGTCACGGTCAAGATGGGTGACGCCGTGCTCAAGGGCGGCAAGCCCGACGTGAACAACACCAAGGACTACGACAACGGCAAGAAGGTTGTGCCCTCGTACCTGCTCGAGCCGGTCGTGGTGTACAAGTCCAACTACAAGTCCGTGCTCGTCGACGGCGGCTACTACACCGAGGACAAGCTCAAGTAGCACCGCTCCGCCGGGGGCCCGGGCGACTTCGACCGCCCGGGCCCGCGGTGGGCCCTGAGGGAGATCAGCATGACCGAGGCGCTCCTGCAGATGCGGGGCATCACCAAGACGTTCCCGGGCGTGAAGGCCCTGGACGACGTCAACCTGACCGTGCGCCGGGGCGAGATCCACGCCATCTGCGGCGAGAACGGCGCCGGCAAGTCGACCCTGATGAAGGTCCTGTCCGGCGTGTACGGGCACGGCACCTACGAGGGCGACATCCTGTTCGAGGGCGAGCCCTGCCACTTCGGCGGCATCCGGGACTCCGAGCGGCGCGGGATCGTGATCGTCCACCAGGAGCTGGCGCTCATCCCGTACCTGTCGATCGCGGAGAACATCTTCCTGGGCAACGAGCGCTCCGCCCGTGGCCTGATCGACTGGAACCGCACCAACGACGACGCGGCGAAGCTGCTGGCCCGGGTCGGCCTGCACGAGAACCCGGTCACCGCGGCCATGGACATCGGCGTCGGCAAGCAGCAGCTGGTCGAGATCGCCAAGGCGCTGTCCAAGGACGTGCGCCTGCTGATCCTGGACGAGCCGACCGCGGCGCTCAACGACGAGGACTCCGCGCACCTGCTCGGCCTGCTGCGCGGGCTGCGCGACCAGGGCGTCACGTGCGTGATCATCTCGCACAAGCTCAACGAGATCGAGGCGATCGCCGACTCCACGACGATCCTGCGCGACGGGCGGACCATCGAGACGCTCGACATGCACGCGCCGGGCGGGGTGAGCGAGGACCGCATCATCTCCGGCATGGTCGGCCGCGACCTGGAGCACCGGTTCCCGCCGCACACCCCCCGCATCGGCGAGGAGATGCTGCGGATCGAGAACTGGACCGTGCACTCGCCGACGCAGCACGGCCGCAAGGTCGTCGACAACGCCACGCTGACGCTGCACGCCGGCGAGATCGTCGGGCTGGCCGGGCTGATGGGGGCCGGTCGCACGGAGCTCGCGATGAGCGTGTTCGGGCACAGCTACGGCGTCGACATCAGCGGCCAGGTGTACAAGCACGGCAAGCCGATCCAGCTGCGCTCGGTGCAGGAGGCGATCGGGCACGGCGTCGCCTACGCGACCGAGGACCGCAAGCGCTACGGGCTCAACCTCATCGAGGACGTCCAGCGCAACGTCTCCGGCGCCGCCCTGAACAAGCTGGCCAAGGGCGGATGGGTCGACGACAACCGGGAGTTCGAGGTCGCCGAGCGGTACCGTGGCAGCCTCAACATCAAGTCCAAGAGCGTCGGCGCCATCGCCGGCACGCTGTCGGGCGGCAACCAGCAGAAGGTCGTGCTGGCCAAGTGGATCTTCACGGACCCCGACGTGCTGATCCTGGACGAGCCGACCCGCGGCATCGACGTCGGCGCGAAGTACGAGATTTACACGATCATCAATCAGCTCGCCGAGCAGGGCAAGGCGATCCTCGTCATCTCCTCCGAGCTGCCCGAGCTGCTCGGCATCTGCGACCGGATCTACGCCCTCTCCGCCGGCCGCATCACCGGCTCGGTCGAGCGCCCCGAGTTCTCCCCGGAGCGCCTGATGCGCCTCATGACCAGGATCAAGGAGTAACCCGTCCATGACCACAGTGGTCGAACCCGCGGTCGAGCCGACCGTCACGCCGCCGACGCGGTTCTCGGTGAACCTGCGCCAGAGCGGCATCTACATCGCCTTCGCCGCGATCTTGGTGTTCTTCACGATCCTGACCGACGGCTCGCTGCTCGAGCCGCAGAACATCTCGAACATGGTCATTCAGAACTCGTACATTCTGATCCTGGCCATCGGGATGATCCTCATCATCATCGCCGGGCACATCGACCTGTCGGCGGGCTCGGTCGTCGCCGTCACCGGCGCGCTCTCCGCGGTGCTGATGGTGAAGGCGGACCTGCCCTGGCCGCTGGCCATCGTGCTCACGCTGCTGGCCGGCGCCGCGATCGGGGCGTGGCAGGGCTTCTGGATCGCGTACTTCGGGATCCCGGCCTTCATCGTCACGCTCGCCGGCATGCTCATCTTCCGCGCCCTCACCATGACGACGCTGGGCAACCAGGGCATCGGCCCCTTCGCCGAGGACGTGCGGACGCTGTCCAACGGCTTCATCCCGGGCTTCCTCAACAACGTGGGCCTCGGCCCGCTGGGCGGGGCCGACCTGTTCACCCTGCTCGTCGGGGTCGCCACGGTCGCCGGCATCATCGCGGTGCAGTGGCGCGCCCGCCGGGGCCGCATCGGCTACGGCCAGGCCGTCGACTCGCTGCCGGTCTTCTGGGCCAAGCTCATCGGCGCCTCGCTCGTGCTCATGTTCGTCATCGTGCAGCTGGCCCGGTTCAAGAACCTGCCGTGGGTGCTCGTCCTGCTGGCGGTGCTCGTGCTGACGTACACCCTCATCTCCCAGCGCACCGTCTTCGGCCGGCACATCTACGCCGTCGGCGGCAACCTGCAGGCCGCGAGCCTCTCCGGCGTCAAGGTCAAGTCGGTCACGTTCTGGATCTTCGTCAACATGGGCGTGCTGTCGGCGATCGCCGGCATCATCTTCGCCGGCCGGCTCAACCTGGCCGGCCCGACCGCCGGCAACGCGTTCGAGCTCGACGCGATCGCGGCCGCCTTCATCGGCGGCGCGGCGGTGCAGGGCGGCGTCGGCAAGGTCGTCGGCGCGATCACCGGCGGCCTCATCATGGCGGTCATCAGCAACGGCATGTCGCTCAACGGCGAGCCCCCGGAGCGCGTGATGCTCGTCAAGGGCATCGTCCTGCTCGCCGCGGTCGCGTTCGACGTGTGGGCCAAGCGCCGTGCGGGCCGCGCCCGCTGAACTTTCTCCGGTATCTGGTGGGAATGCAGGGGGTGGGCCGCCTTCGGGGCGTCGGCGGTCCACCCTTTGCGCTGTTCAGTGCTTGCCTTCAGTGCTCTCGATGAAGTTCCACAGCGGCTCGATGAGCGCGTCCGGGCTCTCCAGTTGCGGCAGGTGCCCCGTCCGCTCCAGCAGCACGAACCGGGCGCCCGGGATCGCCTCGGCGTAGGCCCGCCCGTACTGCGGCCCGGCGATCCCGTCGCTGTCGCCCCAGATCACCAGGGCCGGGACCTCCACCGCGCCGAGCCGCTCCCGCAGCGTCGGGTCCACCATGCTCGGCGCGTACAGCTCGAGCGTCCGGCGGTTGCCGGCCATGACCGCCCGGGCCGCCTCGGGCAGCGCGCCCGGGTCGATCGTGCGGCCGGTCGGGTCGTAGTAGCTGGCCTGCGCGATCTGCGGGAACGTGAGCGAGAAGAAGTCGGCGACCGGGTGCCCCGGCACCTCGATCCCGACCCCGTCGACGATGGTCAGCCCGGCGATGCGCCCGCCCCCGGCCAGCGCGAGCTCGGCCGCGATCCAGCCGCCGATGGAGTTGCCGACCACGGCGACGTCGCGCAGGTCCAGGTCGTCGAGGAACGCCCGGTAGACGCCGGCGAGCTTGCGCACGCTGTCCACGTCGCCGGGCCGTTCGGTGCCGTCGAACCCGGGGTGCGTCGGGGTGATGACGCGCACCGGGTGCTCGGCCGCGAGCTTGTCGGCGAAGGCGGTGACGGAGGCCGGGCCGGCCCCGCCGTGCAGCAGCAGGACGGTGCGGCCGGTACCGCGCTCGGTGTAGGTGACATTCATCGTGTTTCTCCGATCTCGGGGGTTGCCGGACGATATGTCGGGCGCTCCCCACCGCGACATCTCGGATATTTCGTATATGTGGGTTTTCTCAGGCGGCGCGGGGGACGCGCCGCAGGTGGATCAGGGCGGCGGCGACCAGCGCCGTCAGGGCCAGCGCCGCCGTCAGCACCGCGGCGAAGGCGTGCACCGCGCCCGCGAGGCCGGTCGTGGAGCGGGCCGCGAGGACGCCGCCCAGAACCGCGGGGCCGAGGGCCGCGCCGATCTGGCGCACGGCGTTGCTGGCCGCGCCGGCCAGGCCCGCGAACTGGGCGGGCACCGACTGCACCGCGACCGCGGAGCTCGTCGCCATGACCAGTCCCGCGCCGAGGCCGAGCACCGCCAGGCGCCACGTCAGCTCCGCTCCGCTCGCGCCGCCCAAGGTCAGCAGCGAGGCCGCGCCCGCGGCGGCGACGACGAGGCCGGCGAGCAGGACCGTGCTGCCGTCGAGGCGGCGCTGCAGCCACCCCGCGGCCACGCTGCCCAGCGCGTTGCCGCCGAACAGGCCGCCCAGCCGCAGCGCGATCCCGAGTTGGCCCACGTGGGCGTGGCTCAGGGTCAGGCTCAGGAAGAACAGCCCGCCGCCGATCGCGAACAGCACCACGGTCGCGGCCAGGGCCGCCGCGGCGAACCCGCGCGAGGCGAACAGCGACAGGGGCAGCAGGGGCGACTCGGCGCGGCGCTCGATCGCGGCCAGGGCGGCGAACGCGAGCACGGCCACCGCGGCGGCGGCGAGGGTGGCGGGGGAGGTCCAGCCGGCGGTACCGGCTTCGATGACCGCGAAGACCAGCGCGGCGACGCCGATCGCGGCCGCGCCGTGCCTGGTGCCGTCCAGCCCGTGGCGCTCGGGCGCGGCGGCGGCGTCCGCGGCGGGCGCGGCGGGCGCGGCGGGCGCGGCGGGCGCGGCGGGCGCGGCGGTGGCGGGCGCGGCGGTGGCGGTGGCGGCGGTGGCGGTGGCGGCGGTGGCGGTGGCGGCGGTGGCGGTGGCGGCGGTGGCGGCGGTGGCGGGCGCGGCGGCGGTGGCGGGCGCGGCGGCGGTGGCGGTGGCGGGCGCGGTGGCGGTGGCGGGCGCGGGCGCGGTGGCGTCCAGGCCGGCCGCGTCCGGCCTGCGGCGCTCGGGGGCCCGCGACTCGGCGACGCCGAACCCGGCGGCCGCGGCCGCGACGGCGAGGAGCGCGATCGGCGGGTACAGCCACCACCAGCCCGCCACCGCGGTCACCGCCCCGGTCAGGAACGGCCCGCCGCCGAGCCCGCCCACGGTCGCCGCCGCCCACAGCGAGATCCAGCGGGCGCGCCGGCGCGGGTCGGGCGCCTGGGCGGCGATGAGCGCGAGGCTCGCCGACATGACCGCGGCCGCCCCGACGCCCGCGACGGCCTGCGCGACCCAGAGCGTCACGACTGCGGCCGCCCCGTCCAGCTGCCCCGCGACGGTCCCGGCGGCGGCGCCGAGCACCGTGCCGGCCAGCCCGAGCAGCGTGACGAGCCGGTGCCCGACGCGGTCGGCGAGCACGCCGGCGGGCAGGACCACCGCGGCGAGCGCCACCGCGAACGCGTCGGAGACCCACTGCAGCTGGAGGGTGCCGGCCCCGGTCGCCGCGGCGATGGCCCCGAGCGCTCCGTTGACCGCGGAGAACGGCAGATAGGAGACGAGCATCGCGCCGGCGGCGAACGTCAGGCTCTTCATATCAGGAACCTTAGATCAGCATGTTGATAAAAGCAACCTGAGATAGGCTTGCGGCATGACGAGGGCGATTTCGGAGATCGGGCTGTCGGTCAAGCGCCTGCAGATGCGCCACCACCGCGCGGCCAACGCCGCGCTGGCCCCGCTGGGCGTGAGCCTGGTCCAGTGGGACGCGCTGCGGCACCTGCACCGCACGCCGGACGCGTCGCTGCACGACCTGGCCCAGCTGACCTTCCAGACCGACCAGTCCTTCGGCACCCTGGCGACGCGGATGATCGACCGCGGCCTGATCGAGCGGGTCCCGGGCCCGGGCCGCGCGGTGCGCCACCGGCTGACCGCGAAGGGCGACACGATCCGGGAGCAGGGGCAGCGACTGGTGGAGGAGGTCCTGGTGCGCTCGTTCGCGCCGCTGAACGCCGAAGAGTTGGCGACGTTCGACGCGCTGCTGGTCCGCCTGCTGGCGTGACCGCCTAACGCTTAGGAGGATTCGCGCATTCAGCCGGGCCGATAACCTCGCCGGCGACGCGGGGTTCAAGGATGCGGCCGAGCGCCTCAAGGCCGTCGATGCCGAGGCCGCGCTGCCGCACGCGCGGGCCCTCGTGATCGCCATCGCGCAGGTCCTCGCGGCCAGCAGCGTGCACGGCATCGAGGTGCTCGAGGTCCTCGGCTGCACCCGGGCGGCCGTCGACGACCTCGGCCTCAGCCCGGCCCTGGCGCCCGTCCTCGACTTCATACTCGACCTGAGCGTCGTCCGCGACGTCGCGCACGACGGTGGCGGCGCGGCCGAGACCGCCGCGAGTATCGGCGCGACGCTGGCGTTCGCCCACCCGATGCGCCCGCGCCCGCGGATCCGGGCGAGCCGGCCGGACGACATGTTCGGGGCCGTGGTCGCGGTCGCGCTCACCGATTCCGCCGGATTCGCCGACTCCCCGCTGGGCATCGATCTGGAGGCGCTGGCGACGGCGGCGGTGTCGCAGGCGCCCGGCACGTGCCCGCGGGACGACACCGTCATGGCGACCCTCACGGGGGCGCTGTCGGCGGCGACGGACGAGGTGTTCCGCAGCCGCCGGAGGCTCACCGCCGGCACCGCGACCACGCTGCGGCTCGCCGCGCTCGCCCTCGCCGCCGAGGCGCGCCGTGCGGGCCGGCGCCCCGACCGGCTGCTCGCACTCGCGTGCGGGGTGACGCTGCTCGAACAGCGGATCGCGGGCGGCGCGTCATTGGAGACCATCGTCGTCGCCCACGCGTGATCCGGGTCCGCGGCGGCGGAGCAGTCTCAGGCCGCGCCGGCGATCATCGTGTGCATGAACCCGGCGGCGGCCGTCCGGCGCACGCGGCGGGACCGGAACAGCGGGGCGCCGCCGTCCGCGCGGACGCGGAGCGGCGCGCGTCGCCCGCGCGGAGCCGGAGTGCCTCCCGGAGCACTTGCGCGTGCTCCGGGAACGCGTCCAGGGCCCACCCGCCCGCGGCCGACTTCGACGCGATCCCGCCCGTCGACAGCGTGCAGTGCATGCGGGCCAGGCCCAGTACGCCCCACGTCACGCCCCGGTCGCTCAGCAGCGCGAGGCCGCGGCGGCGCAGCCACGGCCGCCAGTACGACGCGATGTTCGCCCGCGTCCCGGCGCGCAGCCCCCCGGCGTCGGTGTGGATGTCGAGCGCGGACGGGGCCGGGCCGCGCACCGCGACGCCGTGGTGCGCCAGGGTGTGCCAGGTGACCGGTACAGGCGCTGGACGAAGCCGGGCAGCGCGTCGAGCATCAGCGCACGGTCCGCCGGGCGGGCCGCGGGGCCGGGGTCTCGGCGGCGAACGGGTCCAGCTCGATGGCGATCCGCGCGCCCCGCAGCGGGGAGCGCTCGATCAGCAGCCGGCCGCCCGCCGCGTCCGCGACACGGCGCACGATGTCCAGGCCCAGGCCCGTGGAGCCGGCGCCGCTCGCGCCGCGGCGCAGGGCGCGGTCGGGGTCGGCGATGCCGGGGCCGGCGTCGTCGACGTAGAGGCCGCGGGCCGACACGTGCACCTCGAACGCGGTCCCCTCGCCGGTGTGCTGGAACACGTTGCCCAGCAGGCAGTCCACGGCCGAGACGAGGTCGGAGTAGGAGGCCGGCACGTACACGGGCTCCTGGCCGCCGGTCACCCGCCACGGCCGGTTCTGGTCCTCGGCCAGCACCGACCAGAACGCGAGCCGGTCCGCGACCACCTCGACGAGGTCGGTGGTCTCCGGCTGCCGGTCCGCGGCCGAGCGGCGCGCCTGCGTGATGATCTGCTCGATCTCGTCGTCGAGGGCGTCGAAGGCCTGGCGCATCCGCTCGCCGATCGGGCCCGGCGGCATCGCGTCGGCGTCGAGGCGCAGCGCGGTCAGCGGGGTGCGCAACCGGTGCGAGAGGTCCGCCGCGAGCTCGCGCTCGGCGTCGGCGAACGCGACCATCTGCTCGGCCATGCGGTTGAAGCTGCTGGCCGCGTCGCGCAGCTCCGGCGGGCCGTCGGGCTCGACCCGCGCGTGCAGGTCGCCGTCGCCGAACGCGCGGGCGCCCTCGGCGAGCTTGCGCGTGGACCGCACGATCTGGGCGCCGAGCCGGTCGGCGACGAGGGTGGAGCCGGCGACGAGGATGACCGCGAGCCCGGCCAGCGCCAGCCAGGCCGCGCCGACACCCTGGGTCAGCTCGTCGTCGGAGACGTACACCTCCACGACCGCCGTCCGGTCGCCGTCGAGCACGACCGTCTGCAGATACGCGACCCCGCCGGGCGCGTCGGCGGTCATCGAGCGGCGCTGGCGCACGGCCCGGTCGACGTCGGCCGTCAGCGCATGGCTCGTGCCGACGGTCGGCTGCCCCACCAGGTGTACCGCCAGCCGCCCCGACTGCCCCGCCGGCACCGTGGCCACCGCGCGCACCAGCGAGCCCGACTGGTCGCCGGGGGCCGAGGCCAGCGCGGCGACCATCGCGTCGGCCTGGTAGCGGGCCTCGGCGAGCGCGCGGTCGTGGGCGATCTGCTTGGTCACGTACGCCAGCGGCACGAGGAACGCCAGCGCGATCATCGAGGTGATCGCGAACGACAGGCGCATCAACGCCGATCTCATGCCGGCGGCTGCGCCGGGTCGACGAGCATCACCCCGACCCCGCGGAAGGTGCGCAGGTACCGCGGCTGCGTCGCGCTCTCGCCGAGCTTGCGCCGCAGCCACGACACGTGCACGTCGATGGTCTGGTCCTCGCCCGAGCTGTCCGGCCGCTGCCACACCTCGGTCAGCAGCTCGCGGCGGCTCACCACCCGGCCGGAGCGCTGCACGAGGTACGCCAGCAGGTCGAATTCCTTCTTCGTCAGCTGCAGCGGCCGTCCGTCGAGCGTCGCCGAGCGCTGCTGCGGGTTGACGTGCAGGCCGCCCACCGTGACCCCGGCCGGCGGCTGGGCCGGCCCGGGCGTGCCCTGGCCGCGGCGCAGCACCGCGTTGATCCGCGCCGACATCTGGGCGCTGGAGAACGGCTTGGTCACGTAGTCGTCCGCGCCCGCGTCGAGCAGCCGGATGATGTCGCGCTCGGAGCGGCGGGCGGTCGCCACGATCACGGGCGCGTTGGAGATTCCGCGCAGCATCCGCAGCACGTCGAGCCCGTCCATGTCGGGCAGGCCGAGGTCCAGGATGACGAGGTCCGGCGGGTCGGTGGCGATGACGCGCAGTGCCGAGCCGGCGTTGCCGACGGGGCGCACGACGTGCCCGGCGTCGGTCAGGGCCCGGGACAGGGCGCCCGAGACGGCGACATCGTCCTCGACCAGCAGGATGAGCGGCATGCGCGCACCCTATCGCCACTTCGCCGGGACGGCCGGGCGGGTCGGCGTGCAACAATGCGGCGATGCAGGTGGAGAAAGGCGCGGTGCCGGTGCTGCTGTGGTGCCTGGCCACCACGGCGAGTATCGGCGTGGCGTCGCTGGCGCTGCGGCCGGTGCTGCGCACGGCCGTGCCCCAGGACTCGATCCCGGTCGCGGCCGACGACGGGCGCGGCGATCGACCGGTGGCGATGCAGACGCTGCCGCCGCCGTCGGCCGGCCCCACCAGCCCCAAGTCGGTGATCATCGAGGACCCGAGCTCCGCCTTCACGCCGCTGCCGACCACCCCGGGCGCGACCCGCACCACGCAGGCCCCGCCCACGCAGAAGTCCACCGCGCCGCCCCGCGTCGTCGACGGCTGGACGGTGACGACCGGCTCCGACGGCGTCGACGTGTACCTCAAGTCGTTCCGCTCCGACGGCGGCGACGCGGTCGTGCGCATCCGGGCCGAGGTCGTCTCGCTCGTCACCGCCACGCCCCGGGACGGCTACTCGGTGTCGCAGGCGCAGACCGAGCCGAGCCGGATGGTGGTGCAGTTCGTGCCGGGCGACGGCGGCGCGGCGTACCTGGTCGACTGCATGTGGTGGCAGGGCGGCCCGCACGGCGAGGTAACCCGGATCGGCAACTGAGGCAGCTGAGGCAACTGGGCGACGACGCCATGTGCCGGCCAGCGGCAGCGCGAGCAGGACCGGCCCGGGCCGCCCGACGAGGCCGCCGAGGGTCGCCGCGACCGCGACGCCGCCGGCGAACGCGGCGGCGAGCGCCCACGGGAAACTGTTGTCCAGCACGGCGAAGCCGAGCGCGTACGCGCCCAGCCCCCACAGCCCCGCGAAGGCGAGCACGGCCGGGACGCCGCAGGAGGCGCTTCACGGGCTCAGTCTCGCGCATCGGCGCCTTATATCCGCGTTAAAAGCGTTATTCGCGGAGCCTGAAAATCATCGGGACAACTTAATACGCACCTAATAGAAAACGGCCCGGCCCCGGATTTACCGTCGACCGGTGACCCAGGATGGCGGCGAACCCATCAACGGTGCGAGCGTGGCGGTGTCGACCGAGCCCACGCCCGGGGACGACGCCGTCGACGCGGCGCAGCCGGCCGCGCCCGAGGAGGAGGAGGCTGCCGGGCGCAACCTCTGGCGCCGCGTCCTCGCCATCGCCGTCGTGCTCGTCGCCGCGCTCGCCGTCGTGGTGCTCTGGGCCCGCCCCGCGCACGAGCCCGCCGCGCCCGCGCTGCGCCCGCCCGGCCAGCAGCCGGCCGTGTCCGGCGCGCTGAACCCGACCGACTTCGCCTTCCTGCAGCTCATGATCTCGCTGGACACGAGCGCGCTGCCGCTCTTCGACCTGCTCAAGGACGACGCGCAGCTCGCGGGGGTCGTGGGCCCGGCCGCCACCGGGCACCGCGACGAGCTCGCCGCGCTGCGCTCCGCCCTGAGCTCGGGCGGGGGCATCGAGGACGCGTCCGTGCACGCCGGGCACGACCTGCCGGGCATGGTCCTCGAGGACGACCTCGCCGCGATCCGCGCCGCGCCCGCGGACCAGCACAAGGCCACGGCGATCCGGGTGCTGCGCGAGCACCTCGAGGGCACCACGCGGCTGGCGACCTCCGAAGGTACCGCCGGCTCCGACCCGGCCGCGAAGGCCGCCGCGCGACTGGTCCTGGACGCGCACACCAAGCTCCTGCAGGCCCTGCCCACGGTGTAAGTTTCCGTCGGCTGTACCGCTCTGAGCTGCCCAGACGCCGAAGTCCGGCGGCCCCGGCTGGGCATCATGTGACGTGTCTCAATACAACATCGGGCATGAGGAGACTCTGGGCCGCCGTCGCGGCCAGCAGCATGGCCGTCGTCGGGGCCGTCACCGTCATCGGCCTCAACAGCACGGCTTCGGCGGCCACCGGCGGCACCGGAACCGGATACCTGAGCACCGTCGGCGCGCAGCTCGTCGACTCCACGGGCGCCAAGGTGCGGCTCACCGGCATCAACTGGTTCGGCATGGAAACGGACAACAAGACCTTCCACGGGCTGTGGGCCCGGCCGTGGAAGGACCACATCGACCAGATGGCGAGCCTCGGGTACAACACGATCCGGGTGCCCTACTCTGACGACGCGCTCAAGGCGGGCGCGCAGGCCAACAGCGTCGATGGGTACAGCAACCCCGACCTGGTCGGCCTGAGCCCGCTGCAGATCCTCGACAAGGTCGTCGACTACGCCGGCAGCAAGGGCATGCGCATCCTGCTCGACCGGCACCGCCCGACGAGCGCGGGGCAGAGCGCCCTGTGGTACGTCGCCGCGACGCCCGAGTCGACCTGGATCAGCAACTGGCAGATGCTCGCGCGCCACTACGCGAACAACCCGACCGTCATCGGCGCCGACCTGCACAACGAGCCGCACGCCGACGGCACCGACCCGAACGGCACCGGCTCCTGCTGGGGCTGCGGCGACGTGAACCGCGACTGGCGGCTGGCCGCCGAGCGGGCCGGCAACGCGGTCCTCGAGGCGAACCCGAACTGGCTCATCGTCGTCGAGGGCGTCAGCTGCCCGAGCGGCGGCAACGCCAACGCCTGGGACGACATCCCCGACGAGCCGTGCGGCTGGTGGGGCGGCAACCTGTCGAAGGCCGGGCAGTACCCGGTGCGCCTGAACAAGGCCAACAAGCTCGTGTACTCCGCGCACGAGTACGCCAACTCCGTGTACCACCAGGCGTGGTTCGACGACCCGAACTTCCCGAACAACCTGCCCGCGATCTGGGACCAGTTCTGGGGCTACCTGGAGAAGCAGAACATCGCGCCGGTACTCGTCGGTGAGTTCGGCAGCACCCTGCAGAACCCGCAGGACGTGCAATGGCTGCAGAAGCTGATGGCGTACATGGGCAGCGGCGTCACCGGCATGGACTTCACGTACTGGTCGTGGAACCCGAACTCGGGCGACACCGGCGGCATCGTCGGCGACGACTGGAAGACGGTCAACCAGCAGAAGCAGTCGATCCTGCAGCCGTACCTCATCCCGCCGGTCGGCGGCGGCACCGGCCCCACCGGCTCGGCCTCGGCCTCCACCTCGGTGTCGGTCTCCCCGTCGGCCTCGCGCTCGCCGTCGACCCCGCCCGGCGGCTGCACCGCCACCGTCAAGATCGACAATGCCTGGCAGGGCGGCTTCCAGGCGAGCGTCACCGTGAAGAACACGGGCGCCGCGGCCGTCAACCCGTGGACCGCCACCTGGAGCGTGCCGTCGGGCGTGACGCTGCAGAGCGGCTGGAACGCGACAGTCACCCAGTCCGGCACGACCTTCACCGCGGCCGCCCCGAGCTGGGCCCCGTCGCTGGCCGCGGGCGCGTCGGTGACGATCGGCTTCACCGCCAACGGCCCGTCCAGCCCGGCCCCCGCGAGCGTCAAGCTCAACGGCGCCGCCTGCTCGTAACCCAGGGGGGATTCGCGGCCCGGGGAGGGGATTCGGCCCCCTCCCCGGGCCGCACTTTTTCGAGGCGGCCACGCGCTCGAACGGCGCCCAGTGGCTGGAGGCGGGCGGCGCCTGCCTTCAGAGGCGGTAGAGCTCCAGCGCCGACAGCTGGCCCGCGGACTGGACGGAGTTCGCGGTGAAGACCAGGCGGACATAGCGCCACGGCGTGCCCGGCAGCATGATCGTCGCGCGCTGGCCCGAGGCGGGGTCGAAGGTGTACGACGCCGGCGCCGTCAGGGTCGTGAAGGTCTTGTCGTCCGCGCTCGCCTGGACCTCGATGCGCTGGCTGCGCGCCGGCCACGCCGCCGACGGGGGCAGGCGCAGCACCGCCCGGCGCAGCTGGGCCGGGCCGCCCAGGTCGACCTGGACCCACTGCGGGAACGCGTTGCTGCGGCTCTCCCAGTACGTTCCCGCGTCACCGTCGGTGATGTTGCCCGAGCCGTACACGTCCGCGTGGCCGCTGTCGCGGGTGTCGTGGCCCGCGGCCAGGTTGAACAGGTTGTCGAGGCCGAGCGGGTCCGGGCTGCCGCTGGTCCGGGTGCCCTCCGGGCCGGAGGCCGCCGGGGCCGGCGCGCCGCTCGGGCGCCCGGCCGAGGCGGAGGGGCGGGCCGAGGCCGCGCGGGAGGAGCCGCTCGGGGACGGGCCGGAGGTGGCGCTGCCCGCGCTGATGTCCGGCATCAGGTACGGGTCCGTGCCCACGTTGTCGGTGTGCCCCCGGTCGCCGGGCCAGGCCGCCACGATGCCGGCGCCGACGGCGAGCACGGCGGCGGCGCCCGCGACGGCCAGGACGAGCCGCCGGCGGCGGGGCGGGGCGGCGTCCGGCTCGGGCTCCGCGCCGAACGTCAGGACCTTCGCGGGCGCGTAGGGCTTCAACGCGGCGCCGTCGTCGGGCCGGTGCCTGTCGAGCTCGAGGACGTCGCGGCCGGGACCGGCGTCCGCGCCCAGGTGGCGCTCCGCCAGCTCGGCCGCCACGGTCCGGCCCCAGTCCGTCGCGTCGCCGTTCACCTGCAGGTCCACGCCCGCCGGCACGTCGGTCAGGGCCGAGGTGAACAGCGCCGACAGCGCCGGCCACACGAGGTCGTTGATCTCCAGCCCGGGCGTGCCGACCACGACCCGGTAGCGCCCGTCCGCGAGCGGCCGGTACGGCGTCAGGTCGACGGTGGCTTCCTGCGAGGCGGGCGGCGCGGGGTCCGGGGCCGGTACCGCGGCGCGGCCCACGGCCGGGGCCAGCGGGCCGACCGGCATCGCGTGCAGGCCGCCGCCGGAGACGCGGACCAGCCAGCCCAGGTCGAGCGCGTAGGTGGCGGCGTCGACGGCGCGCAGGCCCGGCTGCGGGGGCGTGGACGCCGTGACCTCCTCGCGGCCGTCGGGCCGGCAGCGCAGCCGCCCGGCCGGCTCGGCCCACACCGGGCGCAGGGCGGCGTCGAGCGCGTACACCACGACGTCCCCGGACGGCGTGTGCAGGGGCAGGCCGTTGACCAGGCTCACCGGCTCGCCCAGCTCGGCCGCGGCGGCCAGGGCGACGGCGCGGCCCGCGCCCTGCCCGGGGGCCAGGGCGGCCACGTCGAGCACGGCCCGGTCGGCGGGGGACAGGGCACGCAGCGCGGCGGCGAGGGCGGGGCCGGTGACGGTGGCGTCGAACACCAGCAGCGGGCGCTGCGGGTCGACGGCGATCGCGTCGGCGATCTCGGGCGGGGTGGTGCCGGTGGGGAGCAGCCGGCCCGCCGGGATCGGGGTCGCGTCCAGGTCGAACGGCGGCCAGGCGGGGGCCGGGAAGCGCGGGCCGGCGGCGACGCGGCGCCCGCCGGGGGTGTGCCGCCACCAGCCGCCGGCGGCGAAGAGGGTGCCGCCGGGGGAGACGACCACCGGGCCGGCGGGGGCGAGCACGGGCCGGCCCAGCCGGGTGGCCCGGTCCTCGGCCGCGGCCTCGTCCGGGTCGAGGAGCACGACGCCCTCGAGGCCCTCCGCCGGCATGTCCGGGGCGGAAAGCGCATCGACCACCAGCCATCCGGGCACGGCGGGCATATGGGTCGGCTCGATCACCCCGGAACCTTACATCCCCCGGCCGCCACCGCCCGGACGAGCGGTGGCGGCGGGTGAGAGGGTCGTCAGCGGACGTAGATGACGGGCTGCTTGGGCGCCGCCATGCCGCTGCCGATGAAGTACGACGGGTGCGGCGGCTGGTTGTACGCGGTGTTCTGCCAGGCGATCGCCTCGCGGTACTGGCTGTCGTGCATCAGCGTGTACAACTTCGTCGACGTCGGCGTCGACGTGCTGTAGATCCGCAGCGCCGTGTTGCTCGTCGTCGGCCAGATGACCTCCTCGCGCCAGTCGCCGAACAGGTCGGCCGACAGCGACGGGGTGGACTTCGTGCCGTTGTTGGAGTGCACGTCGGAGCCGGTGAGCAGGCGGTTGTCGCCGCTCGTGCCGTACTTGTCGATGTGCGTGGAGTCGAGCAGCTCGCGGGTCGTGTCGCCGTCCCACCAGATCACGAAGTTCGTCGAGCCGGGCTTGCGCGAGGACACCACCGCGCCGCTGGGCGAGCGCACGCCGTCCGCGGCCGCGGACCACGACTCGGCGCCGGGGCTGCCCGACCAGATGTCGTCGGAGACGCCGCGGCCGTTGTCGCCGTTGGGTGGCGTGGTCCACAGCACCTGGCCGGTGCGGGCGTCGGCGAAGTACGACGAGGGCTTCGAGCCGTCCTCGTCGACCTTGAACTCCTCCAGCCCCGGGCGGGACGGGTCGAGGTCGCCGACGTGCATGGCGTCGCCGTGGCCGTTGCCGGTGTTCCACAGCCGGCCGCCGTTGTCGTCGACGGTCATCGCGCCGTACACGATCTCGTCCTTGCCATCTGCGTCCACGTCGGCGATCGCCAGCTGGTGGTCGCCCTGCCCGGCGTAGGAGCTGTTGCCGGAGGCGTTGCTGTCGAAGGTCCAGCGCTTGGTCAGCGCGCCGTTGCGGAAGTCCCAGGCGGCCAGGACGGTGCGGGTGTAGTACCCCCGCGCCATGATGAGCGACGGGCGCTTGCCGTCGAGGTAGGCCGTCCCGGCGAGGAAGCGGTCCACCCGGTTGCCGTAGCTGTCGCCCCAGGCCGAGACCGTCCCGCGCGGCGGGTCGTAGTTGACCGTCGACATCGCGGCGCCGGTCTGGCCGTTGAACATGGTGAGGAACTCCGGGCCGGACAGGACGTAGCCGGAGGAGTTGCGGTAGTCGGCGTTCGCGTCGCCGATGACCCGCCCGGTGCCGTCCGTGGTGCCGTCGGCGGTCTTCATCGCGACCTCGGCCTTGCCGTCGCCGTCGTAGTCGTACACCTGGAACTGGGTGTAGTGCGCCCCGGCCCGGATGTTGCGGCCGAGGTTGATCCGCCACAGCCGCTGGCCGTTGAGCTTGTACGCGTCCACGTACACGTTGCTCGTCACGCCCGACTGGGAGTTGTCCTTGGCGTCGACCGGGTCCCACTTCAGGATGATCTCGTACTGCCCGTCGCCGTCGACGTCGCCGACCGACGCGTCGTTGGCGCTGTACGTGGAGCCGGGGCTCTGGATCGGTACGTCCAGGTAGGCCCCGCCCGTGAAGCGCAGCGAGGCCGGCGAGGCCGCCTGCTCGGCCCCGCCGACGACCGCCCGCACGGTGTAGGAGGCGTCGGCGGCCGCCCCGCTGTCGAGGTAGTTCGTCGAGTTGGTGACCGTCGCGACGCGGGTGCCAGCGCGGTACACGTTGAACGACGTGTCGTACGCCTCGGTGCCCAGCAGCCGCCACGAGACCAGGTTGCCGCTGCCGGAGCGCACCGAGATCAGGCCCCGGTCGAGGTCCTCCATCTGCCGCCCGTTCTCACCCGGCGGCGGTGGAGAAGTGGTGACCGGCGGAGTGCTCGTCGGGGTGCTCGTCGGGGTGGTCGTTGCGCCTGTGCAGGCGACGCCGTTGAGGGAGAACGCGCTCGGCACCGGGTTGGAGCTGGTGAAGGCCCCGTTGAAGCCGAACGAGACCGTGGCGTTGGTGGCGATGGCGGCGTTGTACCCGGCGTCGACCGCCTTCACCGCGGTGCCGCTCTGCGTGACGGTCGCGTTCCACGCCTGCGTCACCGACTGCCCGCTCTCGTACGTCCACGTCAGGTTCCAGCCGTTTATCGCGTCGCCGAGGTTGGTGATGTCGACGTTCGCGCCGAAGCCGCCCTGCCACTGGTTCGTCACGGTGTACTGCACCCGGCAGCCGGCCGCCGCGTAGGCGATGTGCACCGCCGCCACGGCACCGGCTCCGGCCGCCAGAATCGCCGCCGAGGCGGCCACTGCTCTTCGCACGTTCGCGCTCCTCACCCGCGGGGACTGTTTCGGCGGACGGTAGTCGCGGGGCGAAGAGTTTCGAAAGTCATCGATCCCGGGACCGTGTGGGACGGTCCCGGGATCGTGAAACTTACGGGAAAGCGTTTACCTCAGCGTGAACGACTGCGCGCCGGTGCCGTTGCAGGCGTACTGCACCAGCTGCACACCGTCGGCCGTGGAGGCGGCCGGCGTGTCCAGGCACTTGCCCGTGGCCCGGCTGACGAGGTGGTAGTACCCGCCGCCCTCGGCGACCGGCTGCCACTGCTGGTTGGTGCCGCCGCTGTACGCCCACAGCTGGATCGGCGCGTTGTCGGCGGTGGACTTGCCGGTCACGTCCAGCGACTGGGCCGGGTTGCCCTGGTTGTCGACGCGGTAGTAGCCGTCGGTGGTGGTCTGGAACCGGTAGTGCTGCGCGTTCGTGCCGTTGCAGGTGTACTGCTGGATCGCCGTGCCGTTCGCGGTGCCGGCCGAGCGCGCGTCGACGCACTTGCCGCTGGTCTTGTTGACGAGCTGGTAGTACGTGCCCGGCTGGATGGGGCCGGACGACGTGGGCGGGGCCGACGTCGGCGGGGTCGTCGTGGGCGGGGTCGAGGACTGCCCGGCCAGCCACTGGATGCCCTGGATGATCCAGCGGTTCTGGTTCGCGCTCTCGAACGTCGAGGACGTGCGCGTGTTCGTGTCGTAGTTCATGCCGTTGTGGCCGAAGTTGGCGTACAGCATCTTGTAGTTGCGGTTGGTCCACAGGATCGGGTAGTAGCCGCTGTACCAGGACTGGTTCGGGTCGGTGCCGACCGGGAAGCTGCTCGGGTCGACCGACGCGAGGATGTCGATGTTCGGGTTCTGCCGCAGGTCGTTGCTCCACGAGTACCACTCGGAGACCGCGGAGGTGAACGTCGCCGGCAGCCCGGCCGTGGACGGGTGGTTGCGGTCCTCGACCTTGTACGTGATGCGGGTCGGGCCCCACGTGTTGGTCTGGAACGCGCCGGAGCCGAGGAAGGTGTTGTAGTACCAGCTCCAGGAGCCCGGGTCGGTGGTGAAGGCGCTCACGTGGAAGCCCATCCAGGCGCCGCCGTTCTGCATGTACTGCTGGAACGCGGCCCGCTGCCCGGAGGGCGGGGCGTCGTCCAGGAACATGATCACCTTGTACTGCGCCAGGCTGCCGGTGTTGAGCCGGCTCCAGTCGGTGGTCGCCTCCCACGTGAAGCCGTTCGCGGCCCCCTGGGCGGGGAACCAGTCCTTGGCTTCTTTGTCGAAGTCGATGTGGGCGGCGTCCCAGGTGCCGTTGTAGAAGGCGAGCACCTTGAACGGGGTGGCGGCGAGGGCGGGCCGGATCACGAGGCCCACCCCCAGCGCCGTCAACAGGGCAAGCGCTGCCAGCGCCAGCTTTCTGCGCACGGTTGGGGGTTCCTATCGGGTGTAGGCGGGTGAGGGTGGGCGGATCCGCTCTGTCGCATCATCGGGCATCGATGACGGCCGCACAAGGTAAAGAACCCTAATAGTTAAAGTAAGTCGCCAATTAACTGAAACCGCAGGTCGTCCGGGGCCGATCCCGATCACCGTCACGCCCGCGACGGCCACCGAGGTCAGCCCGGCGTTGCCGCTGGTCGATGGATGTCCTCGCCGCCGGGTAGGTGACCATCCGCCGACGTTCACGTGGATGGCGCTCGGTGCTCCCGGGGAGCGGATCGGGCCATGACGGCCAGGCCGACGACGGCCGCCAGCGCGAGCGCGGCCGGCATGTGGAACACCTGGGGAAGGCCGACCGCTGCGGCGCCGACCCCGCCGGCGGCACCGCCAAGGGCGGATGCGAGGGCGGTGGAGCTCATGAAGATCGCCGACGCGGTGGCGACGGAGGTGGGCAGCAGCCGCTGCGCGACGATGATGCCGAGGGTGGCGAAGACGCCCCAAACGCCGCCCATGAGGATCTGCCCGGCGAACAGGCCGACCGGGTTGCCGGTGACGGCGAAGCAGACGTTGGCCGCGACGCCGAAACCGGCGCCGAGAACCATCAGCTGCATCATGCCGGTGCGCCGGGCGACGATGACGGCGACGGGCATCAGGACGATCTCGACCAGCGGCTGGATGCCGATGATCGCGCCGCTGAGCCCGGCCGGCAGGTGCAGCTGCGTGTTCATGTAGATCGGTAGGTAGGCGTACTTGATCGGCTCGCCGGCATACACGAGCACGTACAGGCCGGTGAAGGCCAGCAGTGGCAGCATCGCCCGCAGACCGGGACTGTGGTTTCCCGAAGCCGAGCCATCCGGTCCGGCCGGAACGGCAGGCGCCGTGCGGAGCACGCCGAGCGGCACGATCTGGGCGAGGGTGCACACTGCGGTGGCGAACAGCATCGTGCGCAGCGACGTCTGCGCGGCGAGGAACGATCCGGCGACCGGACCGACCACCCAACCGCCGGTCAAGGCCATCCGCACGACAGCGACCACCCCGTCGTTGTTCGGGCCGGGATGGGCCTTGAGCTCGTCGTGGACGGCGGCGAAGAGTTGGGAGGTGGCGGCGCCGCCGAACGCGCCGACCACGGCGCTGATGACGTACGGCATCCACAGCTCGGTCGAGTACGCGATACCCGCCCAGCCCAGGAACCCGGCGATGGCGCACACCCGGAACAGGCCGAGCCGCCGGCCGGTACGGTCCGAGCGCCGGCCGACGAGGAATCCGGCCACCGGCGCGGTCAGGCTCGTCAGGTAGAACAGCCCCGCCGCCGTCAGCGATGCGTGCAGCTCGTTGACCAGGAACGACGCGATCTGCGGCGCTGCCGCCGAAAACCCCAGCGCGGACAGGAACACCGCCAGCGTGGCGCCCCGGTACAGCGGCGAGGCGAGCGTCAGCCGCAGCGCTGACGCATGCGCCACCGGCTCGTCGAGCGCCGGATCGGTCGGCTGGAGCTGCTCGGGAAGGGTCATCGGCGGTGCCTCCACATCACGTCGCGGAGCAGCGACACGGCCTTGGCGGCTGGCCGGGTATGCCCGCAGCCGCAGATTCTTCCAATGGAAGAATCTGGCGGTCAAGGACTATCGCTCAGGCCGGTCGCGGGGTTCTGCCTGCGGCGACGCCGGCAGCAGCCGTTCGAGCAGCGCGAGCGCGCGGCGTACGTCCACCGCCTCCGGGTCGAGCAGCCCCTGCAGCTGCAGCCCGTCCGACGCGGCGATGACGAGCGAGGCCGCGTCGTCGGGATCGATGTCCGCGGCGATCACTCCGGCGCGCTGCCCGGCGCGGACCCGTTCAGCCAGATGCCCACGCACCATGCAGAACCGCTCGCGGACGAAATCGCGGGTCAGCGGGTGCTGCTCGCCCTGCAGCGCGTCGGTGGTCAGCGTGGCGTACAGCTCGACCAGGCCGGGGATCGTGCGGTTGCGGTCGGCGCTGCGCTCCATCACCCCGACCGCCGACACCGAATCCGGCGGCGGATCGTCATGCTCACCCCGCTCGTGCGCGCGGTACACCTCGACCAGCAGCTCGTCCCGCGACGGGAAGTAGTACCGCAACGCCGCATGTGACACGCCGATCGCCTCACCGATCGCCCGCAGTGAGGCACCGACACCCCGCTCCGCGAACAGCTCGATGGCCCTAGCCAGGATCTCCGCGCGGCGCACCGCGGCCTTCCGGTACGACCGCTCCCGGCCCTCCGCGCCATACTTCTCCACCAGCGCATCGTATGAGGACCCCAGATTCGATTCGCTGCCACGGACGCTGCGGGCCGGGGAGCGCAACTCGACGCTGCGGCCGAGCACTGGGCGAGCGGCCGCTGCTGACGCGTCTGGCCTGCCACGGGACCTCCGCCGCCGTGCTGGCCGCGGAGTCGGCGGTGAAGTGCCGCAACGCCCGAGCAAACATTGCTGCGGTGTTCTCGCCGGCGGCGTCGGCCCGGGGCCGGTCAGAGGCCGGCGGGGCCGCGGATCTCGCCGGAGCCGCGGGGGATCAGGCGGGTCGCGACCACGTGCGCGGCCGGGTTCCAGGTCTCGCCGTCGAGGCGGCGGAACAGCAGCTCCGCGGCGAGGCGCCCCATCGCCGCGGCGTCCTGGGCCACCACGGTCACCGCGGGCTGCAGCAGGTCGGCGAGCGGGAAGTCGTCGAAGCCCACCAGGGCCACCGCCGTGTGCCGGTCCCGGCGGCGCAGCGCCCGGATCGCGCCCAGTGTCACGAGGTTCTGCGCGCTGAAGCAGGCCGTGGGCGGGCGCGGGCCGTCGAGCATGCGCAGCAGGGCCGCCTCGGCCGCGTCCGCGGTGTGCAGGTCGTGGGCCACGTGCGCGGCGGTGCGCCGGATCCCGTGCTCGGCCAGGGCCTCGCGGTAGCCGGTGAACCGCTGGCGCGCGGTGGCGATCGAGCGCAGGTCGCCGAGGTAGGCGATGTCGCGGTGGCCGTGCGCGACCAGGTGGTGGACCGCGGCCGCGGCGCCGGCCTCGTTGTCGGCCAGGACCGCGTCGGCGTGCAGGCCGACCGGGGGCCGGTCCACGAACACGACCGGGGTGTCGGGGTTCAGCTCGCGGGTGAGGTACGCCTGGTCGTCCCCGGCCGGCACCATGACCAGCCCGTCGGCCTGCCGCCGCGCGAACTCGTGCACCAGCGCCCGCTCGCGCTGCGGGTCCTCCTCGACGCTGCCGGCGAAGATGAGCACCCCGCGCTCGCGGGCGACGTCCTCGAGCGCGCGGTGCAGCGCCGAAGAGAACGGGTTCGCGATGTCCTCCAGCAGCGCGGCGATGGCGGCGGTACGCCCATCCGCCCGCCGCAGCCGGCTGGCGGTCATGTTCGGCCGGTATCCCAGCTGGTCGATCGCCCGCCGGACCCGCCCTTCCTTGGCCGCGCTCACCCCCGGCTCGGCGTTCACCACCCGGGAGACGGTCTTCGGGCTGACCCCGGCCAGCTGGGCCACGTCGCGGAGGGTCGGTCGGGCGTCCACGGTCGCCCAAGCTACCAGGAGTTCGTCTTGACAACGTTGTCGGACACGCATGACCGTGCCCAAATCGTTACACGAGATATTGGAACTGCATGTATTGACAATCATGATGTGGCCTAACGAGAGTGTTTTGACAACGTTGTCAAAGGAGGAACCATGCGCAGGGCCCTTATCGCGCTCGCCGCGACCCTCACGGTGCTGCCGGCCGCCGCGTGCGGCGACGACCAGGCCGGCGGGGGCGGCGGCGGCAAGGAAATCTCGGTCGCCCTCATCACCAAGAACTCCACGAACCCGTTCTTCGTCACCATGCAGGACGGCGCCAAGCAGGCCGCCGCGGCCGACGGCATCAAGATCACCATTGCCGCGGGCAAGGCCGACGGCGACGAGGCCGGCCAGGTGCAGGCGATCGAGGACGCCATCGCCCGCGGCGACGCCGGCATCCTCATCACCCCGAACGGGCCCGGGGTCAACCCCGCCATCAAGAAGGCCCGCGACGCCGGCCTGTACGTGATCGCCCTGGACACCCCGCCCGACCCGGCGAACACCGTCGACATCACCTTCGCCACCGACAACTTCAAGGCCGGCGAGCTCATCGGCAAGTGGACGGCCACCACCCTGGCCGGCAAGCCCGCCGTCATCGCGCTGCTCGACCTGTTCAACGACAAGATCGTGTCGGTCGACTACAACCGGGACCAGGGCTTCCTCACCGGCATGGGCATCGACGCCAAGGACAAGAAGCGCAACGGCGATGAAGCAAAAACCGGCAACTACACCAGTGCCGGCGGGAATGGCACCTACACCATCGCGTGCAACGAGCCCACGAACGGCGCCGAGGACGGCGGGCGGACCGCGATGGAGCGGTGCCTGACCAAGAACCCGGGGATCAACGTGGTGTACACGATCAACGAGCCCGCGGCCGTCGGCGCCCAGAAGGCCCTCAAGGCGGCCAACGTGCCGAGCCCGATCGTCGTGTCGATCGACGGCGGGTGCGACGGGGTGCAGCAGGTCAAGGACGGCCTGATCAATGCCACTTCCCAGCAGTACCCGCTGAAAATGGCCGAGCTCGGCGTGAAGGCCATCAAGCAGATCGCGACCGGCGGGCAGAAGCCGCAGGTCACCTCCGGCCTGGACTTCTACGACACCGGGGTCGCGCTGGTCACCGGCAAGCCCGCGGCCGGCGTCGAGTCGATCGACGTGGCCAAGGGCACCGAGCTGTGCTGGGGCAAGAAGTGACAGCCACGACCGCCGCCGAGCAGTTCGCGCTGCGCCGCCAGTCGCCCCTGCAGCGTGTCCAGCACGTGCTGCACGCCCACCCGGCGATCAGCCCGCTGCTCGTCCTCGTCGTCGCGGCGGTCGTCTTCTCGGCGATCAACCCGCGCTTCTCCTCGCCCAACTCGCTGTCGCTGGTACTGCAGCAGGTCGCCGTCATCGGCGCGCTCGCGGTCGGGCAGACCCTCGTCATCCTCACCGCCGGCATCGACCTGTCCGTCGGGGCGGTCACGATCCTGGCGATGATGCTCTCGGCGAAGCTGGCCGAGGGCAACGGGCTGCCCGGGCTCGTCGCGGTGCTCGTCGGCATCGCCGTCGGCGTGCTGGCCGGGCTGCTCAACGGCGCCCTGGTCACCCGCATCGGGCTGCCGCCGTTCATCGTCACGCTCGGCACGCTGAGCGTGTTCACCGCGATCGGGCTGCTGTACTCCAAGGGCCAGAGCGTCCAGCAGGTCGACCTGCCGGCGTTCGTCAACTGGACCGGGGAGACGTTCGCCGTGGGCCGGTTCCACATCACGGTCGGCGTGGTGCTGGTCCTGGTGCTGTACTGCGCCGTCGGCTTCGCCCTGGCCAACACCGCCTGGGGCCGGCACGTCTACGCCGTCGGCGACGACAAGGAGGCGGCCCGCCTCGCCGGCATCCGCGTCGACCGGGTGCTGCTGAGCGTCTACACCCTCGCCGGCGCCATCTACGGCCTGACCGCCTGGATCCTCATCGGCCGGGCCGGCGCCGCGAGCCCGAACGCGATCACCGACGCGAACCTGGAGAGCATCACCGCCGTCGTGATCGGCGGCACGAGCCTCTTCGGCGGCCGCGGTGCCGTGCTGGGCACCATGCTGGGCGCGCTCATCGTCGGCGCCTTCCGCAGCGGGCTCTCCCTCGCCGGGGTCGACGACCAGTACCGCGTCCTCGCCGTCGGCCTGCTCGTCCTGGTCGCCGTCGCCGTCGACCAGTGGATCCGGCGGGTGAAGGCATGAGCGCGGCCCCGGTGCTGTCCGCGCGCGGGCTTGTGAAGACCTTCGGCCGCGTGGTCGGCCTCGACGGCGTGGACATCGACCTGCACCCGGGCGAGGTCCTGGCCGTCATCGGCGACAACGGCGCCGGCAAGTCGACGCTCATCAAGTGCCTGACCGGCGCCCTCGTCCCCGACGCGGGCGAGATCCGCCTCGACGGCACCCCGGTGCACTTCCGCCGCCCGCAGGACGCGCGCGAGGCCGGGATCGAGACCGTGTACCAGACCCTGGCCGTCGCGCCCGCGCTCGACATCGCCGGGAACCTGTACCTGGGCCGGGAGCGCCGCCGCCCGGGCGTGCTCGGCTCGGTCCTGCGGATGCTCGACAAGAAGGGCATGCGCGCCGACGCCGGCCAGGCGCTCGCCGACCTCGGCATCGGCACCCTGCAGAACATGGCCCAGCCGGTCGAGACGCTCTCCGGCGGCCAGCGCCAGGCCGTCGCCGTGGCCCGGGCCGCCGCCTTCGGCAGCAAGGTGATCGTGCTCGACGAGCCGACCGCGGCCCTGGGCGTGCGCGAGTCGAACCAGGTGCTGCGGATGATCGGCGAGGTACGCGCCCGCGGCCTTCCGGTCATCCTGATCAGCCACAACATGCCGCACGTGTTCGAGGTGGCCGACCGCATCCACATCCAGCGCCTCGGCCGCGGGGCCGGCGTCATCACGCCGGAGACCCACACCATGTCCGAGGCGGTGGCCATCATGACCGGCGCCAGCACCCTGGCCGAGACGCCGGGCCGCTAGACCCTGGACGCCGGGCGGCCCGCGACGGCCGCCCGGCGCCGGGTCAGGCGTAGGTGTCGACGAGGTCGCCGCTCTGCAGGACCGAGCGGGCGTCCACGCCCTTGCTCCGGGTTCTGCCGGCCGGGCCGTCCTCGCGCGGTGCGGTCCGGGTACCGGCGGGTGCGGAACGGTTGCCGGCCCGATACTGGTGCCGTGCTCGACTGGCGCGAACGGGACCCCGGCGGCGTCGACCGCGACGGCCTCGAAACGGCGGCCGCCCTGGCCCGCGACCGCGGCGGCGCGTCCCAGCTCGTCGTCGTGCGCGACGGGACGGTCGTGCTCGACCGCGCCCACGGCTGCGACCCCGGCGCCCTGTTCTGGCTGTTCTCGGTCAGCAAGCCCTACGTCGCGCTGCTGGTGCACCGGCTGATCGAGCGCGGCGAGCTGGGCCTGGACGACCCGATCGCGCGGCACTGGCCCGAGTTCGGAGCCAACGGCAAGACGTCGATCACCGTGCGGCACGTGCTCCAGCACCGCTCCGGGCTCCCGGTCGCGCGGTCCACGGCCCGCGACGCGCTCGCCATGACCGACTGGGACGCGTCGGTGCGGGCGCTGGAGCGGGCCCGCCCGCGCTTCCCGGCCGGCGGGGGCCCGGCCTACCAGTACCTCAGCTTCGGCTTCCTGCTCGGCGAGCTCGTGCGCCGCGTCACCGGCGAGCCGGTCCGCGAGGTGCTGGCGGCCGAGATCCTGCGGCCGCTGGGCCTGCGCGACACGCACCTGGGCCTGCCCGACGCCGAGTGGCACCGGCACGTCCCGCTGCGCGGCCGCGGCCCGGGCCCGCAGGTCACGGCCGCGTTCGTGAACCGCCGCGCGGTCCGCCGGGCCGTCATCCCGGCCGCGGGCGTCTCCGCCACCGCCCGCGACCTCGCCGTGCTCTACACACTGCTGGCCGCCGGCGGAAGCCTCGGCGGCGTGAAGCTGCTCGCGCCGCCGACCGTCGCGTTCGCCACCACCCCGACCAGCGACGGCGCCGTCGATGCCCTGCTGCGCCTGCCGATCCGCTGGTCGCACGGGTTCCAGCTGGGCGGCCCGGGCCCCGACCCGCGCACGCCGCGCCCGATGGGCCGCACGAGCAGCCCGGCGACGTTCGGGCACAACGGCAGCTACGTCTGCATCGCCTGGGCCGACCCGCAGCGGCGGCTCGTCACGGTGTACCTGACCGACCGCCTCGAGCCGCGCCCGGCCGCCGTGGCCGCCCAGAACGCGGTCGCGGAGGCGGTGCTCGCCGCGTGCCCGCCGGTTCAGCTACGGGCGGCGTAAAGGTCGCGCAGCACGCCGATCTCGCCGCCGTGGTGCATCGTTTCCCGGTTCAGGTGCACGATGAGCGCGGCCATCGGATCGGCGGAGAAATAGGCGCCCTTCGGTCCTAGTGGCGTTCGCATCGCCTCGTCGCCGAGGTCGGCGATGTGGTCGTGCCATTGCCGGTAACTGTCGTGCAGGAACGCCACCCCGTCGGCCGCCGTGTGCGGCAGATCCGCAGGCACGTGACGCGGGTCGAACATGTCGGCATCCGCGGGGTCGCCCGGGCCGGGGAAGAACGTCGCCGAACGGATGACGAAACAGCCGACCGCGATGTGCATCATCCGCCAGGCGATCGTCGTCACCGGCGGCGGTTCCCGGCGGGTGGTGACGCCGTCGGGACGGAATCGGCCGTCCGCGCCGGCCCGGACACTCCAGCAGTCCGCCACCGGCTCCCAGAAGTATTCGTCGTCGGTCAGGCCCTGCAGCCGCGGCCACAGGTGCGCGTCCCAGTAGAACTCCAGCTGCGCCACGAGCAGGCGCCCCCAGTCCAGCGGCGGTGCGCTCATCGCCCGAGCCTAGACCGGTCAAGGGGCGCGCCGGGTACCCGGTAATTGCATGGACACGATCGGTGATGAACTGTTTTCCCCGGCTATCTGGCGGGAATGCAATTGATTCGCGATACTGTTTGCCACGGGCGCCGTTTCAAACAACCGGTCCCAGTCGCATACGGGAGGTCGGCCGGCATGGCCAAGCGTGTCATTCAGGAACTGATCGACGATCTGGACGGTAAGCCCGCCGATGAGAGTGTGACGTTCGGCCTCGATGGCGTGCAGTATTCGATCGACCTGTCCAAGAAGAACGCGGAGAAACTGCGCGCCGCGCTCAAGCCCTACATTTCCGCGGGCACCAAGGTCGGCCGGAGCGCGTCCGTAGGGTCCCGAACCGCACCCGGACGGGGCCGCGGCACCACGCGCGGCGACCGCGACCAGAACCGGGCGATCCGGGAATGGGCCCAGGGCGCCGGATTCCAGGTGTCCGACCGTGGCCGCATCAAGCAGGAG
This sequence comes from Dactylosporangium sp. NPDC049140, assembly GCF_040648435.1. NCBI lineage: Bacteria > Bacillati > Actinomycetota > Actinomycetes > Micromonosporales > Micromonosporaceae > Dactylosporangium > Dactylosporangium sp. NPDC049140. The sequence continues at coordinate 274,292 of NZ_JBEZDS010000005.1, read as the reverse complement.
ATCGTGGACCAGTACCACGCGGCCAGCGGCCGCTGAGCCACCACAGGCCCGGCGGCCGCCGCTCAAGGGCAGCGGCCGCCGCGCCCGCAAAAGCGGCCACGGAGTGCTGGGTGAGCCCCGCGCCAAACGAGGAACAGCCGCGCACCCCGAGCGCGGATGCCCGTCAAAGGTGGTCGCGTAGCGGCCATGGGGGGTGTGGGGTGGGAACCCCCCGCCGCGTACCGGGCGAAGCCCGCGCCATGCTAGGAGCAGTCGCGCACCTGGTGCGCGGATGCGCCCGTCAAAGTGGTCGCGTAGCGGCCATGGGGGATGCGGGGTGGGAACCCCCCGCCGCGTACCGGGCGAAGCCCGCGCCAAGCTAGGAACAGCCGCGTACCGGGCGAAGCCCGCGCCAGGCTAGGAACAGCCGCGTACCGGGCGAAGCCCGCGCCAAGCGTGCAACGCCGCCGTCGAGGCCGCCGGCCGGCCCGAGTGGGTGCTCAGCAGTCGAGGTCGGGGCCGGGCCGGTCGCTCATGAGCCGGCACACCGAGACCGGGCCGCCCGCGGCCGCGGCGATCTCCACCGCGCGCTCCAGCGACTCGACGTCGATCAGCCAGTACCAGCGGAACGAACCCCGGCCGACGCCGCCCTCGACGAGGACCGTCAGGCTGGGGTCGGCGAGGCGGCCCGCGTCGACCAACTCGCCGCCCAGCTCGGCCGGCGGCACCGATCCGAGCCCGTGCAACAGCAGGAACTTCGTCATGCCCTGAGGTCGGAGCCGGGGCGCGCGGCTCTACACGGGGCGGGGCTCGCCGCGGTACGTGCCGAACGACCACAGGTTGCCCTCCGGGTCGCGCGCCGCGAACCCCCGCGAGCCGTAGTCGGTGTCCTCGAGCTCCTGGGTGATCTCGGCCCCGGCGGCCCGGGCCTGGGCGAGCAGCGCATCCGGCTCGGCGGTCACGACGTAGCAGCCGAACGAGCCCGGCTTGAGGCTCCATTTGGAGCCGTCCTGGCGGTCGCTGCCCAGCATGATGCCGCCGCCCTCGGGCCAGGCCAGCTCGGCGTGCATGATCAGGTTGCCCTCGCCGTAGGCGGCGACCTCGACGAAGCCGAACGCGTCGACGAGGAACGTGATCAGGGCGCGGGCGTCGGTGGCGCGCAGGGTGGGCCACACGTTCGGCGGCGGGATCTTGTCATCGCTCATGCCGCCGAGTCTGCCCCGGCCAGGTCCACCGGGGATTGCACGTTTCGGAACTCCTCCGCCCACCAGCGCGCCGGTGGTACCCCGGCCAGCGCCGTGAACTCGCGGGTCAGGTGGGCCTGGTCGTAGTAGCCGCAGTCGACGGCCAGCGCGGCGAGCGGGTGCGTGCCGGCCGAGTCCTGCAGCCGCCGCCGGGCCCGGTCGAAGCGGGCCACGCGCCCGGCGACCTTCGGCGACAGGCCGATCTCGACGGCGAAACGGCGGGCGAGGTACCGCGCGCTCCACCCGGTCTCCCCGGCGAGCTCGCCCGGGCCGACCGCGCCGCCCGTCGCGCACAGCCGGTGCCACGCGAAGGCCACCTCCGGCGCGGGCCGCACGTCGGGCCGGGCCCGCCGGGTGAGCAGCTCGTCGACGATCCGGAACCGCGCCGGCCAGTCCGCGGCCAGCGCCACCCGCTCACGCAGCTCGGCCGCGAGCGGCCCGAGCACGTCGGCGCCGTCGAGGTCGGCGCCGGCCAGCTCGCCGGCGGGCAGGCCGAGCAGCGCGCGGGCGCCCAGCGGCGACAGGGCCACCTGGATGCCCGCCGAGGTGCCGGTCTGCTCGATCAGGGCCGGCGTGGTGTGCAGGCCGCCGATCAGGGTGCCGTAGTCGCCGGGCGGGGCGGCCGGGTCCGGGTGGGCGAGGATGCGCAGCGGCCGGTCGAGCGCGACGATCAGGGTCAGGTAGGGCGACGGCAGCCCCCGGTGCCGGCCCGGCGGCAGCTCGTGCCGGGCGTAACCCGTGTAGAAGGCCGCGAAGGGGCGCACGGCCGGGGCGGGCCGCCAGCGCACGTACGCGGACTCCATAGGGCCAGCCTAAGGCCGGTCAGGCGCTGCGGCGGTCCGTGCGGTTCATCGGCCACGCGGTCGGGGCGGGCGTCGCGTCGGGCTCGGTGATCAGGGCGTCCGCGTCGCCGTCGAGGGCGGCCTGCACGGTGTGGTACGTCGCGATGGTGTGCAGCGTCCCGCCCTCACGCAGCGTGTGCACGACCTGCGGGTTCGGCGCCGCCAGCACCAGGGAGCCGCCCTGCTCGGCGGCGATACCCGCGGTCACGCGCAGCATCATCACGCCCGTGCAGTCGATCGTGGCCACCGCCCCGAGGTCGACCACGATGCGGAGGTCGGGCCGCAGCAGCGCCTGGGACAGGGCCGTCTCGAGCTGCATCGCGCTGGCCGCCACCAACGCCCCGTGACAGGACAGGACCGTGGCGGCAGCGAGTCGTTCCACCGCGAGGGTCAGGGCTGCCATGCTGCGACGATACGGTCTGCGGTGACGGTGGGTGAACCACTGTCCAGCCGGTAACCCCATCCGTCCGGCCGGTGCGGGCACCACCGGACGTCGCGGTCGGTGATCGTCTGACCGGCGGCGGATGTCGCCCGGCCGGGTGTTTTCGCCGGAGTTTCGCCCCGGTGTGCAACCCGCTGACCGGTTCGTGCGTCACGGATTCGAGTGGCCGCAATCCGCCCGTCACGTTCGGTGATCAAGCGGCCTTTCTTAAGGGCACCTTTCCCGGCGATGGCCGAACATCGACGGTAATCACGGTTTGGCCTCGAACGGCAAGCCCGGCAACCCCTTGCGTGGACCCTCGGCCTACGAAGCGACGGCCGTCTCCATGGATCGCGACGATAGTGTGCGGTGTCAATACGATCCCGCACTCGTCGCTCCGTTCCCGGCGGCCACCCCGCCGGGTTCGGCGTGTCGTCGTAAAGGAGGCTCCATGGTAAGAAAAGGGCTGGCCACGACCGCGGCCGTAGCCTTGGCCATCCCGGTGCTCGTCGCGTTGCCGGCGGCGCCGGCTCTTGCGGCCCCGGCGAAAGCCCCGGCCAAGCAGGCGGCGGGCGCGTCCGACGTGCGGGAGATGAACCGCACGAACTTCACGTTCGAGGGCAAGGCCGTCGACGCGAAGAAGATGGCGAGCAGCAAGGCGCAGCGGCGCTCCACGCTCGCCGCGGGGGTCACCCCGCCGGTCGGCACCGTGCGTCAGTGGCTGGCTTCCAACGACACCACGGGCTCGTTGTACCGCAAGGACTACGTGCTGCGTGGCGTCGGCAACCACATCGAGGTGTGGGTCGCGGTGGACACGTCGTTCCCCGCGGGGGACTGCCGCAACCAGATCTCGAACACCACCACGGTGACGGATGCGCAGGTGACGAGCTTCATCCAGGAGTTCGACACCAACATGTACCCGAAGGAGACGGCCGCCTTCGCCACCCCGCCGGACCGCGACGGCAGCAACGCCGTCGTGCCCCCGGACGCCAACGGACACGGCGGCGACTACTCGGGTGGCGGCGAGAAGACGGTGACGCTCGTCGACAACGTCCGGGACTCGAACTACTACGACTTCCCGGCCAACCCGACGTACATCGCCGGCTTCTTCTCCTCGCAGATCAATGAGCTGCTCGACCGTAACGTCATGACCATCGACGCGTTCGACTGGGCGCACCGCACCGGTGCCAACCCGGCCGACGAGCCGACGGCGGACCTGTGCACCAGCCGCCCGACGAAGCCGCGCCTCTACGAGGGCACGTTCGCGCACGAGTGGCAGCACCTGGTCGAGTACTACTCGGACCCGAACGAGGTCTCCTGGATGAACGAGGGCCTGAGCGACTGGGCTCAGGTGCTCACCGGGTACGTCGACGGGACCAAGACGATCACCGAGAAGGGCAACGACAGCCACCTGAACTGTTTCCAGGGCTGGGGCAGCGTGCAGACGCCGTACAACCCCAACCCCCGGGACTGCAACGGTGCGCAGAACTCGCTCAACCTCTGGGGTGAGGGCAACACCGGCAGTGGCGTGCTCGCCGACTACGGCAACGCGTTCCAGCTGATGCTGTACCTGTCCGACCACTACGGTGAGGACATCATCTCGCGGCTCCACCGCGACGCTGACCTGCAGGGTATCGCCAGTCTCGACGCCGCCGCGAAGGCGGAGGGCGTCAAGGGCGGCGCATACGCGGTCCTGCGGGACTACCAGAGCTCGGTGCTGCTCGACCGGATCGTCGGGGAGTCCCCGTGGGGGATCGTCCTCGGGGCCGACAAGAAGAAGGTCACGTCGAAGAGCGTCAAGTCGACGGTGAACTTCGCCAACCCGAGCTCGTACGACAAGCCCGGTGCGGCCCCCAACGGTGCGGACTACGTGCTGCTCCAGAAGAACGGCAAGGCGCTGGCCGGCAAGGACCTGCGCTCGCTGAAGTTCAGCGGCGCGAAGACCCTGCCGACCCTGCCCCTGGCCTGGACGCTGGTCAACAACGACCCGGACCGCCCGGGCGACTCGGTGCTGTTCTCCGGCAACGCGAACAACACCGACGCCGCCGCGGTCATCCCGGTGACCGTGCCCGCCACCAACGCGACGCTGAGCTTCGACGCGAAGTACGGCGCCGAGTCCGGTTACGACTACGGATACGTCCAGGTCTCGACCGACGGTGGCACCACGTACACCTCGATCGCCGGTGACAAGACCGTCGACGCGCCGTTCGGCCCCGGCCTGAACGGCACGACGGACGGCTTCGAGCCGCACACCTACGACCTGTCGGCGTACGCCGGCCAGTCGATCCTGGTGTCGTTCCGCTACGTCTCCGACGGCGGCGTGAACGAGGGCGGCCTGCTGCTGGACAACATCAAGCTGGGCGGCACCGTGCTCAGCGACGGCTCCAGCCTGGCGCCGTTCAAGTCGCCGACGCAGATCAAGCCCGTCACGGTCCACAACTGGAACGTGAAGCTGATCGGCATCGACGAGGCGCACGCGTTCGCCTGGCAGTTCGAGTTCAACGGCCAGAACGAGCTCTCGCTCAACTGGATCCAGCTGGCGCTGCTGTCGCTGTTCCCGAAGGTCGTGGCCGTCGTGGCCTACGACGAGCCGACGGAGCAGGTGCAGCAGTACGCGCCGTATACCCTCACGGTGAACGGCGTGACCCAGCCCGGTGGCGGCGGGGCGTAACAAAGTTCCGAGGCGGCCCCATCGTCCACTGCGGACGGTGGGGCCGCTGCCGTTCTAGACTGCCGCGGTGCAGAAGACCCGCTACGGCCTGACCCGAGCGCAGGTGGACCTGTGCACCCGCCGGCGCGCCGCGGGCGACCGGGCCGGCGCCTGCGCAGCGGCCGGTATCGCGCTCGAGGCCGACCCCGCCGCCGTCTCCGCGCGGTTCGGGGCCGAGGCCGGCGCCGCGCTCGACGACGACCTGCGCCACCTGGTGCCGGACCTGCTGCGCTGGCACGTGCTGCGGCTGTACGAGCACCCGGCCCGGCCCGTCGCCGGGGGCGCCGCCATCCCGCTGACGGTCCTTGGCGAGCACGGCCTGCAGCTGGTACCGCAGACCGGCGCAACCCGCTTCGCCCTGCGGTACGACCGGCTGGATCCGGACCGGCTCGCCTCCGGGCTGCACGGCCTGCGCGAGCTGTGGGACGACCGGCACGCCGCGGGGCTGCTCGCGCGCTGCGGCGGGTACACCCGGCTGCCGTTCTTCGCCCCCGACGGCACGCGGCTCGAGGGCGAGGGCCCCGAGGCGGTCACCGAGCGGGTCGTGGCCGACTTCCGCGCCGGCCGCGGCGAGCAGGCGTGGCTGGAGGCCGGGTTCGACGTGGACCTGAACAACTCGGCCCCGGGCTGGTACCAGGCGCTGGAGAACGGCAAGGCGCCCGCGGCCGTGCAGCTGGCGTACGTGGCCTGGACGATCGCGACGCGGGCCGGCGTGGGGGCGGTGCGCATCCCGGCCGCCCGGTACCACCGTTTCTGGATCGACCGGCTCGACCCGACCGGCCGCGTAAAGCCCCGCCTGCGGGTAGTGGACGTGGCGTGGGACATGGGGGAGCCGTCCGTGGAGCTGCCGCTGACCGAGCTGTACGCCCCGGAGGACTTCTGGGACCTGCTGCTCGGCCGCATCGCTCCCGGGGACCTGCATCCCCTGGTGGCCGCGGCCCTGTTCCCGGCGCGGCCCGCGTCCGATCCGGCCGGGCCGCCCCCGATGGCGCCGCTCGCCCCGGTCCGGGTGCGCTGCGGCCCCGACTGGCACGAGGTCGCCTTCCGCGACGGCGTCCTGGCCGGGCCCCACCCGCCCGAGGAGCTCGGGCGGGAGCTGGCGCTGCTCGCCGTCGGCGGCCCGGTCCCGGCCGGATGCGCGGGCGCGGCGATCGCCTGGCGGGGCGGTCCCGGCCGGCTCCCGGCCCGGCTGCGCGAGCTGCGCGCCGAGCTCTTCGCCCGGGCCGAGCGGGGCGAGGCCGACACCGTGACCGCCCTGCTCGACGCCGGCCTCGACCCGCACGTCCGGGCCGGCGACGGCCGCTCCCTGCTGCACGTCCTGCCGGCCCTGGTACCCGACGAGGCCGGGCCGCGCCTGCTGCACCGTCTCGTCGCCGCGGGCCTCGACCCGGCGGCGCCGACCAAGCAGGGCCTGACCCCGCTGCGGCACGCCCAGCGGGCCGGCGCCGCCCCGGACCTCGTGGCCGCCCTGGCCGTTTTCGCGCATGGTGATGTCCGGGCGGGGCGGCTACCGTAGGTCGGAGCGGCATGACCCGTGGTAGTCTCGCGATCGATCAAAGTCGATGCCTGCCGTCCCGGGGAGAAACACCATGACCACTACGACGGAGGCGGCCCCGCGGCTGCCGTTCGCCCGGCCCAACATCCTCGAGATCGCCCCGCTCTACGACGTCCTGCGTCGCGAGGCGCCGATCACCCGTGTGACCACGCCCGCGGGCGACCCCGCCTGGCTCGTGACCGCGTACGCGGAGGCCCGCCAGGTCTTCGGCGACAAGCGCTTCGGCCGCTCCCACCCGCAGCCCGAGCGCGCGTCGCGGATCACCCACGCCGCGCTGCAGGACGGCCCGACGGGTGACTTCGAGACCGAGGAGCGCGAGCACACCCGGATGCGCCGCCTGCTGGCGCCGGCGTTCTCCGCGGCCCGCATGCGCCGCCTGGGCACCCGCATCGAGGAGCTGACCGCGCGCTGCCTCGATGACATGCAGGCGGCCCGGGACGCGCGCCCGGACGAGCCGGTGAACCTGCACGAAGTGCTGTCGTTCCCGCTGCCGGTGCTCGTCATCTGCGAGCTGCTCGGCGTGCCCTACGAGGACCGGCAGCGCTTCCGCGGGCTGTCCGAGCGCGTCGGGCGCATCGACGGCGGCGCCGACGCGCAGCTGGCGATGGCGGAGTTCCGGGAGTACACCTCCGGGCTCGCCGAACAGAAGCGCCGGGACCCCACGCCGGACGTCATCTCCGACCTCGTCACCGCGCAGACCACGGACCCCACGCTCACCGACGACGAGGTGGCGCGGCTGGCGGCGGGGCTCATCTTCGCCGGCCACGAGACCACCTCCACCCGCATCGACCTGGGCACCCTGCTGCTGCTCGCGGACCTGGACCGGCGCGACCGGTTCCGGGCCGACCCCGACGGCGAGGTCGCCGCGACGGTGGAGGAGATCCTGCGCATCACCGCCCCCGGCGGCCTCGGCCTGCTGCGGTACGCCCACGACGACGTCGAGGTCGGCGGTGTCACGATCGCCCGCGGCGACGCGGTCATCATCTCCAGCAACTCGGCCAACCGCGACGCGACGGTGTTCGCCGACCCGGCCGGGTTCGACGTCGACCGCTCGCCGAACGTGCACCTCGCCTTCGGCCACGGCGTGCACGTCTGCATCGGCGCGAACCTCGCCCGCACCGAGCTGCGCACCGTGTTCCCGGCGCTGCTGCGCCGCTTCCCGGACCTGCGCCTCGCGGTGCCCGTGGACGACATCGTGGTCCACGAGAACCGGCTCACCGGGGCCGTCGACGAGGTCCCGGTGCTCTGGTGAGGGTCCGGGCCGACGCCGCGGTGTGCCTCGCCTCGGGCATGTGCGTGCTCAGCGTGCCCGAGGTCTTCGACCAGCGCGAGGACGACGGGGTGGTGGAGCTGCTCGTCGCCGAGCCGCCCCCGCGGCTGCAGGACAAGGTGCGCCTGGCCGTGCTCGGCTGCCCCGCGGGGGCGCTGTCAGTCCTGGAGGACGTGGCGCCCGCGGGAGGCTGAGGCGGCCGCGGCCAGCAGCGTCATCAGCGTCGCCGCGCCGAAGACGACCACCAGGCCGTCGTGGAACGGCTGGGCGATCAGGTTCGGGAAGAACTCGTGCCCGGTCAGCGTCGTCGCGTTCGCCGGCGGCAGGCTCGCCAGTACCCCGTACGGCTCCAGCAGGTGCGCGACCGGGTTGCTGCCCAGGAACGCCGCGAACAGCGTGCTCACCGGGGGCAGGCCGGCGACCGAGGCGGCCACGCCGTGCGGTACCCCCTGCGCGGTGAGGCCGTCCGTCATCGTCCGCGGCAGCGCACGGGCCAGGCCCACCACCATGAGCGAGAAGAACACCCCGATCGACAGCGACGTGCCCGCGTTCTGGAACGTGGCGCGCATTCCCGAGGCCACGCCCCGCTGGTCGGCCGGCACGCTGCTCATGATCGCCGAGGTGTTCGGCGCGGAGAACATGCCCTGGCCGAGGCCGCTGAGCACGAGGAGGGCGGCGAAGAGCGGGTACGGGAAGTCGATCGGGATCAGCAGCAGCCCCAGGAACCCGGCCGCGACGAGCAGCAGGCCCGTGGTCGAGAACAGCCGGGCGCCGAAGCGGTCGGAGAGGTACCCGGAGATCGGCCCGGCGATGAGGAACCCGGCGGTCAGTGGCAGCATGAAGATGCCGGCCCACAGCGGCGTGTCCTCGAACTTGTACCCGTGCAGCGGCAGCCAGATGCCCTGCAGCCAGATGATGAGCATGAACTGCATGCCGCCGCGGGCGATCGCCACCAGCAGCGCTGCCAGGTTGCCGGCCGCAAACGCCCGGATCTTGAACAGCCCCAGCCGGAACATCGGGTGCGCGATGCGCGACTCGACGACCACGAACGCGACGAGCAGCAGCACGCCGAGCCCGATCCCGCCGAGCACGCGCGGGCTGGTCCAGCCGGTCGGGTGGCCGCCGTAGGGCTGGATGCCGTACGTCATCGACGCCAGGATGAGCAGCGTCCCGGCCGCGAACGTCACGTTGCCGAGCCAGTCGACGGACGCGCGCTGCCGCTCGCCGGTCTCGCGCAGGCTGCGGTACGACCAGATGGTGCCCACCACCCCGACCGGCACGCTGACCCAGAACACCGCCCGCCAGTCGATCGTGGCGAGCACCCCGCCCAGCAGCAGCCCGAGGAACTGCCCGGCGAGCGCGGTGATCTGGTTGATGCCCAGCGCCATGCCGCGCTGGCGCGCCGGGAACGCGTCGGTGAGGATGGCCGCCGAGTTGGCCGTGAGCATCGCGCCGCCGAAGGCCTGCACGATGCGCCAGCCGATGAGCCACATCGCCCCGGCCCCGGCGCGGAAGGGGTCGAAGGAGAGCGCGACGGAGGCGATGGCGAAGATCAGGAAGCCGAGGTTGTACATCCGGACGCGGCCGAACATGTCCCCGAGGCGCCCGAGCGCGACCACCAGCACGGCCGACACGAGCAGGTAGCCCATGATCATCCACAGCAGGTAGCCGATGTTGCCCGGCGCCAGGGGGTCCAGCCCGATGCCCCGGAAGATGGCCGGCAGCGAGATGATGACGATCGACCCGTCGATCGTCGCCATGAGCATGCCGAGCGTGGTGTTGGACAGCGCGATCCACTTGTACCGGTCGGTCTTCGTCTCCGGCAGCGTGGCGGTCACAGCTCCTCCGCCAGCTTGTCGAGCAGCCGGGCCGCCTCGACCAGGGATCGCCGCTCGTCGGCGCTGAGGTGGGCGATCGCCTCGGCCAGCGCCTGCGTTTTGAGCGTGCGGCGGTCGGTGAGCAGCCGGCGCCCGTCGTCGGTGACCGTGATGAGCACGCGGCGGCCGTCGCCGGGGTCGGGGGAGCGGCGCACCAGCCCGCGCTGCTCCATGGCCTGCAGCGTGGTGCCCATCGCCTGCGGCTTGACCCGCTCGTCGCCGGCCAGCTCGCCGGGCGTCGCGGGCCCGCCGCGGTCCAGCCGCGACAGGACCGAGGCCTCCGACAGCGTCAGCTCGCCGGGCACGTGCGTCTGCCGGAGCCGCCGGACCAGCCGCCCGACCGCGATCTGCAGCGCGGCGGCGGTGCTCTCGATCTCCATTTAGTAAATGTAGACTGATAAACCTGGGTTGAAGAAAGGGGGCGGCGCGGTGATCCGCACCACCCCCGGTTCCTCCTAGAAGCCGACGGCGACCAGCAGGTACTGCGGGCTGCCGTGCGACACGAACGACGACTGGCCGGCGTAGTCGTCGTACGGGAAGCCGTACGCGAGCCGGTTGATGGCGTGGTCGTGCCAGAACTTCGCGTAGTAGTTCGCCGGCGCGGCCAGGTAGTACAGGCTCGGCGTCGACCAGTCCGACTGCGGCCGCTCGCGCACGTGCCGGTTGAGCGCGGCGCAGTTGCCCGGGTCGTTGGCGAGCACCCCGGCGCAGCCGAAGATGTCCGAGGTCGGGGCGTTGATGCCGAACTGCTGGGCGTAGGCGGTGAAGTAGTTCTGGTTCACCCCGCCGGAGCGGAAGGTCGGGTCGCTGCCCGGCGCGATGATCCGGTACGGCGCCTGCGACTGGGCGAGCACCTTGAACTGTTGCGGCACCTCGGCGATGAACTTCGCGAAGGTGGCCTCCCGCGTCTCGGTGAAGGTCTGGTAGTCCTCGCCGACCTGCACGTCGTAGCCGTCCTTGGCGTGCAGGCGCATCGCGAGCTTCAGCCCGAAGGCGTCGACGCGCGTGGTGTTGCCGTTGAACACGTTGGCGCCGACGGTGAACTCGATGAAGTCGTAGTACTGCCCGTTGGGCTGGCCCACGTAGAAGTACATCCGGCCCGCGCTGTTGGCCGGCATGTCGAGGTACGGCTGCTCGGCGATCGAGTGCGTCTGCCCGTTGAAGCTCCAGTAGACCTGGCTGTCCGGGTAGCGCCCGTTGGTGCGGTTGAGCACCTTCACCTCGACCACGTTCTGCGCGGCCGGGATGGTGCTGGTGTCGCCCCAGAACTGGTCCGGCGGCGGCGGGCTGCTCGGCGGGTTGCTGATCGGCGTGGTCGGCACGGTGCCGGTGACGCGGACGCCGAACTCGAACAGCGAGTACCCGTAGGCGGTGCCGCGGACCGTGCCGTACATCCGCACGTACCGCCCGGAGCCGGTGACGGTGAGGTTCTGGACCCCGCCGGCGCCGGTCGTGGTGCTGTAGATGCTCGTCCAGGTCGTGCCGTCGGCCGAGGTCTGGATCTGGAAGGACTTGCCGTAGGCGGCCTCCCAGTTGAGGTCGACGCCGCAGATGCTGGCGGTGCCGCCGAGGTCGACCTGGATCCACTGCGGGTCGCTGAACGCGCTCGACCAGCGGGTGCCGGTGTTGCCGTCGAACGCGGCCGAGGCCGGGCTCGCGGCGTTCTCCGTCGACGACGCGGTCGCGGGCTTGCCCTGGGCGGCGTTGGCCGAGCCGCAGGTTTCGCCGCCGCCGATCGTGCCGAAGACCTGGAACTCCCACAGCGAGTACCCGTAGGCGGTGCCGCGGGCCGTGCCGTTCATCCGGACGTACCGCCCGGAGCCGGACACGCTCAGCGTCTGCACGCCGCCCGTGCCGGTCGTGGTGCTGTAGACGTTCGTCCAGGTCGTGCCGTTGGCCGAGGTCTGGATCTGGAAGGACTTGCCGTAGGCGGCCTCCCAGTTGAGCACCACCTGGTCGATCGTGGCGGTCTGGCCCAGGTCGATCTGGATCCACTGCGGGTCGCTGAACGCGCTCGACCAGCGGGTGCCGGTGTTGCCGTCGGTGGCGGCCGAGGCCGGGCTGGCGGCGTTCTCCGTCGACGACGCGGTGGTCGGCTTGCCCTGGGACAACAGCGTGCTCGCGGCGCTGGCGCTGCCGATCGAGAAGGCCGCGTAGCCGACCAGGACGACCGCGACAGAGAGCGCGCTCACGAGGAGCCCGCGCCGTCGGTTCCGTGCGCGCCGATCGATGGGTTCGGGGGTGGCGGGTCTGGTTGTTTCGGACATCAAGGCTGCTCCCTGACGTGGTTGGGGCGTCCTCGACCGCCGCCGCACCTTATCTGGTGCGCCGGTTCAGGCGGTGGACCGGCGCGGGCGGGCGGTGGTCGCTGGCGGGTGATGAGAGAGCGCTCTCTCCGTAACAGAGCCTCATCCAATCGACCCGTTCCGTCAAGTGGCGGGTTTTGATGTCTCACGCGGCGGGCACGTGCTGTCACAGAAGGGCACGTCGTCGTGCTCGCAGGCGCCTGGGAGGTGCACGTTGGCTGACACGCAATCCGCATCCGCCCCGACCGGTGGTGTCATCCGAAGTCTGATCCCCGCCCGGATCGACCGCCTGACTTGGGCGCCGTTCCATACCCGCATGGTGATCGCGCTCGGTACCGCCTGGGTGCTGGACGGTCTCGAGATCACCATCGCCAGCGCCGTCGGGGCCGTGCTGAACAAGGAGGAGACCCTCGGGCTCTCCAGCACGCAGGTCGGCGCGATCGCCACCGTGTACCTGCTCGGCGAGGTCTTCGGCGCGCTGTTCTTCGGCCGCCTCTCCGACGCCCTCGGGCGCAAGAACCTCTTCATCGTCACGCTGGGCGTCTACCTGGCCGGTAACGCGCTCACCGCGCTGACGTGGGGCAACGGCCTCAGCGGCCTCATCTTCCTGTACCTGACGAGGTTCATCGCCGGCGCCGGCATCGGCGGCGAGTACGCCGCGATCAACTCCGCCATCGACGAGATGATGCCGGCCAGGTACCGCGGCCGTGTCGACATCGGCGTGAACGGCACCTACTGGGGCGGCGCCATCATCGGCACCCTCGGCACGTACGTGCTGCTCAACCACATCTCGCTCAACATCGCGTGGCGGCTGGGCTTCCTCATCGGCCCGATCATCGGCCTGGCGATCTGGAACCTGCGGCGGCACCTGCCGGAGAGCCCGCGCTGGCTCGTCATGCACGGCCGCGAACGGGAGGCCGAGGAGGCCATCGCCCAGATCGAGGGCGACGTCGAGCGCTCCGGTCAGACCCTGGCCCCGGTCGACGAGAACCACGCCCTCGAGGTCAAGCCGGCCTCCGGCCACGGCTATCTCGCGCTGGTCAAGGTGCTCTTCACCAAGCTGCCGGCCCGCTCCACGCTGTCGGCCACGCTCATGATCACGCAGTCGTTCCTGTACAACGCGATCTTCTTCACCTACACCCTGGTGCTGTCGAAGTTCTACCACGTCGACGCCGAGAAGACGCCGATCTATCTCATTGCCTTCGCGATCGGCAACCTGGCCGGCCCGCTGCTGCTCGGGCACCTCTTCGACACCGTCGGCCGGCGCAAGATGATCTCCGGTACCTACATCCTCTCCGGCGTCCTGCTGGCCATCTCGGCCTGGATGTTCGACGCCGGCATCCTCAACGCCTTCACGCAGACCATCGCCTGGTGCATCATCTTCTTCTTCGCCTCGGCGGGGGCGAGCTCGGCGTACCTCACCGTCTCCGAGATCTTCCCGCTGGAGATCCGGGCCCAGGCCATCGCCGTGTTCTTCGCCATCGCCCAGTGCTTCGGCGCCATCGGCCCGATCTTCTACGGCTGGCTGATCGGCGAGGGCACCGACCCGGGCAAGCTGTTCATCGGGTACCTCATCGGCGCCGCCGTCATGATCATCGGCGGCGTGGTCGAAGTGGTCCTGGGCGTGGACGCGGAGGGCAGGTCCCTCGAGCACGTGGCCACGCCACTGACCGCCGTCTCGGTCGGGGGCACCCGCATCGAGGAGTGACGGTTCGCCTTCACGGGCGGCGTCCGGTTCCTGACCGGGCGCCGCCTCACCGTGTGAAGGCCACGTCGAGCACGGAGGCGAGCGTCAGGTACCCCACGACCCCGAGCGCCGTGGCCGGCACGAGCGCCACCATCGCCATGAGCCGCTCCCGCCCGCCCCGGCTGAGCACCAGCGGCACCGCGAGCCCGATCGCCGCCACGATCCAGGCCTCGCCGGCCGGGCGCCCCTTCACCGCCAGGTACGCCGCCTCGGCCAGGAACACCGCGCCCAGCGCGCACACCCCGACGACCCGGTGCCCCCGCCGCTCGTCGCGCCACCAGGCCCCGGCGGTCGCGAACACGGGCCCGGCCGCGAGCCCCACCACCGACCAGCCGACCGGCCCGGCGAGCACATCGGCGCCGACGTGCCGGTGCTCGAACACCACGAGCCCGCCGTAGTACCCGGCCACGGCCCCGACCAGCACGACGACGCCCGCGAGCGCGACCCGCCACGGGCCCCGGCGCGCCACGGCCCCGGCCGCGAACGCCCCGACGGCCCACACCGCCCCGGAGTTCACCAGCCGCCCGGAGTCGCCGCCCAGAACGCCGCCGAGCAGCAGCGACACCACGCCGAGGGCAATCCCGCCGAGCACGCACGCGAGCATCGTCTTCACGGCGACATCGTCCCAAGAAGCTGCAACCGCCGTCACAGCCTGCTCTCAGGATCTGGATGGCACTGCGTGTCATGATGGTCCGATGGCGACTACTGAGGCGGTTCCCGGCCCCGCGGCCGTGCGGCGGCGTTCGCTCCTGCGGCCCCTGGCGTTCACGGCGACGCTCGCCGTCGTGCTCGGGCTGCTCTTCGGGGTGCCGTGGTGGTCGCTCGTCATGGCCGGCAACGACTGGCCGGTCGGGGTGCGGGTGGCCGGGACCGTCGTGTTCGCCGTCGCGCTCGTCGTGTTCCCCGTCTCGATGTTCCTCGGGCACGGGCGCCGGGTCGACTGGGCGGCGCGCACCGGCGACACGATCCTCGGGGCCGTGTGGATCCTGTTCGTCTGGGCGATCGCCGGGGACCTGCTGCGGCTCGCGCTGCTGGCCGGGGGCGTCGACGACCCCGTGCGCTCGCGGGTGGCGGCCGGGTTCACCGCGGTCGTCGCGCTGGGGCTCGGCCTGTGGGGGTACCGCGAGGCCATGCGCGTGCCGCGCGTCCGGCGCGTCGAGGTGCGCATCCCGCGGCTCGGGGCCGGCCTTGACGGGCTGAAGATCGTGCAGCTCACCGACACCCACTACGGGCCGATCGACCGCATCGCCTGGTCGAAGGGCGTCACCGAGGTGGTCAACTCGCTCGGGGCCGACATCGTGGCGCACACCGGCGACATCGCCGACGGCACCGTCGGGCAGCGCACCGGGCAGGCGGCCCCGCTGGGCGACGTCCGGGCCGGGCTGGCGCGGGTGTACGTGACCGGCAACCACGAGTACTTCGGCGAGGCCCAGGGCTGGCTCGACCACATGCAGCAGCTCGGGTGGGAGCCGCTGCACAACCGGCACATCGTCGTCGAGCGGGGCGGCGACCGGCTCGTGGTGGCCGGCGTCGACGACCGCACCGCGGCCGGCACCGGGCTGGAGGGGCACAGGGCCGACCACGCGCTGGCGCTGGAGGGGGCCGACCGCGAGCTGCCGGTGCTGCTGCTCGCCCACCAGCCGAAGCAGATCGACGCGGCCGTGGAGTACGACATCGACCTGCAGATCTCCGGGCACACCCACGGCGGGCAGATCTGGCCGTTCCACTACCTGGTGCGCATCGACCAGCCGGTGGTGCAGGGCCTGACCCGGCACGGCGCGCGGACGCAGCTGTACACGAGCCGCGGCACCGGCTTCTGGGGCCCGCCGTTCCGGGTGTTCGCGCCGAGCGAGATCACCGAGATCACCCTGCGCGCCGCCGAGCGCTAGTGGAACGGATCATTCCGGTCTGCTAAGCTGTGACGGAACGAAGCATTCCGTTCCGTCACAGCTCGGGAGTTGTCATGAGCGAGATCCGTCCGTTCCGCATCGAGATCGCCCAGGCCGACGTCGAGGACCTGCGGGAGCGCCTGGCCCGGACCCGCTGGGGCGGCGAGATCCCGGGGCAGGGCTGGAGCCGCGGCGTTCCGGTCGACTACCTGCGGGGCCTGGCGCGGTACTGGGAGCGCGACTTCGACTGGCGGGCGGCCGAGGCCCGGCTCAACGCGCTGCCGCAGTTCCTCACCACCGTCGACGGGCAGGACCTGCACTTCGCCCACGTCCGCTCGGACGACCCCGCGGCCACGCCGCTGCTGATCAGCCACGACTGGCCGGGGTCGTTCGCCCTGTACCTCCCGGTGGTCGAGGCCCTGCGCGAGCACTTCCACCTCGTCATCGTCAGCAACCCCGGGATGGTCTTCTCGGGGCCGCTGACGTCCGCCGGCTGGAACACCGCCCGCAGCGCCGCCGCGCTCAACGAGGTCATGCGCCGGCTGGGCTACGAGCGCTACGGCGTGCAGGGCACCGGCGGCGGCGCCTGGATCGCCGTGGAGATGGGGCGCCAGGAGCCGGCGCGCGTCATCGGGGTACACGTGAACGGGCACGTCACCTTGCCGACCGGCGACCCCGCCGACTTCGACGGGCTCACCGCGGCCGAGCAGGACCGGCTGCGGCGGCTGCAGGAGTTCCGCGACGACAAGATGGGGTTCAACGCCATCCAGTCCACCCGGCCGCAGACGCTCGCGTTCGGGCTGCACGACTCGCCGGTCGGGCAGCTCGCCTGGATCGTCGAGAAGTTCCAGGAGTGGACGGACCCGTCCGCGGCGCGGCCGGAGGACGCGGTCGACCGGGACCTGCTGCTGACCAACGTGAGCCTGTACTGGTTCACCGGCACCGCCGGCTCGTCCGCCAACATCTACTGGGAGTCGGCGCACGACCCGTCGGCCTGGGCGCCGAAGGAGAAGTCCGCGGTACCGCTGGGCGTCGCCCTCGGGGTCACCGACATCACGGTCCGCCGCTTCGCCGAGCGGGACACGCCGGTGACCCACTGGACCGAGCTTCCGGCGGGCGGCAACTTCCTGCCGGCCGAGCAGCCGGAGCTGTACGCCGAAGACGTGCGGGCGTTCTTCAAGACGACGCCGGCCTGACGCTGAGTGATCGCCGTCACTACATTCGTCGACGACGGCGTTGCGCGGCAGGCGTATCTTCAGCGTTGCGGGTCCCGGCGCCCTGACACTGGGACCAACGGGGATGGCACATGAGCGCCGTGTCGCTCGCCTTTCTGGGCCTGGGTGGCCTGAGCCTGCTGCTGTTGCTCGCCTCGCTGCGCTTCCGCCATCTCGGCCGTCTCGGCCACCTGGGTCACCTCGGCCGCTTCTCGCACCGGCTGCGCCTGCCCGGGCGGCGGCGGTCACAGGGGCTCTCGCTGCCCGTGACGAGCGGCTTCCTGGGCGGGTTCGGGTTCGGCGGGGCGATCGCGATCGAGGTCACCCATCGCAGCGGGCCCACCGCCCTCCTCGTCGGCGCCGTGGCCGGAGTCGTGGTCGGCGTGCCGCTGGCGTGGGCGGCGGGGCGGTTCGTGGCCGCCGTCGCCGGGATGCACACCGACGCCACGCCCGAGAGCGCCGGGGTCGTCGGGGCCATCGGGGTCGTCATCAGCGAGATCCCCGTCGGCGGGCTCGGTCAGGTGCGGCTGTCGTACGCGGGGCAGCCGATGAAGTTCAACGCGCGGGCGGACGGTCCGCTCGCGCTCGGCGTCCAGGTCCTGGTGATCGGGGTACCGACCCCGACCAGCGTGCTCGTGACGCCGTTGCAGGCCGTTCTCAACCTTGAGGAAGGGTCATGACACCCCTGCTAGTCGCCGTCGGCGGCCTCGCCGTCCTCGTCGTGCTCATCGTCGTCTCCGTCCTGTCGCGGGTCCGCGTCGCCGGGCCCAACGAGGCGTTCATCGTCACCGGCCGCAAGGGCCGCGCCGTCACGGGCAACGACGGCAGCGTCACCACGGATCTGTCGGGCCAGAAGGTGGTGATGGGCGCGTCGGTGTTCGTGCTGCCGGTCGTGCAGCGCCTGTACCGCCTGGACCTGTCCAGCCGCGAGATCCCCGTCGAGGTGAACGCGGCGGTGAGCAAGCAGGGCATCCGCTGCGACGCCGACGCGGTGGCGATCGTCAAGGTCGGCGGCACCGCCGAGATGATCCGCCCGGCCGCGCAGCGCTTCCTGCACCAGCAGGATCGCATCGAGACCTTCACCGCGCAGGTGCTCTCCGGCGCCCTGCGCAGCGTCATCGGCCGGCTCACCATCGAGGAGATCATCCGGGACCGGGCCGGGTTCGCCGCGCACGTGGCCGAGGAGGCGGAGCTGACGCTCACGCACCAGGGCCTGGTGCTCGACGTGTTCCAGCTCGAGGACATCCGCACCGCGGGCACCTACCTGCAGGACCTCGGGCGGCCCGAGGCGGCGCGGGTGTTCCGGCTGGCCGCGATCGCCGAGGCGCAGGCCCGGCAGGGGGCCGAGCAGGAGCGGATGCGGGCCGAGGAGGCGATCGCCGAGGCCGAGCGGAACCTGGCGGTCAAGAAGGCCACCGTGCAGGCCGAGATCGACGCGGCAAACGCCCGCTCGGCGAGCGCCGGGCCGATCGCGCAGGCCGAGATGCAGCAGGCGGTCCTCGCCGAGCAGCAGAAGGTGGCCGAGCGCAACGCCGAGCTCAAGCAGCGCCAGCTCGACACCGAGGTGCGCAAGCCGGCGGACGCGGAGCGGTACAAGGTCGAGCAGGAGGCCGAGGCGGCCAAGAACGCGGCGATCGCCCGGGCCGACGCCGCCCGGCAGTCCACCATCGCCGCGGCCCAGGCCCAGGCGGAGCAGGCCCGGCTGGTCGGCGAGGGCGAGCGGTCCCGGCGCTCGGCGGCCGCGGAGGCGGTGCGCCTGGAGGGCGTGGCCGAGGCCGACGCGGTGCTGGCCCGCGGGCAGGCCGAGGCGGCGGCGATGCGCGCCAAGGCCGAGGCGTTCGAGGAGTACGGCCAGGCCGCGATCCTCGACCTGCTGGTGCGGGTGCTGCCGGAGGTCGTCGGCGCGGCGAGCGCGCCGATCGGGGAGATCGACCAGCTGACGGTCATCTCGACCGAGGGCGCCACCTCGCTGACGAAGACCGTGGCGAGCAACGTGGCCCAGGGGCTGCAGCTCGGCACCGACCTCACCGGGATCGACCTCAAGGCGCTCCTCTCCGGCCTCGCGACCGGCGGCACGCCCAGTTCCAACGGCAAGCCCGAGGCGATCGAGGCGAAGTAGCATCGAGGCCAAGTAGACCAGCGGCGCACCCCTTGGTACCGTCAAGTACCAGGGGGTGCGCAATGGTGATGGGGACCGCGGTCCGATGGGCCACCAAGCACGGCTTCATGCGGGCCGGCATCAACGCCGCCGCGCGCAAGGGCGACGAGCAGGCCCGGTTCTTCATCGATCCCGCCGTCCGCGCCGATCCCTACCCCTTCTACAAGGGCATCCGCGAGACCGCGCCGCTCGTGCGCAGCCGGCTGATGTGGGCCACCGCGCGACACGACCTCGCCGGGGCGGTGCTGCGCCACGACGCGTTCGGGGTCGGGTTCACGGACCGGCCGCTGCCGGCGCCGATCGGGCTGATGTTCCGGTTCAGCCGGCGCAGCTCGCCGATCGGGCCGGTCGACCCGCCGTCGATGCTCGTCACGGACCCGCCGGACCACACGCGGTACCGCCGGCTCGTCTCGAAGGTGTTCACCGCCCGGGCCATCGAGGGGCTGCGGCCGCGCATCGAGCAGACGTGCGCCGAGCTGCTGCGGGACAAGCCGGCCGACCTCGTCGCCGACTACGCCTCGCTGCTGCCGGTCACCGTGATCGCGGAGATCCTCGGCGTCCCGCTGGACATGCGGCGGCAGTTCCTCGCGTGGGGCAACGCGGCCGCGCCGACGCTCGACCTCGGGCTGTCCTTCCCGCTGTACCGCCAGACCGAAATCAACATCCGGCGCGTCAACGACTGGATGCGCGGGCATTTCGCGCGCCTGCGCCGGGAGCCGGGCGACGACCTGCTGAGCCAGCTGGTCCAGCTGGACGACCTGAGCGAGGACGAGCTGCTGGCGACCGCGGGGCTGCTGCTCGCGGCCGGGTTCGAGACCACCGTGAACCTGCTCGGCACCGGGGCGTGGCTGCTCATGCGGCACCCGGAGCAGCTGGCGATCCTGCGCGAGGAGCCGCGGCGGTGGGGCAACGCGGTCGAGGAGACGCTGCGCTTCGACTCGCCGGTGCAGGTGACGGCGCGGGTCTGTCGCAAGGCCACCGAATTCGGCGGGGAACGCATTGAACCGGGGCACGTGGTGATGGCGATGCTCGCCGGCGGAAATCGCGATCCGCGAATATTCACCGATCCGGACACTTTCGACGTGACCCGGACGAATGCTCGTGAACATTTGTCGTTCTCCGGCGGTGCGCATTACTGCCTCGGCGCCGCGCTGGCCCGGCTGGAGGGCGAGATCGGGCTGCGCATGCTGTTCGAGCGCTATCCCGACCTGCGCATCGACGGCGAACCGCATCGACGGACGACCCGGGTCCTGCGCGGATTCGAATCGCTGCCGGTGACGATCTGAGCAGAAGCGTGTTTCCGGATGCGCATACCTGAATTGCGGGAAACGGCGCCGAATCAGTGCTGTGACGGCGTATTCGTGGAACCGCCACGGGCGGATCACACCGGGGCCGGAGCATTCTGGCCGTGCGCAGATCGCTGCCGTTCACCCTGTTGCTGGCGCTGGTCGCCGCGCTGCTCGGGCCCGTGCCCGCGGCCCGCGCCGCGACCCCGCCGGGGTTCGCCACGCAGCTGCTGGCCGGCTCGGGGCTCGACGGGCCGACCGGGTTCGAGATCGCCCCGGACGGGCGCATCTTCATCCTGGAGCGGACCGGCAAGGTCAAGATCTTCAAGGACGGGCGGCTGCTCGAGCCGCCGTTCGCCGACCTGCCGTCCGAGGCGTCCGGCGACCGGGGCCTGATCGGGGTCGCGTTCGATCCGGCGTTCGGCGGGGCCAACCACTGGGTGTACTTCTACTACACCGGCCACGACCTGCGGAACCACCTGGTGCGGTTCGACGCGTCGGGGGACGTCGGCACCGAGGGGCCGTACACGATCTTCGAGACCCAGTCGCCGTCGCAGCTGCTGCACGTCGGCGGGAGCATCCGGTTCGGGCCGGACGGGAAGCTGTACTTCGCGGTCGGGGACAACGGGTACCCGCCCAACGCGCAGGACCTGTCCAACCCGCACGGCAAGATCCTGCGGATCAACCCGGACGGGACCATCCCGGCGGACAACCCGTTCTACGGGCAGCCGGGGAAGCTCGCGGCGATCTGGGCGTACGGCTTCCGCAACCCGTGGCGCTTCCAGTTCGACGACGCCACCGGGCGGCTGTACGCCGGCGACGTCGGCGACTACACGTGGGAGGAGCTCAACCTCGTCGTCAAGGGCGGCAACTACGGCTGGCCGGTGCACGAGGGGCGCTGCACGAGCAACTGCGCCGGCTACACCGACCCGGTCACCGCGTACAACCACGACGGCGGCAGCGGCGCGGTCACCGCCGGGCCGGTGTACCACGGCCGCCAGTTCCCGGCCGAATACGCGGGCAGCCTGTTCTTCGGCGACTACTCCCGCGGCTTCATCAAGCGCGCGGTGCTGGACCCGGCGGGCCAGGTCACCGCCGTCCAGGACTTCGACCTCGACGCCGGCAGCGTGGTCGACCTCAAGGTGGCGCCCGACGGCTCGCTGTACTACATCACGTACTTCCCGGGCCAGCTCTACCGTGTGTCGTACAGCCCGGCCGGCAACGCGCCCGCGGTGCACGCGTCCGCCGACACGACCGGCGGCCCGGCCCCGCTCACCGTGCACTACTCCTCGGCCGGCACGAGCGATCCGGACGGCGACGACCTGACGTACGCCTGGAACTTCGGCGACGGCAGCACGAGCACCGCGCCGAACCCCACGAAGGTCTACCCGGACGTCGGGGTCTATCCGGCGACGCTGACGGTCTCGGACGGCGTCAGCACCGTCGCGTCCCGGCCGATCGTGATCCAGGTCGGCACCCCGCCGGTCGTGCGGATCGCGGCGCCCGTCGACGGCAGCGCGTACAACTCGGGCGACACCATCACGTTCAACGCCTTCGGCAACGACGCCGCCGGCTTCGACGTCTCCGACGGCGACATCAAGACCGAGGTGTTCCTGCACCACAACACCCACGTCCACCCGTTCGCCG
This sequence comes from Dactylosporangium sp. NPDC049140, assembly GCF_040648435.1. Taxonomy (NCBI): domain Bacteria; kingdom Bacillati; phylum Actinomycetota; class Actinomycetes; order Micromonosporales; family Micromonosporaceae; genus Dactylosporangium; species Dactylosporangium sp. NPDC049140. The sequence goes on along the minus strand of NZ_JBEZDS010000005.1, from coordinate 252,147 downwards.
GGCCACTGACCGGGCGGGTCGGGCAGTTCACGATCCCGACCACGGGCGAGGCGTCGGCGGACACCTGGTTCGAGGTCAAGGTGACCGTCACCGACCGCAACGGCCTGTCGAGCACGAAGTCGGTGTACATCCACCCGCGCACGTCGACGATGACGTTCGCGACCAGCCCGCCCGGCCTGGGCCTGACCCTCGACGGCGTCCCGGTCCCCACCCCGGACGCGGTGCCGGGCGTGGTCGGCTTCCGGCGCGAGATCGCCGCCCCGCCGACCGCCACCGACGCGGCCGGGAACGTCTACCACTTCACGGGCTGGTCCGACGGCGGCGCGATCCGCCACTTCGTGACCACCCCGGCCGCCGACGCGACCTGGACCGCGGCGTACGCGCCGTCGGCCCCGTTCACCGGCGAGTACTTCGACAACCAGAACCTGGCCGGCGCGCCCGCGCTCGTGCGGGCCGACAAGACCGTCGACTTCGTGTGGTCCACCGGCCCGCCCGGCCCCGGCGTCGACGCCGACCACTTCTCGGCCCGCTGGAGCAAGACCGAGTACTTCGCGGCCGGCCGCTACCGCTTCACCGTCGCCTCCGACGACGGCGCCCGCCTGTACCTCGACGGCGACCTGGTCATCGACCAGTGGCACGACCAGGGCCCGACCGCGTACGACCACGTCGCCGACCTCGGCGCCGGCGAGCACACGGTGCGGATGGAGTTCTACGACAACGTCGTGGACGCGAGCGCCCGGCTCAGCTGGGACACCACGCCGGACCAGCCGCGGGACGTGTTCACCGCGCAGTACTGGAGCACCCCCGGCGCCGGCGACCAGCCCAGCGTGCCCGCGACCGCGCCGGCCCTGACCCGGGACGAGCCCGCGGTGGACCACGACTGGCAGCTGGGGTCGCCCGACCCGAGCCTGCCCGCCGACCACTTCGTGGCGCGGTGGACCCGGTCGCTGACCCTGGCCGCCGGGTACTACGACTTCACCACCACGACGGACGACGGCGTGCGGCTGTGGGTCGACGGGCAGCTCGCCGTCGACCACTGGGGCGACCAGGGGCCGACGCCCTACACGGCGCACCTCCCGCTGGGCAACGGCGCCCACACGGTGGTCATGGAGTACTACGAGAACGGCGGCGGCGCCCTCGCCCGGCTGGCGTGGGCCCGCACCGGGGACATCCCGGCGCCCCCGCCGTACCTCGCCAAGTACACCGGCGACGGCGGCGACCTGTACGCGTCGGAGTCCACAGTGGACCACGAGTGGGGCGACGGCGGCCCCGGGCCCGGGATCGGGGCCGACGACTTCCGCGCGGAGTACACCCGCACGGTCGTGCTCCCCGCCGGGCTGTACCGCTTCGCCGGCGCCTCCGACGACGGGGTGCGCGTGTCGGTCGACGGGCTGCCGATCGTCGACAAGTGGCGCGACCAGAACGAGGACTTCAGCGCCGACATCTCCCTGCTCGGCGGCGCCCACGACATCCGGGTCGAGTACTACGAGCACGCCGCCGGCGCCCGCCTGCACTTCGGCTACCGGCGCGTCGGCGACGTCGCCGCCCCGTCCGGCTGGACCGGCGCCTACTACGCGGGGCGGGACCTGAGCGGACCCCCGGCCATGCTGCGCACCGACGGCGCCATCGACTTCGACTGGGGCGCCGGCTCACCCGGCCCGGCGATCCCCGCCGACGGGTTCTCCGCCCGCTGGACCAGGACCGACCACCTGGCCGGCGGTACCTACCGCATCACCGCCACCAGCGACGACGGGATCCGCGTGCTCCTCGACGGGGACGTGGTCATCGACGGCTGGTCCGAACACCCACCCGCCACCTTCACGTACGACACCACCCTGCTCGAGGGCGACCACACGATCACGGTCGAGTACTTCGAGAGCGGTGGGGGCGCACTGGCGCGCTGTTCGGTCATCCGGTTGTGAGCGTTAGGAGATTCCCCGTGACCACCCCAAGGGCCACGATCGTCATTCCCTGCCGGCACGAGGAGGACAACGTCGGGCCGCTCATCGTGCGGCTCGCCGCGGTCGTCACCGACGTCGAGCTGCTCTTCGTGGACGACAGCGACGATGACCGTACCGTCGCGGCAGTTGAACGGGCGGCCCGCGAACTGCCGGCGTCCCTGTGCGTGCGCGTCTTCCACCGCCGCGGCGCGCAACGGGCCGGCGGCCTGGCCGGCGCGGTCACCGACGGCTACCGGCGCGCGAGCGCGACGAAGGTGCTGGTCATGGACGCCGACCTGCAGCACCCGCCGGAGCTGGTGCCGGCGCTGCTGGCCGCGCTCGACGACCACGACCTCGTGATGGCCAGCCGCTACCGGGAGGGTGGCAGCAGCGGCGGCCTCGACGGCCCGGTCCGGCGGCTGGTGTCCACCGGCAGCACGGTGCTGGCGCGGGTGGCGTTCCCGGTGGCGCTGCGCGGGGTCACCGACCCGATGACCGGGTTCTTCGGGGTGCGCCTGGACCAGATCGACCCGGACCGGCTCCGGGCCCGCGGTTTCAAGATCCTGCTGGAGATCCTGGCCCGCTACCCGCGGCTGCGGCGCACCGAGCTGCCGCTGGACTTCGGGGCGCGGCTGGCCGGGGAGAGCAAGGGCGACCTCGGACAGGGCCTGCTGTACCTGCGGCAGCTCCCGGCGCTGCGGGCCGCGACGTGGTTCGCGACCCCGGCCGCGCGGTGGGGCACGTTCCTGGCGCTCATCGCCGCGGTCACCGTCGGGCTGGTCGCCGCCCCGCTGTCCGGGGCCGCGGTGCTGGCGCTGCTCGTGACCGCCGTCGCCGTCTACAACACCGTCGTCGGCGCGCTCGAGGTGCGCTGGCGGCTGTACGGCTGGCGCACGCCCGAGGCCGTCGAGCAGATGCGCTGGCCTTCGGGCGACGGCCTCGCCACCCAGGAGCGCTTCACGATCATTGTCCCGGCGCTGCACGAGGAGCTGGTCATCGCCGCGACCCTGCGGCACCTGCTCCGCCAGGACCACCCGGACTACGAGATCCTCGTGTCGCTGTGCGAGGGCGACGACGCCACCATCGCCGAGGTCGCACGGGTCCAGGCGGACGACGACCCGCACGGCCGGGTCCGCACGGTGATCCGCGCCTACGAGCGCTCCAACAAGCCGCGGCAGCTCAACGCGGCCCTGGCGGTCTGCCGCGGTACCGTCGTGGGCGTCGTCGACGCCGAGGACGACGTGGCCCCGCAGCTGCTCACGCGGGTCGACACCCTGCTCGGGCGCACCGGCGCCGACGTGGTGCAGGGCGGGGTGCAGCTCATGACGCTGGGCTCGCGGGCGCGGGACTGGTTCAAGGTGCACAACGTCATGGAGTACTTCTTCTGGTTCACCAGCCGCATGTTCTACCAGGTGCGGACCGGGTTCGTGCCGCTGGGCGGCAACACCGTGTTCATCCGCCGGGAGCTGCTGGACCGGGCCGGCGGATGGCCGGACAACCTCACCGAGGACTGCGCGCTCGGGGTGCTGCTGTGCACGAAGTACGGCGCGCGGGTCGTCGCCGCCTACGAGCCCGAGCTCGCGACGCGCGAGGAGGTGCCGCAGACGATCGGCAACCGGCGGGCCGGTTCGCTGTTCTGGCAGCGGGTGCGCTGGAACCAGGGTTTCCTGAGCATCCTGCTCGAGGGGCGCTGGTCGACGCTGCCGACGCTGCGCCAGCGGGCGCTCGCCGGGTACATCCTGGCGACCCCGTTCCTGCAGGCGTTCTCGGCGCTGCTGCTGCCGCTGTCGGTGGCGACGATCGTGTGGCTCAAGGTGCCCGTGTTCGTGGCCATGCTGATGTACGCGCCGTTCATGCCGATCCTCATCACGCTCGCGACCCAGTTCCTGGGGCTGCGGGAGTTCGCGCGCTCGTACCGGCAGAAGGTGCTGTGGCGGCACTACGCCTTCCTCCTCGCCGGCGCCCCGGTGTACCAGTGGGTGCTGATGGGGGCCGCGTTCTGGGCGGTCTGGCAGCACATCGACGGGAATACGACCTGGCACAAGACGGCCCACGGCGGCCACCACCGGCCGGTGCTGGCGTCATGACCCTGGTCATCGAGCGCCCGTCGCCCACCGCGGATACCGCGCCGGTCAAGCCGGTCCGTTCGTACCGCTCCTGGTGGATCCTCACCCCGCTGCTCGTCGTCGCCGGGCTCGTCAACGGCTGGAACCTGCACGGCTGGCCGGGCCGGATCAACGACGACGAGGGCACGTACGTCGACCAGGCCTGGGCGATGCTCGACCACGGCGCCCTGGCCCACTACACGTACTGGTACGACCACCCGTTCCTCGGCTGGGCGATCATCGCCGGGTACGCCGGCCTCACCGACGGCTTCGACCGCGCGCCCAGCGGCGTCATGGTCGGCCGCGAGGTCATGCTCATCGCCGCGCTGGTCAGCTGCGCACTGCTGTGGTTGCTGGCCCGGCGCCTGCGGTTCGGCCGCGGCTGGTCGGCGGTCGCCGTCGCCCTGTTCGCGCTGAGCCCGCTCGCCGTGTACTTCCACCGCATGGTGTTCCTGGACAACCTGGCGACCATGTTCATGATCGCCGCCCTGGCCGCGGCCGCCTCCCCGCGGCGCAGCGTCGGCGCGGCCCTGTGGAGCGCGGTGTGGTTCGCCGGCGCCGCGCTGTGCAAGGAGACCATCGTCATCCTGCTCCCGGCGCTGGTCTGGCTGCTCGTGCGGCACACCGACCGCCGGACCCGCCCCTGGAACCTCGGCGTCTTCGGCGTCACGTTCGCCGTGCTCGTCGCCGCGTACCCGGTCTTCGCCCTGCTCAAGAACGAGCTTGTGCCGGGCGCCGGGCACGTGAGCCTGGGCTGGGCGCTGTGGTGGCAGGTCTTCGGCCGGGCGGGCAGCGGCAGCCTGCTCGACCCGTCGTCGGGCACCTACGGCCTGGCCCACTCCTGGGTGGACCTCGACCCGTGGCTGATCGTTCCGGGTGTACTGCTGGTGCCGGCCGCCTGGTTCGTGCCGCGCCTGCGCCCGATCGCCCTGGCGCTGCTCATCCAGGTCGTGATGATGTGCCGGGGCGGCTACATGCCTTTCGCCTACGTCATCGCCATGCTCCCGTTCGCGGCCCTGCTCATCGCCGGGCTGCTCGCCGCGGTTCCCACCCGCGTCCCGGCGATCGCGGCGGGACTGGTGGCGGCGGTCCTCGTCCTCCCCGCGTGGACCTCGACGATGGTCGCCCAGTCGCACGTGGACGGCAGCGCCGACTCCCGCGCGGCCACCCGGTGGGTCGTCGACCACGTCCCCCGCGACTCCGTGGTGGTCACCGACGACTACATCTGGCTCGACCTCAAGCTCGCCGGGTTCACGAAACCGGTCTGGCTGTGGAAGGTCGACACCGACCCGGAGGTGATGACCGAGGTGCTCCCGGCCGGCGCGGCGAGCATCGACTACGTGGTGCTGGCGGGCCAGGCCGACAGTACCCTCGCGTCCCTGCCGACCCTCCGCGAAGGCCTCGCCGGCTCCGACGTGGTCGAGCGTTTCGGCGAGATCGAGGTCCGGAAGGTGCGCCGGTGAACCGCCTGCTGCGCCTGGCCGGCTTCGGCGCCGCGGGGGCCTCGGGCGTCCTGCCGAACCTGGCGGTCATGTGGCTGCTGTCGGACCGCCTCGGCGTGCACTACGTCGCGGCCGCGGTCGCGGCGACGGAGGTGGCCATCGCGTGGAACTTCGTCCTGCTCGACACGCTGGTATACCGGAAACGCCGCACCGCCCGCCGCTGGTGGGCGCGCCTGACCCGCTTCGCCGTGCTGAACAACCTCGACCTGGCCGTGCGCCTGCCGCTGCTGACCCTGCTGGTGGGCTCGCTGCACCTCGACGAGGTCGGGGCGAACCTGGCCACCCTGGTCGCGGCGTTCGCGCTGCGGTTCACGCTGACCGACCGCTTCATCTACCGTCCACCCGAGCCGGCCTGACCCCTATGCTTCCGGCGTGGTACATGAGCTCGTACTCGTCGGGCGCCTGGCGGTGGCGTTCGGGCTGACCTTCGCGCTCGGCTACGAGCGGGAGCTGCGCGGGTCGACGGCCGGGGACCGGACCTTTGCCCTCGTCGGCATCGCCGGCGGCGTCATCGGCCTGCTCGCCCAGCTCAACGCCCCGACCGCGCTCGCCGGGGCGATCACCGGCGTCGGGTTCATCGGGGCGGGGCTGCTGTTCCGGCAGAACCGGCCCCAGGCGACGACCCAGGACCCGATCGCGCCGGCGTCGAAGGGCACCCGCAGCCAGAGCCAGCTCGCCACCCTGCACGGCGTGACGACGGCCGCGACGATCCTGGTCGCCGCGGTCATCGGGGCGTGCGCCGGGGAGGGCCTGGTCGTCGTGGCGACCGGGGCCACGGCCCTGGTGCTGCTGACCCTGGAGCTGCGGTACATCCCGCTCCTGCGCCGCCTCGACGCGGGCCGCTACGCCGACCGCTTCGTCAGCGACGACGAGCCTCACCCCTCCCGGCGGAATCCGGACTGATACGGCATCCTGTTCCCGTGCATTTCGAACTCGGTACCGACGGCCCGAAGGTCATCGTCGTCGGTATCGACGGCTCGGACACCTCCATGCGCGCCGGTGCGTACGCCGCCGGGCTCGCCCGGCGCCAGCGGGCCCGCCTGGTCGTCGTCTACGTGACCGGCGCCCCGGCCGCGAGCCGCCTGGTCGCCGAGGCCGCGGGCGCCGTCGAGCAGGCGATCTCCGAGTCGATCGAGGACATGCGCCGCCAGGTGCACGAGGGCGCCCTGCACACCGGCGTGACGACCGACTTCGTGGCCGTGCGCGGCGACCCCTACCAGGAGCTCGTGCGCGTCGCGATGGAGCTGCGCGCCGACGCGGTCGTGGTGGGCGCCAGCCGCCGCTTCGGCCACCGCTTCGTCGGCTCGCTCGCGGTCCGCCTGGTGAAGTCGGGCCGCTGGCCGGTCACCGTGGTGCCCTGAGGCCGGGCAGGTAGGTCGCGAGCAGGGTCGCCGCGTCGGGGGCCACGTTCACCTGGGTCGCGAGCAGGTCCGGGTGGGTCAGCCAGTACCGCCGCGCCTCGTCCACGCGGCCCTCGTAGGTCGGGGGCCACGTCGTGCACGGGGTGAAGTCGTCCATGACGATGAGGCCGCCCGGGCGCAGCCACGCCGCCGGGTCCAGCGGCGGGTCCGCGCCCTTGCCCTGGCCGCCGCCGTCCAGCACCAGCAGGTCGAACGGGCCGTGGGCGTGCAGCTCGCGCCAGTCGCCGAGCCGCACCTCGACCCGGGGGTCCGTGGCGAACAGCTCGGCCGCCGCGGCGGCCCGGGCCGGGTCGCGCTCGATGCTCACCAGGCGCGCGCCCGGGGCGGCGCCCGCGGCCAGCCAGGCCAGGCCCACGCCGCAGCCCGTGCCCGTCTCGCCGATGGCGCCGGCACCGACGCCGCGGGCCAGGACGCGCAGCAGCTCGCCGTGCTCGTCCCGGCACGACTGGGCAAAGCCCAGGGCCTGGGCGGCCGCGATCAGAGGCGTCACCACGGCCGGCCGCGCAGCGGCTCGTCGCGGCCCGGCGGCGCAATGCCCACGGGCGTCACCACGGCAGGCCGCGCAGGTCGATGAGGCCCGCGGGCCAGTCGGACAGCGGGCGGCGGCCGGGGCGCACGAAGGTGGGGAAGACGCCCTCGCGGACCGAGCGGGCGTCGCGCACGTCCACGAACCGGGTCGGGTTGTCCACGCGGGTCCAGCCGGTCGAGGCGTAGAACCCGGCGACCTCCTCGCGGCACTGCAGGAAGCCGAAGTCGGCCGCGTCCGGCAGCACGTCCGCCAGCGCCCGCATCAGCGCGGCGCCCAGGCCGCGGCCCTGGTGCGACGGGGAGACGGCCACGTCCCCGACCCCGGCGAGGAGCAGGTCGCCGGTGGGGGCGCCGGCCAGGCGGCGCTCGAAGCCCAGGTGCGCTACCGGCACGCCGGACGCCTCGAGCCAGACGCGGACCTCCTTGCGCGCCCACGAGGCCGGCCAGGAGCGGTCGGGCTCGAACTCCGGGCCGGGGAACGCGGCGCGCAGCAGGGCCGACAGGGCCGCGTGGTCGCCGGGCGTCAGCCCGGTCTCCCAGCGGACCTCAGTGGACCTTGCGGGAGGATCAGTGGAACTTGCGGGAGGCACTGTCACGGTTCTGGGCGGCCGGGGTGTCGGTGAACGCGCGGCGCAGCACGTCGTGCTCGGCGCGGCGGTCCTCGGTGACGTCGCGCAGGGTGACGACCATGCCGCGGACCAGGCGGTCGTCGCGCAGGTCGCGGAAGATGACCTCGAGCAGGACGCGGCGGCCGTCGGGGCGCAGCAGGCTCCACCGGTCCTGGGTGCCGTCGCGGTCCCCGTCGCGGGCGCGCTCGACGGTGCGGGCGACCTGCTCGCGGTCCTCGGGGGCGACGATCTCGCGCAGGGTCGCGAACGGCGTGGGCCAGATGCCGAGCACCTCCGCCACCGACGGGCTGGTGTACCGGATGCGCTGGTCGTCGTCGAGGACGAGCACGACGTCGCCGCCGTGCTCGGTGACGGCGCGCAGGTAGTCGTCGCTGTCGCGGCGGCTGGCCGCGTCGGTCAGGCCGATGCGGGCCAGGGCCAGGGCCGCCTGCCCGGCGACCACGGAGACCGCGTCGATCGCGGTGACCAGGTCGCGGCGGCGCCCGGCCACGTAGAGCACGCCGGCGTCGAGCGGGCAGACCAGCACGTGGTCCCATTCGGAGAGCTTCGCGCCCCACAGCGGCGGGATGTCGGCGACGGGCTCGATGCGCGGCGCGGACAGCTCGCCCATCGGCAGCAGGTCGGTGAGGCTGAAGTCGACGACGATCGCGTGCGGTGTCTCGCCGGGCAGCAGGGTGGCGACGGCGGCCTTGACCGCGGCCGCGACCTGGCCGGCGTCGGCGGCGCTGACGAGCACGGTGCCGGTCTCGCGCAGCGCGCGCTCGCGGCGCAGGGCGCTGGCGTGCTTGTGCACCGCGTCGCTGAGCCGCACGACGAGCAGCACCAGCGTGACGCCGGAGGTCACGGCGATCATCGGCCCGTCGTGCACGCCGCCGGTCAGGGCCTGCACCAGGAGCACGAGCGGGGCGAACGCGACGCAGGCCAGCAGCAGGGCCAGGCCGAGGCCGCCGGCGGGCTCGCGGGCGGTGCGGATCGGGCCGTCCGGCGGGGCGGTGAGCCGGACCATCGACGGGATGAGCGCGGCGGCGCCCCACGCGGCGTACAGCAGCACGTAGGCGAAGTCGGCCGGCCCGCCGGGGCGGATCGGGTCGTCGTCGGCCTGACCGGCCCCGTAGATCACATCGCCGAGCAGCATACCGGCAGCCCCGACGGCGAGCAGGATCGCCGATGGGCTGCGCGGTGCCGCGGTGACGAGCCGGACCGTCACGACGAGGACGATCACGTCACCGAGCGTGAACGCGGCCTGGGTCGACCAGTCGGCCGGGCCCATGCCGCCGGCGAGGTGCGGCGAGGCGATGAACACCCAGCCCGCCAGCAGCGCGGCGGTGCCGAGCGCGAGCAGGTCGAGCAGGCGGGAGCGGTCGTCGAGGAAGCTGCTGGAGCGGGTCAGGCCGATCAGGGCGACCGCGACCAGCGGGAACATCGCGAGGTAGAAGACCTCGGCGAGCGCGGGCGGCTTGTCGGGGGACAGGCCGTAGACGAAGTCGCCGGCCATCATCGCGATCAGGGCGGCGGCCAGCGCCCACCAGGGGCCGGACCGCGGCGGACGGGCGCGCACGACGCCGGCGACGATCGCGCCGGCCGAGGCGAGGCCGATCGCCGCCCAGACGACGGAGGCCAGGGCCGGCCGCACGAGCAGGACCAGGGCCAGTGCCGCCATGAGCGCGCAGCAGCCGGTCAGGAGCCGCCTTCCGCCCAGCACGCCCATCGACATCCTTACCGTCGGTGACCTATCTATACCACATCGTGATTGATCAACTCAGCTCCCGCAGGTCGGTCAGCAACCAGGGGGTGACCCGTTCCCGGCGCTCCCGCTCGGTCTCGCCCACCATGGCCCGGCTCGGCATCTCGATCAGCAGCAGAAGACAGAACTGGATCCGGTACAGCATGAGCCTCACCCGTTGCGAATCCGTTAACCGGTGCGGTACCTGCCCGTAGTACCCCTCCAGGACCGGGTGCGACGGCTCGTCCTCGATGCGCCGCCCGATCGCCGGGGAGACGAAGTCGTAGAGCGGGTCGCCCCAGAAGTACCGCTCGCCGTCGACGAGCCCGGTGAGCCGCCCGCCGTCGGTGAGCACGTTGCCGTCCCACAGGTCGAAGTGCACGAGGCTCGGCACCCGCACCTCGCCCAGCGCCCCGGCGTGCCGCTCGATCGCCGCGATGATCTCGGGCTCGGGCACCGGCAGCGCCACGCCCCAGTCGCGGCCGTCGGCGAGCAGGTCGGCGGTCATCGCCGTGAACGCCTCGGGCCAGGTGGCGCCGCTCGCCCGGCCCGCGCCGTCGTAGCCGAACCGGTCGCCCGTCACTGTGTGCAGGTGCCGCAGTGCCGTGCCGAGCTGACGGCGTACCGATGCATCGGCTTGCGGCTCTTGCGCCAGCCCGGTCAGCGGCTGTCCGGGCAGCCGTCCGACCAGGACCAGGTCCTCGTCGGCGGCGAGCACCGGCGGCACCGGCACCCCGGGCGCGGTGCCGGCCAGGCGGTAGTAGCGCGCCTCGGCGGCGATGACCCCGCGCTCGTAGCGCAGCAGCGGCACGCCCGGCGGCGGGCCGATCTTCACCACGGCCTCGGTGCCGTCGTCGAGGGTGGCCGACCACACGGCGGCGAAGGTGCCGCCGGACAGCGGTCCACAGTGGACGGCGATGCGGCCGAAGCGCTCGCGCAGCAGGGCCGCGACGGCCCCGGCGGTCAGCTGCCGCTGGGTCGGGCTGATGACGGCGGACACCGCTCCACCCTACCGCCCGTGATTACATTGACGACTGTCGGTTGCAAGATCCCATTATGTATTGATCGAGATTAGTAACAAAGAAAGGGTGGTGCCAATGACCTTGCTGGTCGTAGCGTGCACGAATCAGCCTGACTCAATGGGGAGGCCAAGTGAGGAAATGGCTCGCGAGGGTCGCTGTGACCGGCCTGATCGCCGGGGCCGCGGCGGTCGTCGCACAGGCGCCGGCGGCCGCGACACCCACGTCGCCGCACGGTGACCTCGAGGCGGGGATCCAGCGGCAGCTCGCCGCCGGCATCCAGGTGGTCCCGAAGCAGACCGCGTCCGGCAAGCTGGCGGCGACCGGGGCCGCGAACCCCTACACCGCCCTGCTGAAAGACCCGGGCAAGGTCGACAAGTACTACTGGTCGGAGCAGGCCAAGGCCGCGGCGAAGTCCCGCGCCCAGCAGAAGCAGGCGCAGAACAAGCTCGCGGCGGCCAACCCGATCATCCATGACGAGGCCGAGCCGAAGGGCTTCTACGGCGCCAACGACTCGCACGCCACCGCCGAGCTCATCAAGGGCTTCGGCACCGGAAAGAAGCTCAACAACCGGGTCCGCGTCCTCGGCCAGCTCTCGCCCGAGGCGGTAAGCCCGTCGGCGCTCAACCCGGCCGCGGAGGACGACGGCTCGATCACGCTCGCGTACGAGTTCGGCCTCGGCGCCAACCGCAACGCGTTCACCACCACCGGCACCATCGGTGACGGCCCGCACGGCACCACCGGCGACGGCAGCGGCGACTTCGACTTCATCAAGGTCCACGGCCGCGCCGGCCAGCAGCTCAGCGCCGGCACCTCGGGCACGACGGACACCGTCGTCGGCCTGTACGACGCGACCGGCGAGATCGTCGCCGCCGACGACGACGGCGGCCCCGGCCTGCTGAGCCTGCTCAACTTCACGATCCCCGCGACCGGCGACTACTTCCTGATGATCGCCGGGTACGGGCTCGGCACCGTGTTTCCGGCCGACCCGTTCGACTCCGGCAGCGGCCTGGGCGCCGGCCGGGAGGGCGCGTACGGCCTCGACGTCTCCCTCGCGTACCCGGACCTCGACTTCTACGCCGTGGACCTGGTCGCCGGCGACGTGCTCGGCGGCTCGGTCACCGGCGTCGGCACCCGCCTGACCGTCCGCGAGCCGGGCGGCAAGATCGTCTTCGGCTCGGAGCAGGACGCCAGCTTCATCTACGCGCCCGCCTCGCCGCTGCCGGGCGGTGGCAACGCGGTCGTGTCCTACGTGGCGCCGCGCGACGGCCGGTACACCATCGAGGTCGGCGGGACCGCCGGGCAGTACGACATCACCGTCGAGGCCTACCGGCCCGGCCCCGAAGCCCTGGACCAGGGCGTCACCCAGACGCTCTACCTGGACTTCGACGGCGCCCGGATCAACACCGCCATCTTCGGCGGCCCCGGGGTGCGCCAGCTCAGCCCGCTGCAGGGCTTCCTCGGCCGGTGGGGGCTCAGCGCCGCCGACGAGGACAAGGTGATCGACGGGGTCATCGCCGCGGTACGGGAGAACATCCTGGCCGACGCCAAGGCCCGCGGCACCGACCCGCGCGTCGGGCTGAAGATCCTCAACAGCCGGGACGACCCCGACCCGTTCGGCCAGCCCAACGTGCACCGCATCGTCGTCGGCGGCACGGTCGCCGAGTCGGGCATCGACACGATCGGCATCGCGCAGTTCATCGACCCGGGCAACTACGCGACCGAGGACAGCGCGATCGTGCTGCTCGACACGCTGTCCGACCCGGCCGGCAGCGCGTCGCTGAACACGTACATCAGCCCGGCCAGCAACAAGATCAAGTTCATCGGCCGGGCGCTCGGCAACGTCATCTCGCACGAGGCCGGGCACCTTTACGGCAACTTCCACACGGACCCGCTCAACGACACGCCCAACCTCATGGACGCCGGCGGCGCGTTCCCGGGCCTGTTCGGCGTCGGGCCGGACAACGTCGGCGGCACCGCGGACGACTTCGACTACGACTTCGGCGACGACGAGTACACGCCGGACGAGGGCCTGGTCGGCACCGAGGACACGCTGAACACCACCGCCTGGGCGCTGGTGAAGGGCAAGGCCAAGTAAGACCGGTCACCACCGGGCATGATCCGCGTCCGCGGCGGGGTTCTACCCGCCGTGGACGTGGTGGTGATCGGCGCGGGACAGGCCGGGCTGTCGGCCGCCTACTGGTTGCGGCGGCGCGGCCTGTCGTTCGTGGTGCTCGACGCCGACCCGGGCCCGGGCGGGGCGTGGCAGCACCGCTCGCCGTCGCTCGGGGCCGGGTCGCTGCACCGCATCTTCGACCTGCCCGGGCGGCCGTTCACGCCCCCGCCGGCGGGCTCGGCGGCGACGGTCGTGCCGGCGTACTTCCGCGAGTACGAGGCCGCGTTCGACCTGCCGGTGCGGCGCCCGGTCGCGGTGACCTCGGTCGCGCGGGCCGGCGGCGGCTTCCGGGTCGACGCCCCGACCGGCTCCTGGACCGCCCGCGCGGTCATCAACGCGACCGGGACCTGGACCGCACCGTACATTCCGTACTACCCGGGCATCGCCGACTTCGCCGGCCGCCAGCTGCACTACGCCGCCTACCGCGGCCCGGAGGAGTTCGCCGGCCGGCGCGTGCTCGTCGTCGGCGGCGGCGCCTCCGCGATCCACCTCCTCGCGGAGCTGCCGGGCGCGTTCTGGGCCACCCGCCGCGAGCCGGTCTTCCACGACGGCGAGTTCACCGAGGACCACGGCCGCGAGGTCGTGGCGCAGGTCGCCGAGCGCGTGTCGGCCGGCCTGCCGCCGCGCAGCGTCGTGAGCGTGACCGGCCTCGGCTGGACCGCCCTGGCCCGGGAGGCCCGGGACCGCGGCGCCCTCGTGCGGCATCCGATGTTCGACCGGCTCGTCCCCGGCGGCGCCGTGTGGGGCTCGCGGTTCGAGCCCTTCGACGCGATCGTCTGGGCCACCGGCTTCCGGGCGGCCCTGTCGCACCTGGCGCCCCTGCACCTGCGCGAGCCGGGCGGCGGCATCCGCGTGGAAGGTACCCGCGCGGTGCGCGAGCCGCTGGTCCATCTGGTCGGCTACGGCCCGTCGGCGAGCACGGTCGGGGCCAACCGCGCCGGTCGCGCGGCCGTCCACGAACTCGCCGAGGTCCTGAGCGTCTTAGAGGTGTGTTAAATCTCGGCGGCAGGGCCCGGGGGTCTGGACATCGAAGGGCGCGACTGCAAAAGTCTGCCGCGTGGCTGACAATGGGTTACCGGCCCTTCGCACTCGGGTACGGTCGGCGACCGGCGCCGTCAAGGCGAACCCCGGTCTGTACTTCGGCTCCTTCCCGGCCGTCGACTGGCCGCTCATCATCGCCGCGTGGACGGCCGCCGACCTGCTGCGCCTCGCGCCCGGCACCCCGGCCGTGGACGTCACCCTGCACCGCGGCGGCGCGCTGACGGCCACCGTGCGCGGCGCGACCGTCGAGGCGCCGCCGGCCGCCGGCCGCCGGCCCGTGGCCGACATCATCCGCGCCAAGATGTGGTACACCGAGCTGTCGCGCGCCACGACCGTCCAGACGACCTCGGACCACGGCCGCAACGGCCTCACCGTGACCGTCCACTCCGACCTGGACGCGAACGTCTTCGGCCTGCCCGAAGGATCCTGGTGGCACAACGGCGTGACGCGTTTCGCCAAGGTGCTGTCGACCCCACGCCACCGCCCGCCGGACGGCCGCCGCGTCCACGTCACCGACGAGTCCACCGGCGAGACGGCCGAGCTGCCCTAACGCGCGAGGCGCACGGCCAGGATGTGCTTGCAGGGCCCGCGGCCGAGGCCGTGCCGGGCGAACCACTGGCATGTGCACCGCTCGCCGTCCGGGTGTCCCGGACGGCGTACCGGGTGCCTCCACTGTGGACCGCGGCGCCCCCGGCGGTCAGCTCCACGACCAGGTCCCGGGCGTCGCGCATCCGCGCGCTGGCCGGCGACGTCGACGAGCGCGTCCAGCGGCAGGAGGCGTACACGCCGCAGCACGCCGACAGCGCCCCGAACCGCAGGTGCCCGCCCGCGTCCGCGGTCACGACGGGGTCGGCCGCCCGGATCGCCTCGGCGAGCATGCTGGGCGGCGTGTAGAACCGGGTGCGGGCGATGCGCGCGACGACGAGCAGCGCGGCCGCGACGGGCTCGGCGAGCGCGACGAAGCCGTGGTAGAAGTACGGATGCGGGGCCGGGCCGCCGCTCGTGGCCAGCCGCAGGCCGTCACCGTCCACAGTCGACGGCCGCCGGTAGCGGTACACCTGCTCGACCTCGCTCATGCGCGCTCCGCCAGCAGGGCGCGGGCCGTTCCCGCCGCGCTCGACGTGCCGGTGAAGCCCTCCAGCCACGGGCGCAGCGCCGGGTCCGGGGCGGCGCCGGGCGCGGACCGACTCCTCGTGCAGCGTGGCCAGCAGGGCGTGCCGGCCGGGGTGGTCGCGGGGGAGGCGGGGCAGGGCGCGGGACAGCACGTCGGCCACGGCCCCGGGGGCGCCCGCGGCGCGCAGCGATGACGACCAGCGGCTTGCGGTCGCGTGGCGGGCCAGGGTCACCATGGCTCCGGCGAGGAGGGCGGGGCCGCGGCGGCGGGACGGCAGCAGTGCGGCGAACGCCTCGGCGGCGTGCGTGCGAGGCCCGGGCTCGCCCGCGGTCAGGCCGGCCGCGAGCACCCCGGCCGCGAGCGGTCCCAGCCGCCCCGGATGCACGGCGAGCGCGTCCAGGACGGCCGAGGCCGAGTAGGCGCGTTCGGTGCCGGCCGCTCGTCGGCCGACCGGTCCGCGGGTCGCCCGGCGGGCGGGGCCGTTGCGGGCGCGGCGGCCGGCCGCGAGTCCACAGTGGAGGCCGCCGGGTCGAGCCACGCGGCCGCCTCGCGGGTCGCCGAGCGCGTGGACCTGCTGGAGCCGACGGCCGCCCTCGACCTCGAAGACGCGCCACAGCAGCGCGGTGCGCAGCTCCTCGTCGGCGCGGATCGCGGCCCGCCGCGGCTGCGGGTCGCCGCGGTCGCCCAGGGCCGAGACCATCGCCCGGACGTAGGTGTCGTCGTGCTCCAGCCGCACCTGCCCCTGGCGTTCCAGGAGCCGCACGCCCGCGAACATCGCGCGCTGCGGCCAGTGCACCGCGATGTCCACGACGATCTCGGCCACGTCGCGCTGCAGCCGCGCCGGGGCCGGGTCCGCGGGCGGTTCCGGGTCGAGCCGCCACAGGACGGACAGGAGGTATCCGACGCCGTCCGGGGCGCCGCGCAGCCGCGCGTACACCGTGTCGATCGCCACCATCGCGGCTCAGCCTAGTTGCCGCGCCCGGCCCGCCCAGCGCGAACGCAGCCAGCGGTCGTGGCTGGCGACCACGAACGCGCCCGGGCCGGTGGCGAGCGCCTCCTCGAGCTCGTCGCAGAGCGCGGGGGAAAGGTGGTTGGTCGGCTCGTCGAGCAGCAGCAGGTCGGGCGGGTCCGCGATCAGCAGGGCCAGGTCGAGCCGGCGGCGCTGGCCCACGGACAGCTCGCCGACCGGCCGCGCGGCGTCGCGCGGGGCGAGCAGGCCGAGGCTGCGCAGCGGTACCGCCTCCGCCCGCTCCTCCCCGAGCGCCGCCCGGTAGGTGGCCAGCGCCGTGCGGTCCGGGCGGTCGAAGGCCGTGTCCTGCGCGAGCATCCCGACGCGCAGGCCCGGCCGCCGTTGCACGCCCGCGGACGGGAGCCGCCCGGCGAGGACCGCGAGCAGCGTCGACTTGCCGGTGCCGTTGGCGCCGGTGACGAGGAGCCGGTCGCCGGCCGGGATGTCGAGCCGGTCGAGGGTCAGCCGGCCCGGCACGTGCACGTCGCGCAGCGCCACCAGCAGCCCCTCGGCCTCGGTGGCGAGGGCCCGGGCGCGGAAGCGCAGCGGCGGCGGGGGCTTGCGGACCTGCTCGCGGGTGAGCGTGTCCAGCCGGCGGGTCGCGTTGCGGACGCGGCGGGAGATCTGGCCCTCGACGCGGCCGGTGGTGCGGCCGAAGTTCATCTTCTCGTTGTCGCGCTTGGGCCGGTTGTGGGCGACCTGGTGCGCGGTCACGGAGACGGCGCGCCGCAGGTCGCCGAGCTCCTCCTGCTCCTCGGCGAAGCGGCGCTCCCAGCGCTCCCGCTCGGCGTGGCGCTCGGCCACGTAGGCCGAGTACCCGCCGCCGTAGCGCACCGGGCCGTCGACGGCCGGGTCGAGGTCGACCAGGTCGGTGCAGACCGCGTCGAGGAACGCCCGGTCGTGGCTGGCGAGGACGACCGCGCCCGGCAGGCCCCGCAGCTGCTCCTCCAGGAACGCGGCGGCGGCGTCGTCGAGGTGGTTCGTCGGCTCGTCCAGCAGCAGCGCGGCCGGGCGCCGCACGAGCAGGGCCGCGAGCGCGAGGCGTCCGCGCTGCCCGCCGGAGAGGGTGGAGAGGCTCCGATCGTGCGGTACCGCCGAAAGCCCCAGCCCGTCCAGGACGATCCCGGCCCGCCGGTCGGCGTCCCAGGCGTCGATCTCCTGGGCCCGCTCCAGCAGCCCGGCGTAGTCGTCGAGGCCGCCGGCGGCGAGCGCGGCATCCATGGCGGCCAGGCATTCGCGGGCCTCGCGGACCGCGTCGGCGACGACGTCGGCCACGGTCGCGGCCGGGTCGAACGGCATCTCCTGGTGCAGGTGGCCGAGGTCGGCCGGGCGCGTGACGGTGCCGCCGTCGGGCTCCTCGGCCCCGGCCAGCAGCCGCAGCAGCGTCGACTTGCCGGTGCCGTTCTCGCCGATCAGGCCGATGCGGCGGCCGGGCGCGGCGGTGAGGGAGACGCCGTCGAGCACGCGGCGGGTGCCGTAGGTGCGTACGAGGTCATGGGCGATCAGGGGCTGTCGAGACAAGGCGGACCACCGTCAGGTAGACGCTTCCGCCCGCCGGGCACATGGGGTCCTCAGGCGCGGGCGCGGGAAGGTCTGGTGATCACATCTCCTCCAACATAACCGGTCCCGGGGGAGTTCCGCTACACCTGGCCGTCCCCGGCGCCCTTGAGCGAACGGTTGATCTTCTTCTTGTCGATCATCGCGTAGCACCGGGCGCTGTGGTTGCCCGCGGCCCACTCGTCCTCGTCGCCGGTCATCCAGTACCCGTAGTAGAGCGCCTTCTGCGATCCCCAGCTCGTGTGGCTCATGCCGATGTAGGACAGCATCTTGGTCTCGCACGACTTGCCGAACGCCGCGTCGTACGCCTTCTCGTCGGCCGGGTACTCCTTGACCGGACTCGACACCGTGCCGACGTACTCCGCGTCGTGCGGGTCCGTGCACGACGCCGGCGTGATGTCGTCCCAGCTGTTCTGGGTGGTGCCGACCAGCGTGCCGCAGCCCAGCTTGAGGTCGCCGGCGACCGCGCCCTTCATGGTGGCCTTGCGCGGCTCGAGCGTGCCCGCCTCCGAGCGCAGGGCGCCGATGTCGCAGCGGTAGAACCGCGCGCCGCCGTCCCACTGCCGGTCGCTCGGCGGGTTGACGACCACGAACACGCGCGCGGACTGCCACTCGCCGCCCAGGTAGTCGCCGACCGCCTTGTCGCAGTCCGTCCAGGCCGCGGCCAGCGCCGCGCCCTTGGGCCGGCTCGAGCCCTTGGCCGCGTCGCCGGTGAAGTGCCCGACGCTGACCGTCTCCACGACGTGGTCCATGTCGCACGGCTGCTGGCTGAGCACGACGTCGCCCAGGTCCCCGACGTTCGTCGCCGTCGTCGTCCAGCATGCGCCGGCCGCGGGCTCGGGGACCTTCGCCGCCGCGAGCATCGCCCAGTCGTCGACCAGGTCGCCGTCGCCGGCCTGGGCCGGGCCACAGCCGGCGGCCGCGGCGACCAGCGCCACGGCGCACGCCAGCAGCGCGATCCGCTTCATCGTTGCCTCCCCCGCGAATATTGCGAGGGGCACTATGTCAACTTCTCGTGCGGACGGGAATCAACCGAACAGCCGACGGGCCGGGTCAGGCCGGCCGCTCGAGCAGGTGCTCCTCGAGGCGGGCGTAGGTGGCGTCGGGCAGCGCGAGGTACGCGCGGACGGAGCCGTGCCGCTCCCGCAGGTCGGCCAGGAACAGCTGCATGGTCTCGGCCGGGGAGTCCAGCCACCGCGTGGGCATCTTGGCCACCTCGGGGTTGAGCCGGCGCAGGAACTGCATGCTGCGCTCGGTCGCGCCCTGGGTCAGTGCGTAGTCCTCGGCGATCACGTCGTCGGGCACGCCGAGCGCCCCGAGCGTCACCGCCGACACCACCCCGGTGCGGTCCTTGCCGGCGACGCAGTGCACGACGACCGGCGCGTTGTCGGCGTCGGCGATGACCTCGACCGCGGCCGTGATCGCGGCGTGGCCGTGCTCGGCGAGGTCCAGGTAGCGGTTGGCCAGCCAGCGGGCGTCGCTGGTCTCGGCGGCGTCGGTCGCCTCCTCCCACTCCGCGTGTACCGGGTGCAGGTGGTGGTAGGTCAGCCCGTGGAACGCGTGCACCCGGCCGTCGCGCTCGACCTCCCGCGGGCGGCGCAGGTCGATGACGGTCCGCACGCCGAGCGCGGTGAACGAGGCGGCGTCGGCCGGGTCGATCCGGCTCAGCGAGTCGGACCGGAAGAGCCGCCGCCAGCGGGTGACCCGCCCGTCGGCCGTCGCGTAGCCGCCGAGATCGCGGAAGTTGAAGAGGTTGGGGTGGTCGTAGTTCCGCACGGCTTGGACCTTAACCCGCGCGTGCGCTTGACCGCTTCCCCGCGGCACGGGCGTCACGTTTTGAGAGGATCGAGGTGTGGCGCGCAGACCGCACGAAGTCGTGACCGAGCCCCTCGGGACGCTGCTCGCCAGCGTGCCGCAGAGCAAGCCGAGCTGGCTCACCATCGCCAAGACCACCGCGGCGGCGACGATCGCGTGGATGCTGGCCCGGCAGCTCGGCGACAACGTGGCCGTCATCTTCGCGCCCGTCGTGGCGGTGCTGACGCTGCAGGCCAGCGTGTACGGCTCGATCGCCACCGGCGTGCAGCTGCTCTTCGCCAACCTCGTCGGCACCGCGCTGGCCAGCGCGTGGACGCAGCTGCTCGGGCTCACCTGGTGGTCGCTGGCGCTGGCCGTGTTCGCCGCGCTCGCGGTCGCCCGGCACATCACGAACACACCCCTCGCCCGCAACCAGCTCACCATCGCCACCCTCGTGGTGCTGCTGCTGGCGCCGGTGGCCAGGGGCTACGGCCAGTGGCGCTTCATCGATGTGGCCATCGGCTCCGTGGTGGGCCTCACCATCGCGGTCGTGGTGCCCGAGCGGCCCCGCATCGCGCACATCCGCGAGACCCTGCACTCGTGGGGGTACGCCTGCGTGGGGGTGCTGCGCGGGATCGCCGACGAGCTGGGCACCCGCGCGGACGCGCCGGCGCTGCTCGAGCCCGGCGAACGCCACGACTGGGTCCCGAAGTCGCGCAAGCTCAACGAGGCCGGCGCGGAGGCGGCCGCCACGGTCGCCGGGGTGGAGGAGATCACGCTGCTCAACCTGTTCACGCGCCGGCTGCGCCGCGACGTCGACCAGGTCCGCCGGGAGCAGCTCTGGCTCGTGCGCATCACCCTGCAGGTGCGGGCCGTCGCGCTGGCCGCCGACCGGCTCTACGACCGGCCCGGGCCGGTCCCGGCCCTGGACCGCGACACGCTGCGGGCGCTGCTCGACCGGGTGGGCGTGCTGCTCGGGCGGCGTCTCGACGGCCAGGAGGTCGACGACGGGCCGCTGCGGGCGGAGCTCATCGCCGCGGCCGAGCGCGTGTTCACCGTGTTCCCGACCGCGCTGGCCGCGCTCGACTCGGTGTCGCTGCTCGGGCGGCTCGACCAGCTGCGCCAGGACATCGCCGGCGACGACGCCGAGGCGCTCGTCGACCCGGGCCCGCTGCCGCGCCGCGAACCTTAACGACCTGTGAAAACGGCCTTAAAGCGACCGCGGACGGTTGACAAGACATCGATGGAGGCGTTTATTGGCAGCCACTCTGCCAATTAGCAACAGGCAAGGACCGCCCATGAAGCGCCGTTCCAAGATTCTCATCGGGTTCACCGCCGCCGCGGTCGCCGGAACGCTCGGCGTCCTCGGGGTCACCGCGGCCACGGCGGCGACCGCCGGGCCGATCACCGGGCTCGGCGGCAAATGCGTCGACGTGGCCGCCGCGAGCACGGCCAACGGGGCCGCGATCCAGCTGTACGACTGCAACGGCACCACCGCCCAGAGCTGGACCGCCGGCAACGCCGACAACAGCATCCGGGCGCTCGGCAAGTGCCTCGACGTGACGGCGGCCGGGACCGCCAACGGGGCCAAGATCCAGCTCTACGACTGCAACGGCAGCGCGGCCCAGCAGTGGACGGCCAGCGGCCCGGCGCTGGTCAACACGGGTTCGGGCAAGTGCCTCGACGCGACCGGCCAGAGCTCCGCGAACGGTACCCGCCTGCAGATCTGGACCTGCACGGGCGCGGCGAACCAGGCGTGGACGCTGCCCGGCGGCACCACCACCCCGACCACGCCGTCGGCGGGCCTCAACCCGAACGTGGCGCCGGGCGGGAACTTCGACCTGTCGATCTGGCAGCTGCAGCTGCCGACGGGCAGCCCCGGCTCGCCGACCCAGATCCCGCCCTCGCAGCTGAAGGGGGCGAACGGGTACGTCAACCCGGCGTACTTCTTCACCGACAAGACCGACGGCTCGATGACCTTCTGGGCCCCGGAGAAGGGCGTGACCACCCCGAACTCCAACTACGCGCGCTCCGAGCTGCGCGAGATGAACGCCGACGGCAGCGCGGCCGACTGGCGGCTCGCGGGCTCGCACAAGCTCTCCGCGACGCTGCGCATCCCCTCGGTGACCAAGAACGTGTGCGTCGGGCAGATCCACCTCGGCACCGGCGGAACCTCGACGAAGCCGCTGCTGGAGCTGTACTACCGGCCCAACGGCGACATCGTCCTGGGCACCGAGAACTCCCCGGACGGCGGCCAGACGCTGCACACGGTGGGCAACGTGCCGCTCGGCGTGCAGTGGAGCTACGTGATCGCGGTCTCCGGCGGCAACACGATCAAGCTGACGGTCAACGGCAGCACGACGAGCTATGCGATCCCGTCGTCGTTCAACCAGTACGGCATGTACTTCAAGGCCGGCTCGTACAACCAGTCCTCGTCGGACAGCACCACGAACGGCGCGAAGGTCAAGTTCTACGCGCTGACCGTGAGTCACGGCTGAGATACGTTCCCTTGCCTCGCCCGCGCCCGGTAGGGCAGGCTTACCTTCGTTCTGTGGGTGGCGGGCGAGGCGGGGGACCGATGGCGCGCGAGAGTGAACAGGTCGCGGGGGAGACGCTCGCCGACCTGTTGGGCGGCTGGCACTCGGCCGTGGAGACCGCGGTGCCGCTGCTCGCGTTCGCGGCCGGGTGGCTGGCCGGCGGGCACTCGATCCCCTGGGGCGCGGGCGTCGCGGTGCTGGCCGGGGCGGCCGTCGCCGGATGGCGGCTCGCGGAGCGCCGGCGGCCGGTCGGCACCGTCCTGAGCCTCCTGGTGGTCTGCGCCGGTGCCCTGGTGGCGCTGCGGACCGGGCGGGCCGAGGACTTCTTCGGCGTCCGGGTGCTGACCAACGCCGTGTCCGCGCTCGCCTGGGCGGCGAGCATCCTGGTCCGCTGGCCGCTGCTCGGCGTGGTGGTCGGCACGGTGCTCGGGCAGAAGACCCGGTGGCGGGCCGACCCCGACCTGCTGCGGGCCTATCAGCGCGCCAGCTGGGTGTGGGTGCTGCAGTACCTCGTCCGCCTGGCCGTGTTCATCCCGCTCTACCTGGCCGGGGCCGTGCTGTGGCTGGCCGCGGCGCAGACGGTGCTGACCTGGCCGCTGGTCGCCGCGTGCCTGGCGGTGAGCTGGTGGGTGCTGCGCCGTTCGCTGCCTCCGGAGCACCCGGGCATCCGCCACCCCCGGACCGGCTGAGTCCTACCGGGGGGTTTCTCCCAGTGCGACCAGGGCCTCGTCGACCGTGTCGGTAAGTGTCAGGACCCGGTCGAGCGCGGTCAGGTCGAAGATGCGCCGGATGCGCGCATGCGGGCACACCACCGCGAAGCCGCCGCTCTCGCGCAGCCGCTTGTGGATCGACACCAGCACCCGCAGCGCCGTCGAGTCGATGAAGTCGACCTTCGACAGGTCGAGCACCAGCCGCGTCTGGCCGTCGTCGAGGGTCTGGTGCAGCAGCGCGTGCAGCTCCGGCGAGGTGGCGACGTCGAGCGCCCCGGCCGGCGTGACCACCACGCACCCACCGACGGTGCCGGTCGCGATGCCGTCGGTCATCTCCGCCCCCATGGCCTGTCACGCTGCGTCAATCGAGGTCCCTCTCCCGTCGGACACGCGGCATGTTACCGCCCCCGCCGCCACCCTCCGCGATCGCACGCCAGATTTGAAACCAACGCGTGTCGGTTGGCCGCATCGGCAGCAAAGCGCGACGGAGGCGTGACCGTCAGGCGCCGCAACCGTTGAGACTTTCGACCCACCGACAGGCGCGCGACGGGATTGAGGACGCCATGGACGGGACCCCCACCGAGCAGCTCAGCATGACCGCCGCCGAGCTGTCATTCCTGCTGGCCAGCGGCGACCGGCAGGGTCAGACCCCGCGCCTGCCGGGCCTCACCGACGCCGACCGCACCGACGCCGTACTCAGCGCCGGCGTCGGCTCGCTGCTGCTGCGCCACCTGGCCGCGCCGGTCGAGGGCAGCGGCAGCAGCCTGGAGCTGGCCCCGGCGGTCGCCGCGGTCGCGGCCGGCCTGCACCGGCCGCGCGGCTTCGTCCAGGTCGGCCTGACCGCGGACGACCACGCGGACGGCGCGGTGCTGCTGGACGCCGAGCGCATCCGGGTGCTGGTCGCGGTCCGCGCGTACCGCTGCTACGACATCACCCCGATCGCCGCCGACACGGACGTGCGGGAGCCGCTCCTGGCCGTCGCCGACCGCTTCCTGCACCGGCACCGGCCGGCGCCGGCCACGTTCACGGCGTCCAGCGCTACGGAGTTCGAGCGGGGCATTCAGCCGGCTCGGGCGACTCTCTCCTCGTCGTCCGACGGGACCTGGCGTGTGGTCACCCGGCGGGGTGTGGAGACCAGGGCGGAGGACTTCGATACGGCGGCTTCGGCTATGCGTGAGGAGCTGGGGCGGATGTTGCCTATGGCGGTTACGCAGTCCTAGGTGCCCTTCTTACTTGGACGGGGGGCTGGCAAATCGGTTTCGGGATCGCGCGGGTCCGTCAATGCGCTGAATGCGCGGAGAATGCCGGCTTGCGTCCGCGAAACTATGAAGCCGGGGCTACGACCAGCCGTAGTTCGCGCGCAGCTGCGCCGCGATTCGGTCGAAGCGGGCGCGGTCCAGGACGGCGCCCTCGCGGCGGATGCCGTCGGCGTCCACGGTCAGGACGCGGTCCAGGCGCACCCAGCTCGGGCGCTCGTCGCGGTCCCACGAGCCGGGGCCCAGGGCGAACCAGTTGCGCTGGCCGTCGCGCTCCGACTGGCTCGACAGCATCAGGCCCAGCACCGACGCCCCCTGGCGGCCGATGACCAGCACCGGGCGGTCCTTGCCCTGGTTCGGGTCCTCCTCGTAGGCGACCCAGGTCCAGACGACCTCGCCCGGGTCGGCGTCGCCGTCCAGGTTGGGGGAGTACTCGAGCAGCTTCTGCGTCTCGTGGCGCTGCGGCGGCGGGCCGGGCACCGGGTGCGGGGTGCGCGTGCGCGGGCGGGGGGCCGGGGTGCTGGGCGCGGGGCGGCGTACACCCAGTCGTGTGGCCACGGCCTGAAGAAGACGTTTCACGCGGACGACCATAGCCGGACGCGCCTTTACGGTCCTGGACACGCCGGGGAGACTGTGGACCATGTACGACTTCGATGTCCTCGTGCTCGGCTCCGGGCCGGGTGGCCAGAAGGCCGCCATCGCCGCGGCCAAGCTCGACCGCCGCGTTGCCGTCGTGGAACGGCGGAACATGATCGGCGGGGTCTGCATCAACACGGGCACCATTCCGAGCAAGACGCTGCGCGAGGCGGTGCTGTACCTGACCGGCCTCAACCAGCGCGAGATGTACGGCCAGAGCTACCGCGTCAAGGAGGACATCACCGTCGGCGACCTGGGCGCGCGCACCACGCACGTCATCGGCCGCGAGATCGAGGTTATCCGCAGCCAGCTCGCCCGCAACCGGGTGCGGCTGCTGCAGGGCACGGGCCGCTTCACCGACGCGCACACGATCGCGCTCGAGGACGACCAGGGTCGTGAGTCGCACGTGACCGCGGACAAGATCATTATTGCGGCGGGGACGCGGCCCGCGCGGCCGGACAGTGTCGACTTCGACGACGTGACGATCATCGACTCCGACGGCATCCTCAACCTCGACAAGGTGCCGCACTCGATGGTGGTGGTCGGGGCCGGGGTCATCGGCATCGAGTACGCCTCCATGTTCGCGGCGCTGGGCACCAAAGTGACAGTGGTCGAGCGGCGGGAGCGGATGCTCGACTTCTGCGACCTGGAGATCGTCGAGGCGCTGAAGTACCATCTGCGCGATTTGTCGGTTTCATTCCGTTTTCGGGAGTCCGTGGCCGCCGTCGAGCGGCACGGGCGCACCGCGGTCGCGGTGCTGGCCAGCGGCAAGCGCATCGCGGCCGACACGGTCATGTACTCGGCCGGGCGCCAGGGCGCCGCCGACCTGCTCGGGCTGGACAAGGCCGGGCTGGCCGCCGACGCGCGCGGGCGGATCACCGTCGACGAGCACTTCCGCACCGAGGTCCCGCACATCTACGCGGTCGGGGACATCATCGGCTTCCCGGCGCTCGCCTCGACCTCGATGGAGCAGGGCCGCCTGGCCGCGCACCACGCCTGCGACGAGCCGGTGCGGGGCATGCACCAGCTCCAGCCGATCGGCATCTACACCATCCCGGAGATCAGCTTCGTCGGGCGCACCGAGGACGACCTCACCGACGCCAGCATCCCGTTCGAGGTGGGCATCTCGCGGTACCGCGAGCTGGCCCGCGGCCAGATCATCGGCGACTCGTACGGCATGCTGAAGCTCATCGTCTCGCCCGAGGACCGCAGCATCCTCGGCGTGCACGTCTTCGGCACCGGGGCCACCGAGCTCGTCCACATCGGACAGACGGTGATGGGCTGCGGCGGGACCGTGGACTACCTGGTGGACGCGGTCTTCAACTACCCGACGCTCGCGGAGTCCTACAAGGTTGCCGCGCTTGACGCAATGAACAAGATGCGGTCCGTGTCGCGCTTGTCGGCATAAGGAGGGTTATCGTCGGCGCGTGACGAGGCTTCGGGGGATACTGCTGCTGCTCGGCGCGCTGACCCTGGTCGCGCCCCTGGCGGCCGGTTGTGACGACGACGCGGACAAGGCCGTGAACGACCGGTTCACGGCCTTCCTCGCCGGCTGGCGCAAGGCCGACTTCACCGGCTTCCCCGACCTGCTGACCCCGCAGGGCCGCGCCCTGGACGCGGCGGCGGCCAAGGAACTGCTCGCCGGCACCGAGGGCGACCTGTCGGCTCGCCGCCCGGCCCTGGCCCCGCACGGCAAGGCGAAGATCCAGGCGGCCGACGCGACCCAGTCGGTAGGCGTCGCCTGGACGCTTCCGGACGGGCGCACCTGGACCTACGACACCGCCGTGCACGCGCGGATGCTCGGCAAGCGCTGGCAGGTGTACTTCGGCCCCGCCACCGTCCACCCCGGGCTGGAGGACGGCCAGCACCTGGCGCTGCGCTCGACCCCGGCCAAGCGCGGGAAGATCGCCGCCGCCGACGGCACCCCGATCGTCGCCGAGACGCCCGTCGTCTACGTCGGCGTCGAGCCGCGGGCCGTGCCGAACGTGCCCGACCTGGTGCAGCACCTGGACTCGGTGTTCCGCTCGGTGCAGGCCGACGTCGACGTGCAGGGGCTGCCCGCGAAGCTCCAGGCGGCCAAGCCCGACGCGTTCGTCGACCTGGTGACGCTGCGCAAGACCGACTTCGACGAGATCGCCGTCGACCTGAACGCGACGCCCGGGGTGCGGGTGCGCGCCGGCACCCTCTCGCTGCCGATGACCCGCACGTTCGCCCGGGCGCTGCTCGGCACCTCCGGGCCGGCGACCAAGGAGATCATCGACGCGAGCAACGGGGCGCTCAAGGCCGGTGACGTCTCCGGCCTGACCGGGCTGCAGCGACGGTACGACACCCAGCTGCGCGGCCTCCCGGGAGTCTCCGTGGTGCCGATCGACAAGGAGGCGGGCCCGGCGCTGTTCACGCTGCCGGCCCAGGACGGCGCGGTCATCGCCACGACGATCGACGTGAAGGTGCAGCAGGCCGCCGACGCCGCCCTCGCCGGCACCGCGAAGCCCTCGGCGCTGGTCGCGATCCGGGTCAGCGACGGGACCGTGCTCGCCGCCGCGAACGGCCCGGGCCCCGCGGGGTACAACCTCGCCTTCCTTGGCGAGGTGCTCGGCCCGGCGTGGCCCGGGGACGCGGCCGCCCTCGGCGTCGGCGGCAAGTGGAATCCCGGCGCGGACGCGTTCACCGGCCGCACCGAGGCGAGCGGCGTCGCCGCCTCGCCGCTGGGCTGGGCCGCGGCCGCCGCGGCGCTGTCCCGCGGCACGTGGCAGGAGCCGGTGCTCATCAAGGACGCCAAGGTCCAGCCGGGGGCGAAGGTCACCGGCACGCTCGCCGCGCCCAACCTGGGCCTGGGCGTGCGCGACGGGGTCGCGTACTGCGTCTACGTCACCGACGGCACGAGCGCCGACGCCGCCCCAATTGCGGACGCGTTCCTGGCCGCGATCAAGTAGCGTGCCCCCATGCCGTTCGGTTGACGCCGCGCCCCTGAACCGCTGCCCGCCGATGTCCGCCGCCTGAGCCGCCGCGGGGTCGGCTGGGCGCTGCTGTCCGACGCCGTGCCGCTCTATCCGCTGTACGCCCTGCTGTTCACCGACACCGGCCTGTCCGGCGGCGAGATCTCGCTGCTGTTCGCGCTCTGGTCCACCGTCGGGATCGTCGCCGAGGTGCCCACCGGGGCCCTCGCCGACCGGTTCTCCCGCCGCGCCAACCTCGTCGCGGCGGGACTGCTGCAGGCGGCCGGGTTCGCGCTGTGGACGGCGCTGCCCTCCTTCGCGGTCTTCGCCGCCGGGTTCGTGCTCTGGGGCCTCGGCGGGGCCCTGGCCAGCGGCGCCGTCGAGGCGCTGCTCTACGACGGGCTGCGCGCCGCCGGGCACGAACACCGCTACGTGCGCGTCTCCGGCCAGGTCACCGCGGCCGGGCTGGTCGCGCAGATCCCCGCGGCCATCGCCGCCGCCCTCCTCTTCCCGCTCGGCGGGTACCCGCTCGTCGGCTGGGTCAGCGTCGCCGTCTGCCTCGCCGCCGCCCTCGCCGCCCGTCTGCCCGAGGTCCGCGCGGCCCCCGGCGGCGGCAACGAGGAGGACGACGACGGCCCCGGGTACTTCGCCACCCTGCGCGACGGCGTGCGCGAGGCGGCCGGGCGCCCGGCCGTGCGCACCGCGGCGCTCGTGCTCGCCGCGCTCGCGGGCCTGGACGCCGTGGAGGAGTACTTCCCGCTGCTCGTGCACGGCTGGGGCGTGCCCACCGCGCTCAACCCGGCCGCCACGCTCGTGATCACCGTCGGCGGGGCCGCGGGCGCCGCCCTCGCCGCGAAGGCCGGGCGGTTCGCGGGGTGGGGCCTCGCGGGGCTCATGCTCGCCGCCGGGCTGGCCCTCGCCGCGGCGGCCGCGCTCGACCGCCCGGCCGGGATCGTCCTCGTGGCCGTGTTCTACGGGTTGTACCGGCTGGTGCTCGTCATCGCCGACGCGCGCCTGCAGGCCGTCATCGACGGGGCGGCCCGGGCCACGGTCACGTCGGTTGCGGCCCTCGCCACCGAGCTTTCGGCCCTGTTGCTGTTCGCCGCCTGGGCCCTCGGGGGAGCATGGTCCGTGGCCGTGCTGACCGCCGGCCTGGCGGTCACCCTGCTGCTTCCGGCGAGTGACGGTGAACGATTGCGTGAATGAATTCGTACGGTTGGTTGCCGAACGTAGAACGGTCAATCGCGCGGTGTAGATATGACGGTCATCAGGCAGTACCATCAACCTCGCCAAATGCGCAAACACCGTCAAAAGCGTCGTGCGGGCCGCTCGGAACGATCCTGCCAGGTACTCCTCAATCGGCAGCGAACTGGGTAGCGTCTGCCTCGCCGCGGACGCGCGGGGCGGGGCTGGTGATCGCGAACGAAGGCAGCTGAGGGTGAACGGGTCGGCACGCGGGGTGCTGGCGGGGTACGCCGGTGCGATGGCGGTCCTGGTGACCGTCAACTTCGCGCTGCCCAACCTGCATCCGGTGCTGTGGTCCGCGATCGGCTACGCGAGCGTCGCCGCCGTCCTGCTCGGGGTACACCTGCACCGGCCGCGCAAGCGCGCGCCCTGGCTGCTGCTGGCCGGCGCGGTCGCGTGCTTCATCACCGGCGACCTCATCGCCGACCTGCTGACCAGGCTGCACGCGAAGGCGTTCCCGTCGCTCGCGGACGCCTTCTACCTCACGGTGTACGTCCTCATCGCCGCGGCCATGGTCTGGCTCTACCGCCTCGGCGTGGTCCGGCGCGACCCCGGCGGCCTGTTCGACGCGATCACGCTCACCGCGGGGCTCGGCCTGCTGTCGTACATCTTCCTGATCCGGCCCTACGTGGACAATCCGGGCCTGTCCACCCTGGACCGCAGCATCTCCATCGCGTACCCGCTCGCCGACATCGTGGTGCTGCTCGTCGGGGCCCGGCTCATCGCCTCGGTGCGCTTCAACGCCGCCGTCGCGCTGCTGGCCCTCGGCGGGATCGGGCTGCTCAGCTCCGACGTCGGCTACGGCCTGCGCCAGCTGGCCGGGGACTGGGCGGTCGGCGGGCCGGTCGACATCGGCTGGGCCGCCTTCTACGTGCTGTGGGGCGTCGCGGCGCTGCATCCCTCGATGCGGCAGCTGACCGAGCCCCAGGTGCAGCGCGGCGGCGACGAGCGGCTCGGCCGCCTGCTGCTGCTCGGGCTGTCGCTGTTCATCGCTCCGATCGTGTTGTTCGTCGAGATGCGGGGAGGCCGGGTGCGCGACGCCGCCGCCATCGCCGCCGTGTCCGCGCTGCTGTCCGGGCTGGTCCTGCTCCGGCTCGGCCGGGCCGTGCGCGCGCAACGGCTCACCGTGCAGCGTGAGCGACGCCTGCGCAGTGCCGGCGCGGCGCTGCTCATGGCCAACGACGCCGAAGGCGTCGCCGACACCGTGCGCGCGGCCGTGGCCGAGCTGCTGCCGCCCGGGCGCGCCCACGCCGTGACCCTCGGCCCGGCGCTCGGGCCGAAGGTCTCGATGCCGTACACGTCCGCGTTGGACCCAGCGGTCGCGGCCGAGCTCGGCGACTTCGAGGTGACCCTGTGCTGCCCGCTGGCCCTCGCCGACGGGCGGGCCGCGCAGCGGGCGCTCTACGTGGCCGCCGACGAGGTGATGCTCGTCGGGCTGCAGGAGGCCGCGCAGATCCTCGCCACCCAGGCCGCGATGGCCCTCGAGCGCATCGCGCTGGGCGAGGAGGTGGGCCGGCGCAACAGCGAGGCGTACTTCCGGACCCTCGTGCTCAACACCGCCGACGTCATCCTCATCGTCGGCGACGACGACCTGGTGCGGTACGCCAGCCCGTCGGCCCAGGCGCTGTTCGGCTCCGACCTCGTCGGCACCGCGCTGCCCGGGGCGTTCGCCGGGGAGAGCGCGGACGAGGTCGCCGCGCGCCTCGCCGAGGTCCGGGCGGCCGAGCCCGCGCGGCGCCCGGCCGCGCTGCCCGCCGACCTGCCCCGGCGCCCGGTCGACGCGGGCGCCGACCGCGACCGGCCCGGGCAGGACCTGCGGGTGACCGGCCCCGACGGGCGGCCGGCGCTGGTCGAGGCGACCTTCCGCGACCTGCGCGCCGAGCCGACCGTGCGCGGCGTCGTGGTGACCCTGCGGGACGTGACCGAGCGCAGCCGGCTGCAGGCGGAGCTGTACCAGCGCGCCACCTTCGACGCCCTGACCGGCCTGCCCAACCGCGAGGTCTTCCTGACCCGGGTCCAGGAGGCGGTGGCCTCCGGCGCCGAGACCGGCGCGACGGTCGGCGTGCTCATCATCGAGCTCGACGACTTCAAGGTCGTCAACGACACCTTCGGCCACGCCGCCGGCGACGCCCTGCTCGTCGCGGTCGGGCAGCGGCTCACCGAGGCGCTGCGGGCCGTCGACGGCTCCTACGGCGCGGCCGGCACCGTCGCCCGGCTCGGCGGCGACGAGTTCGCCGCCCTGGTCCGCCGGGCCGGCACCTCCGCCGAGGTGGAGCGGGTCGCCGAGCGGGTGCTGCGCAGCTTCAAGGCGCCGTTCGAGCTGGCCCACGGCACGGTGAGCGCCACCGCCAGCATCGGGGTGTCGACCACCGCCGAGGCGGCCAGCGCGCAGGAGCTGCTGCGCCACGCCGACCTCGCGGTGTACGTGGCCAAGGACGCCGGCCGCGACCGCTGGCGGCGCTTCGAGTCCTCGCTGCACAGCGCCGTCGTCGAGCGCCACAAGCTGCGCGCCGACCTCGACCGGGCCATCGCCGACGAGGCCTTCCTGCTGCACTTCCAGCCCATCGTGACCCTCGCCGACGACCGCACCCGCGGCTTCGAGGCGCTCGTGCGCTGGGACCACCCGACCCGCGGCATGGTGCCGCCGGACGAGTTCATCTCCGTGGCCGAGGAGAGCGGGCTCATCGTCCCGCTCGGCGCCTGGGTGCTCACCCAGTCGATCACCGCGGCGGCGCAGTGGCGCATCGCCTACCCCGGCGACGAGATCTACGTCTCGGTGAACGTCTCGGCCCGGCAGTTCCGCTCGCCGGAGTTCGCGCAGTGGGTGCTCGCCGAGATCGACCGCATGGGCCTGCCGCCCGGCGGGCTGCTGCTGGAGATGACGGAGAGCCTGCTGCTGCACGACGACGGCGAGGTCGCGGCCGAGCTGGCCGCGCTGCGCCAGGCCGGGGTGCGCATCGCCATCGACGACTTCGGCACCGGCTTCTCGTCGCTGTCGTACCTGCGCCGGCTCCCCGTCGACGTGCTCAAGCTCGACAAGAGCTTCATCGACACCGTGGTCTCCTCGACCGAGCAGCACGCCGTGGTCGACATGATCGTGCAGCTGGCCAGGATCCTGAAGCTGCAGGTCGTCGCCGAGGGGATCGAGACCGGAGCGGAACGCGAGCTGCTGGTCACGATGGGTTGCGACCATGGTCAAGGTTACTTGTTCTCCCGGCCCTTGAGCTACCGTGACGCCAGTCAATGGTTGTCGGATGATGCGTCGGGGCCTCAACGGGGAGGTCGCACCGCGGCCTGAACCACCCCGGAGGATTTGTGCACGCCTCAGAGCTGGCCAGCGAAGTTGACCTTGACCCGCGGTACAGCGGCATCGCCCGGCTCCGCACCGAGACCCGCTTCTACGACGCCGTCATCGAGGAGGTCGACGGGCGCCGCATCCGCGTCGGCGAGCACTGGCTGACCGACTGGGCCTCGTGCAACTACCTCGGCTTCGACCTCGAGCCGCAGATCATCGGGGCCGTCGAGGAGCAGCTGCGCCGATGGGGCACGCACCCGTCGTGGTCGCGGATGCTGGGCAACCCGGCGCTGTACCCGCAGATCGAGGAGCGCCTGGCGTCGTTATTAGGTGCCGAGGACGCCCTGGTACTGCCCACCATCACCCAGATCCACCTGTCCGTGATCCCGGTGCTGGTCCAGCGCGGCACGGTGCTCATCGACGCCCGGGCCCACAAGACCGTCTGGGACGGCTGCGTCTTCGCCCGGGCCCAGGGCGCCACGCTGTCGCGCTTCCGCTCCCTGGACGAGCTGGCGTCGCTGCTGCCGGGCGCGGCCGCGGCGGGCGGGCCGGTGCTGGTGTGCATGGACGGCGTGAACAGCATGACGGGCAACATCCCGGACGTCCGGGCGTACCTCGACCTGTGCCGCGCGCACGGCGCCGTGCTCTACATCGACGACGCGCACGGCTTCGGCGTCATCGGCACCCGCTCGCCCGACGAGACCAGCCCCTACGGCACCACCGGCAACAGCATCATCCGGTACTTCGGGGAGTCCTACGACGACGTGGTGATGGTCGGCGGGTTCTCGAAGGCGTACTCGTCGCTGATGGCGTTCCTCGCTGTGCCGACGGTGCTCAAGAACCGGCTCAAGGCCTCGGCGGCGCCGTACCTCTACTCCGGCCCGTCCCCGACCGCCTCGCTGGCCACGGTGCTCGCGGGCCTCGACGTGAACGCGGACCGGGGCGACAAGCTGCGCGCGGAGCTGCACCGCATGACGATGCGCGTGCTCAGCCACGTGCGCGGCCTCGGCGTGTTCACGCCCAACACCGACGACACCCCGATCATCGAGCTGCCGATCGCGCTGGACCGCGACCTGGTCGAGGTGTCGGAGCGGCTGTGGCAGCGGGGCCTGTTCGTGACGCTGGCCCCCTACCCGGGCGTGCCGCGCGACCAGGTGGGCTTCCGGGTGCAGGTCACCGCGGCCAACACCGACGCCGAGATCGACGCCCTGAACGACGTGATCTCGGACCTGGCGGCGGCCGGGGTGCTGCAGGAGGCGCGCGAGTCCAGCGCCAGCTGATCCGGGGATCACCCTTAGTGGTGGCGCCGGACAGGTATCACGTTGAGACATGAACCGACGACGGTACCGACGGCACCCGGACTACCAGTACCAGCGCGGCGGCAACACCTGCCTGCGCGACGCCTGCCTGCTGGAGACCGGCTGCTGCATCGGAGAGGCGATCGACGGCAGCTGCCTCATGCTGGGGCTGCTGTCACTGCCGAGCATGTTGTTCACGATGGCGCGCTCGCCCCGCCGGGCCGCCTCGGCCGAGGGGCCGATGGTCGGGGCGATCCGGCGGTATCAGACGGAGATCTCGGCCAGGCGCGCGGAGCCGTGCTGCCGGTTCACGCCGAGCTGCTCGCACTACGCGGCCGAGGCCATCACCCGCCACGGCGCCGTGCGCGGGGTCTGGCTGGCCACGCGGCGGCTCGCCCGCTGCCGTCCGGGTGGGCCGCGCGGTATGGACCCGGTGCCGGGTGTCTAGACGCTCCTGGTCACCATGACCGGTGACGACGCGTGGTGCACGACCATCTGGGTCACCGGGTTCGGGCGGGGCTGCTCGTACCAGCCCACCCGGTGCGCCCCCACCACCAGCATGAGCGCGTTGCGGGCGGCCTCGGTGAGCGTCTCCAGCACGCCCGTGTCCCGGGCGTCGAACCGCGTCTCGACCTCCGGGTGGCGGCGCAGCCACGGCTCCAGCCCGGCCGCCACGGCGTCGTGCGGCCGGGCGCGCCCGGCGTGCACCGCCAGCAGCGGCACATGGCGGGACGCCGCCTCGCCGTAGCCGAAGGCCAGGGCCCGCTGGCTCGACGGGGAGCCGTCCACGCCGACGACGATCGGGGCGTGGGCCGGCAGCGCGGCCATCGGGTCGGCCCAGCGCCAGCCGTTGTTGACCACCAGGACCGGGCAGTGGGCGAACCCCGACAGGTGGGCGCCGACCGAGGCGTCGAGCACGCCGCCGTCGTGGACCCGGCCGCCGATGACCACCAGGGCCGCGGTGCGGGACTGTTCGCGCAGGACCCACGCGGGGGAGCCGCCCTGGGTCATCGTCTCCACCGCGATGCCCGGCTGCCAGGTCTTCGCCTCCGCGGCGGCGTCCAGCACCAGGCCCTGGCCGTCGGCCGGGCCCTCCCAGTTCATGGCGTGCACGATCCGCAGCGTTCGTTGCTGGCGGGCGGCCTCGTCGGCCCCCCACCGCACGGCGCCCAGCGAGGCGGCCGACCCGTCCACGCCGACGACGATCGGGTTGTGTTCCAGCAGCATGACGCGCCCCCTTCCGGAATCTCCCGATTCCACCGTCCCTCGGGTCGGCCCCGGTAACAAGGGGCGGCCGGGGCCCGGGTCGACACCCGTCACTGCGGCCGGGAGCTGATCGTGTACGGTCCCGTGTCGACGTACGCGAGGGGAGCTCGGGACCAATGCACATCAACGACTTCTGGGTGGCCATCCCCATCGGCCTGGTGATCGGCGTGCTCGGGCGGCTCGTGCTCCCCGGCAAGCAGTCGATCGGCGTGTTCATCACGTTCCTGATCGGCGTCGGGGCGGCGCTGCTCGGCACGCTCGTGGCCGAGCTGGTCAACCTCGACGACAACGCCGTCGTGAAGGTCTGGAAGATCCAGTGGAGCTGGTGGGAGCTGGGCATCCAGGTGCTGTTCGCCGCGGTCGGGATCGGGCTGGCGAACATGCTGACCTACACGAAGCTCGCCTCGGGGGCGCCGCGGCCGCGCAAGCGGGCCACGCGCAAGCGGCGGACGAAGAAGACCGAGGACGACTAGGGCCGGCTCAGGTCCGCCAGCAGGGTCTCCCGTACCGACGCGCGCCCGGCCTCCTGGGCGCCCAGCAGGGCCGCGTCGTCCTGGACCTGGGTCGTGGCGATCGTGGTGTCGAGCGGGGCCGCCTCGGCCAGGGCCGCGGCGACCGCGGTGCCGAGCAGCTCGCCGCCGGCCTGGCCGACCTCGCCGCCGATGACGACCAGCGGCGGGTCGAGCACGGCCACGACCGCCGACAGGCCGATCGCGATACGGCCGGCCAGCGTGGTGACGAACTCGGTGGCGGCCGGGTCCTGGCCGGCCGCGCGGGCCGTCACGGCGGCCATGGTGCCGGCCGCCGTCGGGGCGGCGAAGCCGTGGGCCGCCCCCAGCTCGAGGACCGCGGCCCCGCCGACGAGCCGCTGGAAGTTGGTCCGGCCGGAGATCGGCATGTACCCGATCTCGCCCGCCCCGCCCCGCGCGCCCCGCAGCAGGGTGCCGCCGAGGTCGATGGCCAGGCCCAGGCCCGCCTCGCCGAGCCACAGCAGCGCGAAGCTCTCCGCGTCGCGCCCGGCGCCGTGGGCCCGCTCGGCGACCGCGGCCAGGTTCACGTCGTTGTCGACGCCGACGGGCACGCCCAGGCGCTTGCGCAGGTCCTCGACGAGCCCGGGGCGGCCCCAGCCGGGCACCTCGACGTGGTGCAGCACGTCGCCGCGCTGGTCGTAGGAGCCGGCGACGGCGATCTGCACGTGCGCCACCGGGTCGCGGGAGACGCCGGCCTCCTTGCAGACCTCGTCGACGGTGTCGGCGACCGCGGCCACGGTGTCGGTGCTGGCGAAGTCGACGGTGGACTCGAGGCGCCCGCGGACCGTGCCGGCGAGGTCGGTCACGGCGGCGGTCACGGTCGGGGTGCCGCGGTCCTTCTGGTCGCGTACCGACAGCGCGACCGCGTAGGCCGCGTCCGGGTTCACCGCGTAGACCTCGGCGTTGGGCCCCGGCCCGGCGCTCACATAGCCCACGACGCTCACCAGCCGCGCCTCCGTGAGACGCCGCAGCGCCTCGGAGATCGTCGGCTTCGACAGCCCCGTGAGATCGCGCAGCTCCCCACGGGTCAGCGGCCCGCGTTCCAGCACATGACTCAGGGCGGCCGCGTCGTTCATGGCCCTGAGCAGCTTCGATGATCCGCCGAGGTGCGTCATGGTGGCTCGAACCGTATGGGCGGCCTACGCCGGTGTCAATCCGCGACCTGACATAAACCTTACTGAACCGACAAAATGCGACGAAGGCCACCGTCTATGCTGCTCGCCATGGAGCTCGGGGCGGTCCAGCAGACCATGCTCATCACTCTCCACGCGCGTGCCACCGCCGGCGACGGGGAGGCCCGCCGCCTGGTCGAGGCCATCGACTTCGACTTCGGCATCTTCGAGCGCCACGCCGGGCTCACGGCCCTGTTCCACGTGCTGCGCTCGGGCTCCTACGACGCGTGGACCCGCGACTTCCTGGCCGAATGTCCACACGGGACGGTGGTCGAGCTGGGCGCCGGCCTCAGCACGCGCGCCGACCGCCTCGACAACGGCACCGCGAACTGGCTCTTCGTCGACCTGCCGGACGCCGCCGCCCTGCGCCGTTCCCTGCTGCCCGACGGCGAGCGCCGCCGGACCGTGACCGGCTCGCTGCTGGACGCGGACTGGGTGCCGCAGGTGGCGGAGGCGCCGGGTCCGTATCTCTTCCTGGCCGAGGGCGTGCTCGTGTACCTTTCGCCGCCCGACGTGCGCGCGGCGCTGGCCCGGGTCGCGTCCGGGTTCCCGGGGTGCCGGGTCGCGCTGGACACGTACGGGGCGTGGATCGTCGCCCGGCCGCGGGGACCGCTGCAGCGCATGGCGGCCGACCTCGTGTGGGCGTGCGAGGACCCGCGGGAGCCGGAGCGGTGGGACCTGGGCCTGACCCTGCGCGAGTCGCACACCCTGACCCGCCCGGCCTGGCCGGTGCGCGGCACGCTGCCCTTTCGGACGCGGGCGGCGCTCACGGCCATCAACGCGTTCGTCCCGCGCCGGATGGTCAACACCCGCGTGAACCTGTACTCGGTGGCGGCGCCGGAGGTCTAGGGGCTGTATCGAAGTGGGGGTCGGAGCGAGCCGACGCCTGAGTCCGCCGCAGCCCGGCCATCCACTTCGATACAGCCCCTGGCCCCGTGGTGACAGAATCGGGCACCTATGGAGCCCAGCCGCGTCCTCGCCGCGCTCGCCGACCTCGCACCGGCCGGGCGGGACCGTGTGCTCGACGTCGCCCGGGGCGCGCCCGCGCCGCTGTGGCTCGACGATCCCGATCGGGTGCCGGGCAACACGGCCGCCCAGCGGCTCGCCGCGCTCGACTCGCTGCACCGCGAAGAGCGGCTCCTGCGCCGGGGCTGGGCCTGGCTGCTCGGCACCGCCGACGTCGACGGGTCGGCGCGGACCGTGCGGCTGCCGCTGCTGTACGAGCCGGTGCGGCTGGAGGGGTCGGGGGGCCGGCTGCGCGGGTACCGGGTCGAGCCCGCCGGCGATCTCGAGGTCACGCCGCTGATCGGGGACCGCGAGCTCGCCGCGGCGCTCGAGTCGGCGCCCGGGATCGGGACGGCCCCGTGGCTCGCCGGGAGCGGTACCGCCGCGTGGGTCCAGGCCGCGGCCGAGGGGGCCGGGTTCAAGCCCGCCCGCGTCGGCGCGGTCGCCAAGCTGCCCGAGGACGAGCTGGTCGGGCAGGCGGTCGCGGCGCTGTACGTGGCCCGGGACGTCGCCACGCCCGGCCTGCGCGACACCCTCCGCGCCTGGTCCACCCGCCCGGGGCTGGAGCTGACCGCCCTGGCCCAGGTGTACGGGGACGGGCCGGCCGGCGACGACCCGGCCGACGACGACGTGTACTCGCCGCTGCCGCTCAACGACGCCCAGCGCGAGGTCGTCCGGCGCGTGCGCCGCGAGCGGATCGTCGTCGTGTCCGGGCCGCCCGGCAACGGCAAGAGCCACGCCGTCGTCGCGGCCGCGCTCGACACCGTGTACCGCGGCGGCTCCGTGCTCGTCGCCACCCAGGCCGGTCACGCCGCCGAGGTGCTCGGCGGGCTGCTCGGCCGGTTCCCGGGGGCCGAGCCGGTGCTGTTCGGCGACGCCGAGCGCCGGGACCGGTTCGCCCTCGCGCTCACGTCCGGGCGGCCCGCGGGGGTGGACGGCAAGGTGCTCGACGGCCGCCGGGGCGAGGTGCGCGCGGCCGCGGCCGCGGTCGAGCGCCTGG
This sequence comes from Dactylosporangium sp. NPDC049140, assembly GCF_040648435.1. Lineage (NCBI taxonomy): Bacteria > Bacillati > Actinomycetota > Actinomycetes > Micromonosporales > Micromonosporaceae > Dactylosporangium > Dactylosporangium sp. NPDC049140. Next base: position 213,703 of record NZ_JBEZDS010000005.1, on the reverse strand, counting down.
AGGCGGCGATCGGCGCGGCGCTGGACCTGGAGCGCAAGGCCGCCACCATGGCCGTGTGGGAGCCGCTGCTGGCCGGCCTGCGCGCCGAGGCGCCACGCGTGTTCGAGGCCGGCTTCGACGTACACAAGGCGCAAAAGCTCCTCGGGGCACGGTTTCTACGGGAATGGCGGATTCGCCGGCTGGCGGGCGTCACCGCGCAACGGCTCGCCGCCCTGCTCGAGGCGGTCGAGGCCGACCGGGCCGCGGCCACGCTCGCCGTCGCCGGCGGGACCGACCTGGCGCCGGTGTGGCCGGGGCTGCTGGAGGCCGACGAGCGGCTGCGCGCGGCGGTCGGGGCGGCGATGCGCGACGCCGCGGCCGCCGCCGACCGGTGGGGCAAGGCCGCCCGCGCCAGCGCCGCCGAGCTGGGGGCCGCGCTGCGGGCCGGGCGCAACCGCCGCCGGGAGGCCCTCGCCGCGCTGGACGGGCCGGCGCTCGTGCGGGCCCTGCCGCTGTGGGTCGGCACCGTGGCCGACGTCGAGGACCTTCTGCCGCCCGTGCCCGGCCTGTTCGACCTGGTGATCCTCGACGAGGCCGCGCACATCGACCAGATCCGGGCCGCGCCCGTGCTGGCCCGGGCCCGGCGCGCCCTCGTCGCCGGCGACCCGAGCCAGCTGCGCTTCGTGTCGTTCGTCGCCGACGTCGACGTGGCCGCGACCCTCCAGCGGCACGGGCTGCCCGACCGCATCGACGTGCGGCGCTCCAGCGCCTACGACGTGGCCGTCGGCGCCGCCCCGGTGACCTGGCTCGGCGAGCACTACCGGTGCGCCCCGCACCTGATCGCGTTCGCCGCGCGCCGCTTCTACGACGGCCGGCTCACGCTCATGACGCGCACCCCGGCGGCCGAGCGCGAGGACGCCATCGACGTGGTGCGGGTCGAGGGGGCGGCGGTGCGCGACGGCGTCAACCGGGCCGAGGTCGACGCGGTCCTGGCGACCGTGCGCGACCTGGCCGCCGCGGGCGGGGCCGGGATCGGGATCGTCACGCCGTTCCGCGCCCAGGCCGACGCGATCGAGGCGGCGCTGCTCAAGGAGCTCACCGCGGCCGAGATCGACCGGCTCGGGCTGCGCTCCGGCACCGTGCACGCCTTCCAGGGCGGCGAGGCCGACACCGTCGTCGTCTCGCTGGGGCTCGTCGACGGCGACACCCCGGCCCGGCAGCGCTTCGCGGCCGAGCCGAACCTGTTCAACGTGATGACCACCCGGGCCCGGCGCCGCCTCGTCGTGGTCACCTCCCTCACCGGCGGCAGCGGCCTGGTCGCCGACTTCCTCGCGCACGCCGAGGCGCCCGCGGCCCTCGAAGATCAAGATCCGGCGGCGGTACCGTGGGCCGCCCGCCTCGCCGCCGAGCTGCGCGCGGCCGGGAGGGAGGTACACACCGCGTACCGGGTCGGCGGCTGGACCGTCGACCTCGTGGTGGACGGCGCCGGCTTCGTCTGCGCCCCGCACCCGGACGGCAACCGGGCCCACCTCGAGCGGCAGCGGGCCCTGCTGCGCGCCGGCTGGACCCTGCGCGAGGCGTTCCCGAGCCGCTGGAACGGCGACCCGGTCCGCGCCGCGCTCGACCTGGGGGCGACTTTCAGGGTCGGTTGACAGGGTTTTCCCTGACGCCTCGCGAACGTTGCCGCAGCACACTCGACCTATGACCGTTCGCCGCATCTTCACCGTCGTCGGCGCCGCGCTCGCCGGCACCGTCAACGCCTCCGACGGGGCGGCGCCGCCCGCCGACCCGCGCGAGGTCCGGGCGCTGCTCGCCGAGCTGGGGCTGCTGCGCCCGGGGGCGTTCGAGGCCGAACTGCCGCAGGCGCTGCGCCGCTTCCAGGCCCGCGCGGGGCTCACCGCCGACGGCGTCGCCGGCCCGCGCACGACCCAGGCCCTGGCCCGTTCCGCGCGCGAGGCCCGCCATCTGCGCTCCCTCGGGATGGCCGCGTAAGAAGGTCCGAACGCCGGATGCGCTCCGGCTGACCGGGCTCTACCTTTCCGGGCGTGAGCGCGTTCGCGTTATCGGTCGACTACGGCACGTCCAACACGGTCGCGGTCCTGCGCTGGCCCGACGGCAAGACCCGGCCGCTGCTGTTCGACGGGTCCCCGCTGCTGCCCTCCGCCGTGTACGCCGCGCCGGAGGGGCACCTGTCCACCGGGCGCGACGCGGTGAACAGCGCGCGGCTGGACCCGACGCGCTACGAGCCGAATCCGAAGCGCCACGTCGACGAGCTCGACCTGCTGCTCGGCGACGCCCCGGTGCCGCTCACGCAGGTCGTCGCGGCCACGCTGACGCGCGTCGCGCACGAGGCCCGGCACGTCGCCGGCGTCGCGGTCGACGACGTCGTGATGACCTACCCCGCCGAGTGGGGCGCGGCCCGCCGGCAGGTGCTGCTCGACGCGGCCCGCGCCGCCGGGCTGCGCGAGCCGCGGCTGGTGCCCGAGCCGGTCGCGGCCGGCACCTACTTCAGCGTCGTCCTCGCCCAAGGCGTCCCCGAGGGCGGCTGCGTGGTCGTGTACGACCTGGGGGCGGGCACCTTCGACGCCTCGGTCGTCCGGCGCACGGCGGCCGGGTTCGAGACGCTGGCGTACCGCGGCCTCGACGACGTGGGCGGCGTCGACGTCGACGACCTCGTGGTCCAGCTCATCGGCGCGGTCGTGGAGCCCACGGCCCCGGCCGAGTGGCTGCGCCTGCTCGCCCCGCAGACCCGGCCCGACCGGCGGGCCGCCCGCCAGCTGCGCGACGACGCCCGGATGCTCAAGGAGCGGCTGTCCCGCGAGTCCTCGGCCGCGATCCTCGTGCCGATCGTCGACCGGGACCTGCACGTGACCCGCGGCGAGCTGGAGGGCCGGGCGCTGGCCCTGGTCGCCCAGACGGTGGTCGTGACCACCGCGACGATCAAGGCGGCCCGCACGCCCCGGGACCGCATCGCCGGGCTGTTCCTGGTCGGCGGCTCGACCCGGATGCCCCTGGTCGCGACCGAGCTGCACCGGGCGACGCAGATCGCCCCGACCGTGCTGGACCAGCCCGAGCTCGTGGTGGCGGAGGGCGCCCTGCTCGTCGACTCCCCAGCCCCGGCGACCGCTCCGATCCCGCCCGCCCCGATCCCGCCCGCCCCGATCCCGCCCGCCCCGATCCCGCCTGCTCCGATCCCGTCGGCCCCGATGCCGCAGGCCCCGGCGTCGCCCGCTCCGGCGTCGCCCGCTCCGACGGCGCCGATGCCCCCGATGCCCACGAGCCCGGTGCCGATCAGCGCCGCTCCGGTCAGCCCCGTTCCGGCCGCGGTACCGCAGCCCGCCTACCCCGTCTCGGCTATGCCGGCCGCCCCGGTGAGCCCGGTCGCGGCGCCGCTGCCGGCCCCCGCCCCCGTGTCGCAGCCCATGCCGCTGTGGCCGAGCCGGCCGGGCGGCCCGCCGGCCGAGTTCGCCACCTCGGTCGGCTCCATCGTGGGCCGGGCGGCGCTGCGGCTGCTGCTCGTCCCCGCCCTCTACGCCGCCGGCGCGCTGGCCGGCGGGCTGACCTTCGCGGCGACCGACAGCGAGGTCGCCCCCTGGTTCCTCGCCGGGCCGATCTGGGCGTACGGCGCCCTGTGGCTGGTCCTGCCGATCGTGCGGATGGCCTCCGCGGGCCACCAGGCGACCCGGCTGCTGCTCGACGGGGCCGGCGTGACCGTCACGCTCCGGGGCCGGCAGCACTTCCTGCCCTGGGCGGAGGTCCGCGTCGAGGTACGCCGCCGCGGCCTCGACCGCCGTCCGGTGCTCGTCGCCGTCCCGCACGCGCGCGGGCCGCGCGCCGAGGACCCGTTCTGGCGGCAGCGGCGGCGGTCCGACGGCACGCTGCTCGTCGCGGACCTGCGCGCCCTGCGCGCGAAGCCGCCGGTCGTGCTGGCCGCGGCCGCCCAGTACCTACACGGGTAGCGCCGCCAGCAGGTGCTCCAGCCCCTCCTGGGTTCCGATCGACGCCCGGTCCTCGGGGTGGTTGAGGTAGTGGTTGACCACGTCGTGCAGGAACTCGCGCTCCACGGCGCTGGACTGCAGCTGCAGCTGGATGCGCTGCAGGTTCTTCTTGCGCCCGAGGCCGGTCGTGGTCACCAGCTCCGGCCACAGGATGCCCAGCCGCCCCACGCCGAACACGGTCGGCAGCGGTCCGGACATGATTGCCGCCCACGGTACGTCGTGCGTCGTCGTCCCGTCCACGACGGTCAGCCCGTCGGCGCGCAGGATCAGGCGCCCCGTGCCGCGCAGGAGCATCATGAACGTGTACACCATCAGGTAGACGCAGCCGAGCGCCACCGCGAACAGCATCCAGGTGAACACGCCCCAGTCATCGTCGTCGTACACGATGCTGAACAGCACCCCCACCACCGGCGGCAGGACGGCGGCGTTGGCGGCGAGCCGCAGGTGCGAGGGCGGCGCCTCGAACGCGCCGGGCCGGACCAGGAGCGTGCGCAGCTTGGGCGCGCGCAGGTTCGTCAGGAGCGCGCCAACCGCGGTGACGACGAGCAGGAGCAGTGCGAAGGGCCCGGGCCACGGTGCGTCGTGCAGCGCCACCGTGAACGGCAACAGCACGATGCCCACACCACCGACGAGCAGGTAGTACAGCCAGGCGTTGCGCCGGCCTAAATTGTCTTCCCCGTTCGTACTCTGTGACACCGTGCCACCTCCCATGCACGGGAATGTATCGGGTCGCCGGGGGCCCCGCCGCCACGAATTCGACACAGCCTAAGGGCAACATCGGCACGGCCCGCGTCCGGCTGCCGGATTCGTCACAGCCGGGGCGGCCGGGCCGGTCTAGGGTGGCGCGCATGGACCCGCTGCCCAGCACCGACGACCTGCTGCGGGCGATGACCGTGCTCGGCGTCGACGGAGATCCGTTGTACATCATGCAGGACCTCGGCGCCGACCGCCGCCGCGCACACCTGCTGGCCCACATCGCGGCCGCGCTCGTCGACCGGCAGGAGGCCCTCGAGACCCTCGCCGGCCTCGACGTCGAGGACCGGGCCGACCTGCACTGGGCGGCCGACCGGGCCGCGGCCGGCGCCGGCGGGGTCGACCGGCTCCAGCGGGCCCGCCTGGCCTGGGCCCAGCACACCGTGACCCGGCAGCGCGGCCGCCGCCCCGACCCGGTCGCCGACGCCGTGGCCACGACCCTCGGGGTGCTGGTCGAGCTGCTGTCGGCGCCGCCCCCGCCGGGCCCCGTGGCGGCCGACGCCGTCCAGGCCCTGTGCGGCGCCGCCGACCACCTCGGCTCGGTCCTGCGGGCCCGGCCGGAGCCGGTGTAGCCCCCGGCGGCTCGCCTGCGTCTGCCATCATCGATGGCGTGGACAAGGTGCGTCCCACCGAGTTGTCACTCGTCCTGCTGGTGCTGCTCCCACCGGCGGCCGCGGCCGCCTTCCTGCGGGCGCTGTGGCTCGCCCACGGCTCCGGCCTGCTGTACCTCTACACCGCCGTCGGCGTCGTGGCCGGGGCGTTGCTCGCGCCCTACCTGCGCACCCGCCCGATGTTCGTCCTGCGCCTGCCGTTCTGGCTCATCGTCCTGTGCGCGGCCTCGTTCGGCCTGCCGATCGACGGCGGCGGCACCACGATCCCGGCCGCCGTCGCGCTCCCGGTGAGCGCGGCCGTGGCGGGCCTGACCGCCGTCGCCGCCGTCGTCGCGGTCCTGTGGACCAGCGGGCTGTACACGATCGAGCTGCGCCACCGGGCCTCCGTCGCCCTGACCTCGGCCGGCGAGGACGACTTCTACCAGGCCCGCTGCGACTGCGGCTGGCGCGGCCCGATCCTGCCGATGACCCGCGACGACGACGCCGAGGAGCAGGCCTTCGCCGACGCCGCCGCGCACGCCCCGGACGTCCGCCGGGACATCGACGTCGTGGCCTGACCGCGGCCGTCACACCCGGCGGGGGAGTATGGGGCGGCGCCGCCCGGGTTCGCTGGAGGGGCGGACGGACCCGCCGTCCCCGGCACGAGGAGAAGCCATGACCGACTCCCTGCAGGGCCGCGTCGCGCTGATCACCGGCGCCTCCAGCGGCATCGGGGCGGCCACCGCCACGCTGCTGGCCGAGCGCGGGGCCCGGGTCGCGCTGCTCGCCCGCCGCAAGGACCGCCTCGACGAGCTCGCCGGCCGGATCGTCGACGCCGGCGGGACGGCCCTCGGCGTGGCCGTCGACGTCACCGACGCCGACGCCCTCAAGGCCGCGGCCGAGCAGGCCGCCGCCGAGCACGGCCCGGCCGACCTGGTCGTCAACAACGCCGGGGTGATGCTCCCGGCTCCGATCGAGGAGCTGCGCACGGACCAGTGGCAGCACCAGATCGACCTGAACGTGAGCGCGGCCATGCACACCATCGGTGCCGTGGTACCGCAGCTGGTGGCCGCCGCGGCCGCCGGGCGCCCGGCCGACCTGGTGAACACCTCGTCGATCGCGGCGCAGAACATCTTCCCGAACTTCGCCGTCTACGCGGCGACGAAGGCGTTCATCACCCACCTGTCCCGCCACCTGCGCGTGGAGCTCGGCGCGAAGGACGTGCGCGTCTCGGCGATCGAGCCGGGCATCGTCGGTACCGAGCTGCAGAGGCACGTCACCGACGAGGGCGCCCAGGACTGGCTCGCCGAGTCGAAGCAGACCGTCGAGTGGCTCGAGCCCGAGGACATCGCCGAGGTCATCGCCTTCACCGCCGCCCTGCCGCGCCGGGTCAACCTCCAGCAGGTCACCATCATGCCGACCCGTCAGGCGAGCTGACCGGCGGGCCGGGGGCGCCGGGACACGCCGGGAATCGACCGCGATTCACGCCCCGAACGGCCGCCGATGCGGTAATACATACATGTGCGTGATTGGATTGGTACCGGGCTGAGCCTCGCCGGGTTCGCGGTCGCGGTGGTCGCGGCCACGCAGTGGGTGCGCTCGCGGGCGTGGCGACCGGCCCGGCAGAGTGGGCGGGCCTGGAGCCGCTCGTCGGTGGCGACCTTCGCGGCCCTGCTGCTGCTCGAGAGCGGCGTCCTCCTGCGGCCCCACGCGTGGCCGCTCACCGCGCTCCACGTCGCCGTCAGTACGATAGCGGTCGCTGGACTGTTCATGTGGTACCTGGATCGGCGCCACACGCGTCCGTGAGCCGGCGGCCGACCGACTCGACGGCCGCGCGCAGCTCCGGCCCGCCCACGACGCGGATCGGCGCCGGGAACGCGGCGAGCTGCTGGGCGTACCAGTGCGGATCGCCGGTCGTGGCGAGCAGCCGGCAGCGGTCCGGGCCCGCGGCCTCCAGGCGGCCCAGCGACCGCGGCACGCGCGCGGCGGCCTCGGCCAGCGGCGCCGCGACGAGCACCTCGACCGCGAACTCCCAGCCTTCGGCGAGCTGCTCCTCCAGCGCCGCCATCGGGTCGAGGCCCTCCGGCGGCGTGAAGCCGGACGCGAGCACCTCGACGGCGCCGACGCGGTCGATGCGGTACGCGCGGCGGGCGCCGGCGTGGTCGGAGAAGCACAGGAGGTACCAGCGGCCGTGGCGCACCACGACGGCCCACGGCTCGACGTCGGCGTCGAACTGCGAGCCGGACGCGGTGCGGTAGCGCACGCGGACCCGCCTCCGGTCGGAGCTGGCCTGCACCAGCGCGCTCGTGACCAGGGGGTCGGCGCGGTCGGGGAGCGCGGGGCCGGTCGCCGCGGCGCGCAGTACCGAGGAGGCCGGGGCGGCGACCGGCGCCGGCAGCGCCCGGATGAGCTTGGCCAGGGCGGCGTCGGCGGCGGTGTCGCGGCGGCCGTCGAGCACGGCCATGACCAGGCCGAGCGCCTCGGTCGCGGTGAACATCAGCGGCGCCGGGCGCAGGCCCCGCCCGACGCGGTACCCGCCGTAGGGCCCCCGCACCGACTCGATCGGGATGCCGGCCTCGCGCAGGATGCCGACGTAGCGGCGGGCCGCGCGCTCCGACACCCCGAGCCGCTCGCCGATCCGTTCGGCGGTGATGCCGGGGCTGCCCTGCACGAGCTCGAGCGCGAGCAGCGCCCGCGAGGCCGGCGAGTCCATCGGCCCATCATGCGGCATCTACCCTGGCGGGGTGGACGAGCTCGGCGCGCTCATCGAGCGCTACGCGGCCGGCGACGAGGCCGAGCGGGCGGCGCTGCGCGAACGGTTCAAGGGGGACCCGGCGCACCTGTCCGTGGGGTGGCACACCGCCGGGGAGCTGCGCGCCCGCCTGATCCACCTGTGCCTGCGCGACCAGGGCGACGACACCCGCGACGAGCTGATGGCCCTGCACGCGCTGTGCGAGCGCGCGAAGGTGCTCGGCATCGACCCGCGGCCGTACGTGCGCGAGGCCGCGGCGATGGCCGGCGACGTCGACCACTACGGCATGGGCTCGCTGAAGAGCCTGCTGGCGCGGGCCGCCTACACTTGATTCACATGACGACGACTCTGACCCGAAGGTTCGCCGCGGTCACCGCCGCCCTCGTGCTCGCGCTCGGCGGCGTCGCCGCCTGCAGCAGCGACAACGTCGACTGCACCACCAACTCGTGCACGGTCACGTTCGACCGCGGGGTCGAGGCCGAGTCCTCGGTGCTCGGCGTCGACGTCAAGCTCGTCGGGGTCGACAACGGGCAGGTCAAGCTCGACGTCGGCGGCACCGTCGTCAGCGTGCCCGTCGACGGCAGCACCCAGGCCCAGGGCTTCGACATCTCGGTGCAGAAGGTCACCGATGCCGAGGTCGTCGTGCGGATCCAGAGCAGCTGAGCGGATTCGGGGACTGCGCAGCAGCGCGAGCGGTGCGAGTACCGTCGCCGCCGCGAAGGCGAAGAGGGCCGCCCGGGCGCCCGCCGCGTCCGCGAGGAACCCGGCCAGGAGGCCGCCGACCGGGATCGCGCCCCACGACACGAACCGGACCGTCGCGGCCACCCGCGGCAGCAGTGACGGGGGCGTCGCGAGCTGGCGGTAGGTGCGCGTCGTGATGCTCAGGATCACCACGCCGCCGGCGAAGACGACGTTGCCCAGCGCGAAGGCGGCGTAGGCGGCCGGGCCGGTGCCGAGGGGAATGATCGCCGCGCCGGCCACGGCGACCAGCGACGCGCCGATGAGGGCGCGGGCGTTGGCGAGGCGGCCCGCGAGGGCGGCTCCGGCCAGGGAGCCGGCGCCCTCGGCGGCCAGCAGGAACCCGACGAGGCCGGGCGGGGTGTGCAGGTCCCGGACGAGGTACAGCGGGAACAGCGCCAGCTGCGCCCCGCACACGAAGTTGACGGCCGTCGCCGTCCACATGCCCGGCGCCATCACGGGGTGGCGGGCGACGAACCGCCAGCCCTCGGCGATCATGCGGCGCATCGGCGGCCACGCCTCGGGGACCGGGGTGCGCCGCGGCGGCAGCGTGCGCAGCAGCGCGGCCGAGACGAGGTAGCTGACCATGTCGGCGAGCAGCGTGGGCACGGGGCCGAGCGCCTGCACGAGGAGGCCGCCGGCCGACGGGCCGCCGAGCTGGACGACCGCCTCGGTGGCCGAGTTGAGGCTGTTGCGGGACTGCAGCTGCTCGCGGGGCACGATCGCGGGCACGAAGGTCGCGGTGGCGATGCCGAACACGACGGTCGCCAGGCTCACCGCGAGCGCGACAGCGATCAGCTGGGCGATGGTGAGCACGCCGAGGTACCAGGCGACCGGTATCGACGCGACCGCGCCGGCGCGCAGCAGGTCCATGGCGATCTGAGTGCCGCGCAGGGGCAGCCGCTGCACGAGCACCCCGGCCGGCATGCCGATGAGCAGCCACGCCGCGTAGCCGGCGGCCGCGACCAGACCCATCTGCACCGGGCTCGCGTCGAGCACCGTCAGGGCCGTCAGCGGCAGCGCCACCGCGCTGATCGCGGAGCCCGCCGAGCCGGTCGCGAACGCCGACCACCAGCGCCAGAACATCTCGCACCCCCGTCCGCATCGCGAGTCAGTTCCAGATTGGAACTCACTATAATGCATGGGTGCGGCAAGAAGAACTCGCCGACGCCGACTGCGGGATCGCGCAGGCGCTCGGGGTCATGGGCGACTGGTGGACGTTCCTGATCGTGCGCGACATCGCCGGGGGCACCACCCGCTTCGACGCGCTCGCGCGGGGGCTCGGCGTGAGCCGGCGCGCCCTGACCGAGCGGCTCGGCGCCCTGGTCGAGCACGGCGTGCTGCTGCGGCGGCCGTACTCCCAGCACCCGCCCCGCCACGACTACGTGCTCACACCCAAGGGCGAGGGGCTGCTGCCGGTGCTCATCGCGCTGCAGGACTGGGGCTCGCGCCACGTCATGGGCGACGGCTCGCTCGACGCGATCGGCACCGCGCCCGAGGCGCACCGGGTCCACGCGCTCGAGGGCCACGTCGTGCCCGGGATGGCGGGGGAGGACTGGACGGTGCTGTACTGCTTCCCCGGCGCCTTCGCCCCGGGCTCCGGCGGGCACCCGCCCGGGTGGGGCGACATCCCGGGCGCCATCGGGTGCACGCTGGAGTCGCTGACGTACGCCGAGCGGGAGCCCGCCTTCCGCGCGCTCGGCGCGCGCATCCGCGGGGTCAGCACCCAGCGCCCCGACCAGCTGCAGGCCTTCGCCGAGCACGCGCGGCTGCCGTTCCCGCTGCTGTCCGACCAGGACGTGCGCCTCGCCGCCGCGCTGCGCCTGCCCACGTTCCGCGTCGCCGGCACCGACCGGCTCAAGCGCCTCACGCTGCTGCTCGACCCGGCCGGCACGGTGCGGGCCGTGCAGTTCCCGATCACCGACCCGGCCGGCTCGGTCGACGCGATGCTCACGGAAATGCGCTTGCGGACCCGGGGCCGAGCCGGTAGGAAGGTCGGCGGCGACGAGTGATCGCCAGATGGGAGGAGCCGGTCATGTTCGCAGTCCGAGCACCACACATTGGAGCAGCCACACATGCACGCCACCTTCCGCCCGATCACCGGGCCGGATGAACTTCCGCTCTTCCTCCAGCTGACCTACGACCTCGACGACGAGGTCGCCGACGACCTCGAACGCGGCAACCGCCGCCCCGAGTGGATCTGGATCGCCGAGCACGACGGCACGGTCGTCGCCCGCGCCGCCTGGTGGTCGCGGCCCGGCGCCTCCGAGCCGTACCTCATGGACTTCTTCGACTTCGCCGACGGGCACGCGGAGACCGCGGAGACGCTCGTGCGCACCGCGATGGAGAAGGTCGTCCCCCACGGGTCGGTCCCGCCCGAGTACCTCCGCTTCATCCCGCCGGACTGGCAGCGGGACCCGGCGGCGGTACAGCAGCGAATGGCCGTTCTGGAGCGTCTCGGCGCGCGCCTGCTCGTCGAACGGCTCCGCCTCGAATGGCGGCCGGGCACGCCCGTCGCGCCCGACGACGGCCGGCTGCGGTTCCGCGGCTTCACGGGCGCCGAGGAGGCGCTCGAGCTGATGACCCGAACCGTCGAGGGCACCCTCGACGCGCACAACCGCGCCGACCTCACGCGGATGAGCCCGCGCGCGGTCGCCGAGGAGCACTTCCACGGCGAGCTCGAGCGGTGGCCGAGCCCGCAGGAGTGGTGGCGCGTCGGCACGCGGCCCGACGGCGAGCCCGTCGGGTTCGTGTTCCCGGCGCGCAACGACTACGGGCCGATCATCGCGTACATCGGGGTGCTGCCCGGGCACCGCGGCCACGGGTACATCGACGCGATCCTCGCCGAGGGCACCCGCGTGCTGGCCGCGCACGACATCCCCCGCATCCGGGCGAACACCGACGTCGGCAACGTGCCGATGGCGCGCGCGTTCGCCCGGCACGGGTACGTCAACTACCAGAACCAGATCGACATGACCTGGGCCCCGTCTGTCGCCGGCTAGGCCTTGTACGGGGGCGCCACGCCCCAGCCCCAGCGCGGGACCGGTGCTTCCTGTACCGGTTCCGCGCCCGGCCGGGAGTTGCCCACCGCGAGCCGGGTGCCCCACTCCAGGTAGCCGACGAACGCGGCCCGGAACTCGGGGTCGTCGGGCAGCCCGGCCTCGTCGGCCGCGGTCATGAGCAGGTCGAGCCAGCGCCGCCGCTGAACCTCGGTGATGCCGCGGCCCAGGTGCCGGCCGAGCATGTGCGGGTAGCCGCCGCGCTGCTCCGTGTAGCTCGCCGGCCCGCCGAACACCTCGGCGAGCCACATCGCCACGTAGTGCGCATGCTGCGGGTCCATGTGCGCGAACACGGGCGCGAGCACCTCGTCCTTGACGACCTCGCGGTAGAACACCTCGGTGAGCCGTTCGAACGCCGCGCCGCCGCCCGCCCATTCGTAGAGTGTCGGAGTCACACTTGACTGGATCATGCGTGGCCGGACGGCCACAAGTACGCACTTTTCGGTGCGTTTGGGGGACCCTGATGAAGCGGTACCACTGCCCGGTCGAACTGGCCGTCGACGTCATCGGCGGCAAGTGGCGCCCGGTGATCCTGGCCCACCTGAAGGAGGGCGTGCACCGCTACGGCGAACTGCGCCGCCGCATGCCGGACGTGTCGGAGAAAATGCTGACCCAGCGCCTGCGCGAACTGGAGGCCGACGGCCTGGTGACCCGCCGCGCCCTCGTCGCGAGCCCGCCGCACGTCGAGTACGCCCTGACCGACGAGGGCCGCAGCCTTGCCCCCGTGTTGCAGGCCTTGTACGACTGGGGCGCGGCCCGCGCCGACCGCACCGGCACCCCGATCGACGCCGCCTGATCGTCTTCGGCCGGACCTGGGAGGGTCAATGACCACAATGCGCGGCAAGGTGTGCCTGGTGACCGGCGGCACCAGCGGGATCGGCCGGGAGACGGCGGCCCGGCTGGCCGAGCTGGGCGCCACCGTGATCGTCGTCGGGCGCGACCCCGAGCGAGGGCGGGCGGCGGTCAAGGAGATCCGGCACCGGGCGCCCGGCGCCGAGGTGGACCTCCTGACGGCCGACCTGTCGAGCCTGGCCGAAGTGCGCCGGCTGGCCGCCGAGGTGCTGGAGCGGTACGACCGCCTCGACGTCCTCGACAACAACGCTGGTGTGATCATGCTCGAGCGGCGGTTCACGGCCGACGGCTACGAGACCATGTTCGCCGTCAACCACCTGGCGCCGTTCCTGCTGACCAGCCTGCTGCGGGAACGGCTGGTGGGCAGCGCACCGGCCCGCGTGATCACGGTGTCGTCGAACGTGCACAGTTCGGCCAAGCAGATCCCGTGGGACGAACTGGCCCGCGGCGAGCCGAGCTACCCGCTGTCGAAACTGGCGAACATCCTGTTCACGGCTGAACTGGCCAAGCGCCTGGCCGGCACCGGCGTCGTCGCCAACTGCCTGCACCCGGGCCTCATCCGCACCCAGCTGGGCCGCGAGGTCCGCGGCGTCACCAAACTGCTCGTCGCGGCCGCCAAACCGTTCATGGGCACCGTCCGGACCGGCGCGGCCACCCCGGTCTACCTGGCCACCGCCCCCGAGGCGGCCGAGGTCACCGGCGGCTACTTCTTCCGCGGCAAACAGATCGAGCCGAGCGCCCTGGCCCGCGACCCCGAGGCCGCCGCCCGCCTGTGGACCCTGAGCGAGGAGCTGGTGGCGTAAGCCAGGCCATCGGTTTGCCGGCCCGCGACCTGCGGCAGCTCCGCGCCCGAAGCCCGATCGTGACCGCGCGCGTCGCGGCCCGCTCGGCGACCCCGACGGCGCGCAACCACGGCAACAAGTCGCGTCCGCAGACGCCTCGGACCCGGCTCAGATTATTGCTCTTCCTCCTTGGCGGCGGTGCGGCCCTGTCTCCCGGCCAAGCGTCAGGGGCGATAGCCACCCGGCGGTGGTGGCGGCGGCGGTTGCAGCCCAGGTGGCATCGGGGGACGGGGTGGCTGGCCCATCGGGACGGCGAGCCGGCGCCGCTGGGTCGCTCGGACGTTGAGGACCACGACCGTGACCATGCCGGCGATGAACAGGACCAGGATGGCCAGGAGCGACCAGCCGGTGATGGCCGCGTAGGACAAGCCGGGCTCGAGCGCGTAGTCGGGCACGGGACCGTCCTCGCCGTAGCCGTCGTCGCCGGCGGTGTAGTCGAGTGGCTCCTCCTTCACCTTGGCGGTGGCGCCCAGCCAGATCCGGTTGTGGGCGTCTGGAGTGCGCTGCTGGAAGGACTGGCCGACGGCCTTCGACACGTCGGAGTACTGCTGCTGGAACGTGTTCTTGGGCACCGCCGCGAACGGGACCTTGCCGAAGTCCACGCCGCCGTCGCTGTAGCTGAACGTGTAGCGGTAGTTGCCGCTGTCGACGGTCTTCGTCACGTTGTACTCGTGGTCGCGGTACGACTTCACGTAGTCGTCGAACACCGTCTTCGGCGACCACGACTGCAGGGCCGGCCAGCGGTGTACGTCGCCGCTGTCGATCATCGGCGCGAGCGCGCCCGTGTGGCGTTGCCGGTACCACTCGGCCGCCACCCGAGCCAGATACACCCGGCGCAGCTCCGCGAACTCCGGCGCGTGGTTCACCGCGTCCTCGACCTTGGGCAGGATCAGCTGCTCGAAGACCCTCTCCATGCGGTCGCTCGGCGCCGGGCAGGACGGGTCGCCGAACACGCCCTTGTTCATCTCCGACTCGGCCTTGACCTCCAGCGGCGCGTCGATGATGTAGATGCCGCCGTCCGCCTCGTAGACCGATGCCGGCTTCGGCACGATCCACTGCCGGGTGACCACGCACTCCTGCTGCGCATTGGGGTCGGGCGGGCCCCAGAACTGCTGCCCCAGGTCGGTGTTCGGATTGGTCAGCCGGGCCGACATCTTCTTCATGTTGAGGTCGGCCTGCAGCATGATCCGCCCGACGTCGGTCGCGCCGAGCTTCTTGTCGACGATCCGGTCGGGCTCGTTCGGGTTGAGGTTGACCCAGAACGTCGACGCGGGCAGGTTGAGCCAGACGTAGAACGCGTCGGACATCTGCGCCATCGCCAGCCGCCCGCCGGCGACGTCCTGGGGCGCGCCCGGGCCGGCCGGGGACGCGCTGTACGCGTACTGCATGTCGCCGCCCGGGCTCTCCGACAGGTACCGCAGCTGCAGCGACGTGAAGTCGATGCCCCCCGGATCGCCGGCGCCGCCCGTGCCGGCGTTGGACAGCACGGCCGGACCCTGCGCCGGGGCGTTGCCGGAGCCGCCGCCGAAGTTGTTGCCGCCGACGGCCAACTGGGTGCCCGCCGCGACCGGGCGGCCCTGCTTGTCCCAGTCCTTGACCGACTGCTCGATCTCGTCGTCGGAGGTCAGCTTGTCCTTGAGCTTCTGCCGGGCCTCCTGCTTCTTCTCCTCGCTGACCTTGTCCTTGTCTTTCCCGCGCGGGTAGGCGATCCGGCCGATCATCGCCCGGCTCGGCTTGCTGGTCAGCACCACGCCGCGCTGGAGGTTGGGGAAGTGGGTCCGCTTGAGCTGGTTGATGCAGTCGCTCGGCCCGGAGCAGAACATCTTCTCCGACCCGACCTCGTCGACCTGCAGGTGCAGCTTCGCGTCCATCATGTGGTCGAGGAAGTAGCGGAGGTTCGGCTCGGAGTGGGTCCTGCCGACCTTGAGGTCCTGGGCCAGGTCCGGGTACTCCAGCAGGTTCCACTTGAAGCTCGGCGTCGAGGACTGGTCCCAGACCACCGCCTTGCCGCCCTCCGTCAGCTGCTCACCGGCCGGGTTGACCAGCCGCCACAGCCCCGTGCTCCGGTTGAACTGGAAGATGTCGACGTTCGCGACCTTGGTGTTCAACTCGCTCCCGTTGACGCTGGGCATGACGACGTACCAGTCGGTGATCTGCCCACCGGTCTCGGTCTGCCAATGCGCGTCGGCGACGTTGCGCCCGTATCCCGCCCAATCGTCGGGGTGGTCCACATGGCCCGGGTCCGTCATCACGGTGTGCCGCCACCGCCACATCAGCAGCGGCATCAGCAGCTGTTCGCCCGCGGCGAAGCGGTCGATCGGATAGTTCGGGTTCGGCTTCGGGGCCGCATCAGCGGCGGGAACCACGACGAGGCCGGCCGAGCCGACCCCGACGATGAGCGCGAGGAGCGCCCCGACACTGCGCAACAGCACGAGCCGGAAGGTGTACCGCATGTCAGTCGTACTCCATCCCGTACTCGTTGAGCAGCACGTTCCACCGGGACTCCTCGTCGGTGAGCGAGTCCGGGTCCCATTCCTCCAAGCCGCTCCAGATGGCGTCGACCGCCTCGGCGACCGACTCCTCGGTGGCGTGCCGCAGGTCGTCGAGCTGATGCTTGAGCAGCCCGACGGCCAGCACGAACGCGGCGATGCTCGAGTTGGTGGGGACCTCGTAGTCGGGATCGTCGTGCAGGTACTGCACCCACCCCGTCGAGACGTCGATCGCGTAGCGGTACCACTGCTGCACCACCACGACGACGTACTGCCGCCCGTCCCGCTCGGCCACGTCGAGCAGTCGCTCGTCGCCGATCAGCAGGATGTCGCGCACCTGGACGTCCGGCAGCCCCACGGTCGTCAGAAAGTCCCGGGCCCGCGCGTCGAGCAGCGGCGGGACATGTTCCGGTGCGACCGGGACCAGCGCGTCGCCCCACTCGTCGCGGACCCGCTGCACGAGCTCCGCCCAGGAATGGCCTTCTGCCACGTCAAACCCCCGTGATGACGCATGCCTATTCATGGATATTGCGCTGAGTGTACGCCTCGGTACCTGGACCGGCGGCCCCGACGCACGCGGCCGGTGCGGCGGCACCCACACGAGCGGCGCTACCCTCCGTTGCATGCCTGACGATCATGCGTACGGAGTGCGGCTCTTCGTCCCAGGGACCGCGGCGACGACGGCTCAGTGGCAGCGCTCACTCGAACGTTCCGGCCTGACGCTGGACGGCGAGTCGCTCACATCGCCGAACCTCGGCTTTCGCGCGCCGGCGGAGTGGGTGGAGACGACGGCTCGTTCGGTCAGGCGTTCAGTTACGGCACGATGTCGGTGAAGGAGCAGCGCGCCGTCGCCGGGGCCGGCAGCGCCCTGGTCCTGGATCTGCCGGTGTACCTGGGCGCGGCGGCGGGAGAGGTGGCGATGCTGATCGCCGCGCTGGGCGACGCCGGCGCGCTGGGGGTGCGACTGGAGCAGTCGAAGCTGGGCTGGCCCGTCGCACACTGGATTCGGGCTCTCGAGGGCCGCGAGCTGTCGATGCTGTACAGCTGCGCCGTCGTGGTGCTGCAGGACCGCGGTGTGTCGCGAACCTGCGGCATGCACGCGTTCGGGTTGCCGGACGCGCAGGTCGGGGCCCCACCGCCGGAGGCCGGCCGGCTCCTCGGCGCGCTCAACGTGTACCGGCTGGCGTAGGACCCCGTGCTGGTCGGCGGCGACACCTTCAGCCCCGACCTGGATACCCCTCGCCGCCGCCTCGAGCGCTGGCCCGACGACGGGTACCCGCAGGGCCACGCGTGCCACAACCCCTTCGGCATCTGGCGTCTGGGCACCGAGGGAGGTCAGGCGGATCCGCGCAGCGAACTACGACCCGTGTTCATTCCCGCCCTGGTGGCCCTGCTCACCGCGGCCGAGGACAACGCCGGTCGGCACCTGCGCCAGGACGAGGTGGAACGCCTCACCAACGAAGGCAGCTGCATGACGATGTCCCACGCCGACGCGCAGAAGCTCGAACGCAGCCGCGGTTACGCGGACCTCGAGCCCGAACTCGCCTGGATGCAGTGGCAGGTCATCCGCGAGTCACGCCGATCGTGACCGTGCGGGTCACGGCCCGCTCTGCTCTCCGGCCGGACTGCACGGGATACCGTGTCGCACTGGCACAGCACACGGTAGGTCGTGAGGATGTGAGCGTGAGTTCGTCGCAGCCCCTCGCCGACCCCGGGTCCGAGCCGGACACGGCCGCCCCGCACCCCCTCGGGCCGGCCCCGGATCACCGCTACCTGCTCGACAACGCCCGGGTGGAGGCGGGCGAGCGGTTCAGCTGGCTGGCCGAGCTGTTCGACGGAGTCACCCGGGGGCACTTCGACCGGCTCGGAGTGAAGGCGGGCTGGCGCTGCTGGGAGGTCGGCGCCGGAGGCCCCAGCATTCCCGAGGCGCTCGCCACGGCCGTCGGACCGGCCGGTCACGTGCTGGCCACGGACATCAATCCGGCCTGGCTGGACCCGCACGGCGGGTACGAGGTGCTCCGGCACGACATCGTCGGCGACCCGCCGCCGCAGCCGGGCACGTTCGACCTGGTACACGCCAGGCTCGTGCTCGTCCACGTGCCCGACCGGGCCCGGGCGCTGGCGACGATGGTGGCGGCGCTGCGGCCCGGCGGCTGGCTGCTGGTCGAGGACGCCGACACCGAGCTGCAGCCGCTGGCCTGCCTGGACGAGGTCGGCCCGGCCCAGCAGCGCGCCAACCGGCTGCGGCGCGCCGTCCGGGAGTTGCTGACCCGCCGCGGCGCCGACCTGCGCTACGGCCGGACGCTGCCGCGGGCGTTGCGCGCGGCCGGCCTGGCCGACGTCACGGCGAGCGGCTGCTTCCCGTTCGGCGGGGTGGCCTGCGACCGGTTGGAGGCTTCGACGGTACGCATGGTCCGCGCCGAGTTGCTCGCCGCCGGGCTGGCCGGCGACGCCGAGATCGACGCGCACCTGGCCGCCGTCGACGCCGGCGAGCTCGACCTCACCCTCGCGCCCCTGATCTCGGCCTGGGGACGCCGCCCGGGACGATAGATGTCCTACGAGCCGCCGAGTATGACGGTGTGCTTCTTGGCCGCGAACTCCTCCGCGGACAGCAGCCCCGCCGCCTTCAGGTCGGCCAGCTGCTGGATCAGATCGAGCCGGTCGGCGAACCCGGCGGGGTCGCCCTTGAGCTGATCGAACTCGGCCCGCGTCAGCGCCTGGTCGCTGCGCAGCTGGTGCAGCTGCTTCGTCCAGGCCGTGTGGTCGTCGGCGACCGCGGCGCCGGTCGTCTGCGGTTGCGCGCCACCGCCCTGCTTGCGCCGGAGCTTGAGCAGTGCGGGGATCCAGATGCCGAGGCCGAGCGGGAGGAAGACCGCGGCCATGATGTAGGCGCCGAGCTCCGAGCCGGGGCCGAGGTCGGGCTGCGTGAGGACCAGGTAGAGCAGGGCGAAGCCGCCACCGGCGAACAGGGCGCTCCACACGATCTGGCCGGCGCCCGGCTTGACCAGGCCCTCCTTGCTCACGAACAGGCCGATGAACCACAGCGCCAGGCCGACCGGGAGGAGCGGGCCCCAGATCCCGGAGCCCTGCGGGCATTCGCGCGCGATCGCGTGCGGGCCGCCCGTCCCGCAGGTACCGATGTCGAGGAGGTGGTAGATGCCGGTCGCCAGCAGGGCGACGCCGCCGAGGCCGATCACCAGGCTCAGGACTTCCCGCACGCTGATTTTCAATCCGACCTCCGGGCCGTTTGCGAGATGCCGCACAGCGTGGCACCAACCTCGGTGACGTCCTGTCCGGAAGCCGACGCAGGCAGGAGTTGGCAGGAGCCCGCCCGCGTGGCGAGGGTGCCGGAGGCCCCGCCTCACGTTCCCGGCGGGAAGTCGGCAGCGCGGGAGGCGGCCTCCGATCGGGTGATGTCGGTAATTGCTTCGCGGAGTGTCGACGTCACCGCGTCGTACGCGCCGCTGCCGAGTACCAGCCGATGTGGCGGTGATTCCCCGGCCATCGCGGCGATGACCGCGCGAGCGCCGCGCAGCGGGTCGCCGGGCTGCTTGCCGTCCTGGTCGATCATCGCGGACCGCACGTCTTCCAGCATCCGGCGGTAGGCCGGAATGGTCTCGGTGAGCGGCTCGCCGGGAAATCCGGCATAGGCATGGGTACGGAACGCTCCAGGCTCGATCGCCAGTACGCGGATACCCAGCGGGGCGACCTCCTCGCGCAGTGCCGCCGTCACCGCCTCGACCGCGTGCTTCGCGGCGCTGTAGTAGCCGAAGCCGACGATGCTGCGCAGGCCGGCAACCGAGGACATGTTGAGGATCCAGCCGCGGCGCCGTTCGCGCATGCCGGGCAGCACCGCCCGGGTCACCGAGAGCAGCGCGAAGAAGTTCAGCTCGAACGTGCGGCGTACCGCGTCCTCGGCCATGCCTTCGATCGAGCCGTACCATCCGCGCCCGGCGTTGTTGACCAGCACGTCGATCCCGTCGAAGCGCTGCTCGGCGGCGGCCACCGCGGTGCGGACCTGCGCCGTGTCGGTGACGTCCAGCGGCAGAACCAGGACGCGGTCGCCGTGCGGCCGGGCCCACTCCCGCAGCTGCTCCGGGCGGCGCGCGGTCAGCACCACCTGATCACCCGTTTCGAGCGCGGCATCGGCGTACGCCATGCCGAAGCCGCCCGGCGTCCCGCCGGTGATGAACCATGTCCTCATGGCTCTACCACTAGCCGGACGATGGAGGAGCCGCGCAGGGTGAACCGGTAGTGCAGGTCGACCGCCCCGCCCGGGAAATCGCCCTCCAGATGCTGCACCACGTCGTACCGCTCCTCGTCGAGCCGCGTGGCGGCGATGAGCTCGGTGGTGTACGTGTACTCGGCTGCCGCGCCGGCCAGCCAGGCGCGGACCGCATCCGTACCGTGATGGCTGCGGCCGTCGTCGATCACGACCGCGTCGGACGCGTATGCCGCGATCGCGCTGTCGACGTCCCGGGCGTTGTGGGCGGTCAGATATGTCGTGATTGCGGGAGGAAGGTCCATGAGACCAACGGTGGAGTCTCTCCCGGGAGGAGGGTCAAGACTGGAACCATGCGCCAAGGACTGACCATCGGGGAGTTCGCCACGCTGACCCACCTGAGCGTGCGGACGCTGCGTCGGTACCACGAGACCGGCCTGCTCGAGCCGGCCACCGTCGACCCGTTCACCGGCTACCGCTACTACGCCGCCGAGCAGATCCCGTCCGCGCAGGTCATCCACCGGTTGCGGGAGCTGGACGTGCCGCTGGCCGAGGTGAAGTCCATCCTCGCCGCCGACGACCCGCAGCGGCGCGCGGACGTCATCGCCGGGCACCTGCGCCGGCTGGAGGACGAGCTCGATCGCACCCGGGCCGCCGTCGTGTCGCTGCGTCGGTTGCTGCGTCCCGACCCGGACGACCTGCGGGTCGAGCTGCGCTCGGTGCCCGCCCGCACCGTCGTGGCCGTTCGCGGCCACGTCATGCTGGAGGACTCGACCAGCTGGTACGACGCCGCGATGGCCGAGCTCGACGCCGCGTTCGCCCCGGCCGAGCGCACCGGCCCGCCCGGTGGCCGCTACGCCAACGAGCTGTTCACCGACGGCGCCGGGATGATGACGGTGTACCGCCCGGTCCGCGGACCCCGCGCGACCGGCCGCATCGAGGTCGTCGAGCTGCCCCCGGCCGACCTCGCCGTCGCCGTGCATTCGGGTGGACACGGCGACATCGACGTCACGTACGGCCGGTTGGGGTCATGGGTGGTGGAGCACGCCCTGGCCGTCGACGGCCCGGTCGACGAGACGTACGTGATCGGCCCCCGCGACACCCCGATCCCGGCCGACTGGCGCACCGAGATCGGCTGGCCGGTGTTCCGACTCACCCCGGAGAGCTGAGATCGGTGAGGTGACAAGGCTCGTGTGCCGCACGGATCCGGTACACCCACGACGGCGCTGCGGCCGGAGTGAGCGACGACAGGTACGCCGAGGCGGAGCAGGAGTTCCGGGCCATCCTGCATACGAGCCTCGCGTTCACGCCGGCCGGCCAGTTGCACCTGGTACACGGCGACGACGGACGTCGACACCGAACCGAGCAGAACGCCGACGAGCACCGGAATCATCGAGTCCGATGCCGAGGGTGCCGCTGGGCGCGGAAGACGTACAGGCGGAGCATCAGAAACCGCCCGGCTCCGGCGAGTCCGGAGGCGCTGAGGTAAGCAGCCTGCTCCCAGCACATACCGACGGACGGCTGCACCGCGTGCAGAACGAGGATGACAGCCGAGGTGATCATGTAGGCGGCCGCGGCCGAGCCGGCGGACTGCAGGTGCTGATGCCATTGCGCGCGCCGACGAGCGCCGAAGGTGAACCGCGCGTGGAGTTCTGTGCCCAGCAGGGTGGACACGACGGTGATCAACGCGTTCGCGGTCACCCATGGCATGAGCGTGGCCGTCAGCGGTACCGCAGCACTGGAAGCGAGCCCGACACCACCGCCGATCAGAACGAACTTGGCGAATGGGCTCCGGGTGGCCGGCTTCGGCTCGCCTTCGCGCTCCGCACCAGAACGGCGGCGAGCGGGCTTCGGCATCGCCCGTACGGTCGAGCCGGAGCAACGTCTTGGACCGGCCTGCCCGCGCCGCCGTGGCCGGCAACCCGCGCCGGTGCCGGTCAACCCCACCGCGCCGGCCGTCTGCTCGCTCATCACAGTTCTCCTCGCGACGACGGCGGAGGTCGGCGCGGGAGTGTCGAACGTCTGCATCGTGCCCTCCATCGAGCGTCGCCATCCGGTCCCGCCGGCCCGTACGTCTGCCGGCCAACTGACCATGGCCGCCGCCGCTGACACCGCCTTATCAGCGCGCTGACATGCACGGGGGGCCCGCGTCAGCGCAACGGCAGCAGCACGGATCGGCGCCGGCTTCATCAAGCCGCACGCGTCGATGGAATCCCTCACAGCACCTGCGGAAAGCTGCCCGGCGAGTCGTTCAGCGAGTAGCGTTGATGCGCGCCACCCGGAGCGGCCCGGCCCGCGCCGACGGGCCTTGCCATCGCCGCTCACCTTTGTTCGTGGATCTCTGCAGGGCCACCGATCGGGCACGACTGCTACGCGGCTCCCAGCGAAACTGCTGCCGCTGCGATCGACCGAGTGGGTGACACGAGCGCGCACGTGATCGAGCAGTTCGCCGACGATATCTTGCTGGGCCGGCGGCCCGGTCCTGGGTCATGATGTCGATCGTGCAGATCGAGCTTGTCACGGGCGACATCACCGCCGAGCGTGTGGACGCGATCGTCAACGCGGCAAACTCGTCGCTGCTGGGTGGCGGAGGGGTGGACGGCGCGATCCACCGCAAGGGCGGCCCCGCGATCCTCGACGAGTGCCGCGCACTGCGCGCCAGCCGATACGGCCGCGGACTGCCGATCGGACACGCCGTCGCGACGACCGCTGGGCGCCTGCCGGCCCGCTGGGTCATCCACACCGTCGGGCCGGTATGGACCACCACCGAGGACCGCTCGCCGCTACTGCGCCGCTGCTACGCGAACTCCCTCGCAGTCGCCGCCGAACTCGGCGCGACGTCGGTCGCCTTCCCGCTGATCTCCTCCGGCATCTACCGCTGGCCAAAACCGGACGCTATCGCCCAGGCACTGACCGCCATGCGCACGCCACCGCCAAGCATCGAACTCCTCCGTCTCGTCCTCTTCGACGACGACACCCGGCAGACCGCCGAGCAGGTCCGACACGCACTGCACAGCCAGCCCGTTCCGCCAGGCGAGTGACCCGAAGACCTCTGACCTGAGGAGCGGGTCGCGGCAGATCAGTGCACGGGCTGGCTGAAGATCAGTCGCTTCGAGCAAGATATGCGTCGACCGGAGATGTGTGTCAGGAGATGATCAGGTCGTGGCGCATCTCCCTGAGGACGTTCGGGCAGCGTTTCGCTTCTTCGCGTTCTATTTGGCCAACGGCACGCTTGTCATGGAGTTGCTGGAGGATTTCGATTACCGCCCGGTCGTCATGGCGTTCGGATCCGGCCTGGAACAGGTCTTCGCCATCTTCGCCAATGTTCTGGACGTGGATGCAGCGGGCAGTGTGACGAACTACGGCGACGCGGAGTACCGCGCGGCGCAGTGGATCCGCAAAGTGTGCGATGCCGGCTATGAGGTGGACCCTCCGTTCGCGGACTGGGAAGTTGCGTTGCCGCTGTAGCGGCCTTGCGTCGAGGAGCACTCGGGACGCCGGCCCGGCATGATCGGCCGCGCGCTCGTCGGCACGGTTGCGAGCCAGCGGCGCCGAGCCGTCGCCACTGAGCGTGGCGATCTTCAGGTCGGCCCGGCGCACGAGACCTGCGGCATGTCCGCGCAGCTGATCAAGCGGCTTACCATGCGCAGCTTGTGGCGCGGTGTCGATGTGACGTTCCAGGGTAAGTGGGAGTAGCACAACTGGCGCAACGTGCCCGGCCCGTTCTACGGCGCCATGAGGGACAACCTGGAAGTCCATCTGCGGGCCTACTGCTACTTCCTGGACAATTCACGTCGCTCCGGTTGTCGGCGCTCGCCTTCCTTTGCTGTAGGGCCGGGCGCGGCTCGAGGGCCATCCGCCCGGGTTCAGGCTCAGCCGGTGCCGTATTGCACCGGATAGTGGATGACGACCGCACCACCGGTGGCGTAGTTGGCGACATCGGCGGCCACCTGCCGGCCCTGCGGAGACTCCCTCGCCGCGGTCATTGCCGCAGCGTCAGCGAACTCGGCTTCGAAGACCGCGAAGTACGGCGTCTCACTCTGCGTCGCTGCCACGTCGAAGCTGTAGCGCCACGCGAGCAGGCCGGGCATGCGCGTGACCAGCGGGAGGTGGTTGGTCACGTAGTAGTCGCGGAAGTGGTCGGGATCGGCGGGTTTGGGGTACAGGACAACCAGCTTGTGCATGACAACCTCCGTTTACACGGTCCAATGCCCAGGGTCGACGTTCATGGCTGGGTGTTTTTCGCCGGGGCCCAGCGACGATCAGATCGAATCGTTCGCTCCTTTGGTTTATGGGTGCGTCCTGTCCAGCCAGTCGGTGATGAGGGGGATGGCGTCGCTGAGGGTGTCGGCGCGGTGGTGTGCGCCGGTGAGTTCGTCGTCAGCGTGGGTGGTGCGTACCGCGATCACCGTCATGCCTGCAGTTCGAGCTGCCGCTACGCCGGCGGGAGCGTCCTCGATCACCAGGCAGTCGGGCGCCGGCACGTTGAGGAGTTGTGCCGCGCGTAGGTAGCCCTCCGGATCGGGTTTGCCGCGTCGGACCTGGCTGCTGTCGACCAGGACCGGAGGATCGGGTAGCCCGCCGGCGCGCAGGCGGTGCAGGACCGTGGGCGTCCGGCCTGAGGTGACGACGCCCCACCGCCGGTCCTTCAACAGGTGCAACACCGCGGCGGCGTCGGGGTACACCGGAAAGTTGTCGCCTTCGTGGGCCATGAATTCCCTGATCAGCTGGTATTCGGCGGCGGCGTCGAGGTGCGGTGCTACTACCTGGATGGTGTCGACGGGCCGGCGGCCGTGGGTGTGTGACCAGACCAGGTCTGGATCGAGGTTGCGGTGGTCTGCCCATCGGCTCCAGATCCGGCGGTACGCGGGGTACGAATCGACGAGCACGCCGTCGACGTCGAACAACACTGCCTTGTCGGTTGCGCCCGCGCCGATGTCGTGGAGGTGATGCAGCCCTTCGTGCGCGGCCTGCCGAACCATCTTGCCGGCCGCGTCGACGGCGACGACATCACCTTCGCCGGGCCGGTGTATTGCCGCCGCCGCGCCGGCGGCTTCCCCGCCTCGGAGGGTCGCGTTGCGCAACGCGCGGCGTGCCTGCTCGGGAGTCTGCCGGGTCAACGTCAGCATCCCGAGGCCC
This sequence comes from Dactylosporangium sp. NPDC049140, assembly GCF_040648435.1. Taxonomy (NCBI): domain Bacteria; kingdom Bacillati; phylum Actinomycetota; class Actinomycetes; order Micromonosporales; family Micromonosporaceae; genus Dactylosporangium; species Dactylosporangium sp. NPDC049140. Next base: position 188,290 of record NZ_JBEZDS010000005.1, on the reverse strand, counting down.
CGGCCTCGGACACGGCCGGTGCCGCAGCCGAACCCGCAGGCGCCTGCACGATCGGCAGATCAATGCCCATCCGGTCGCGCAGCGCAGTGTGCAGACGCCTCACAAAGCCACCCCTTCCGATTCGGAAATCGAATCGTCTTACCGGACGCTACTGTATCGAAGATCGAAGCATCAAGAGGGGTGACACAGGCGATGACGGTACCCAGGCCAGGCCAGCCCGTACGCGGATCGAGTACCGGACGACCCCTCATGGCCGCCCTCGACCTCTTCGGCCGCCGCTGGAACCTGCGCATCGTCTGGGAGCTGCAGCATGGGCCGGTCGGGTTCCGCGCGCTGCGGCAGCGCTGCGACAACATGTCCTCCAGCGTCCTGCGGCAACGGCTGACCGAACTCCTTGACGCCAAGCTCGTTGCTCAGCAGCCGGACGCGGCCTACACGCTCACCGACCTGGGCCGCGGCGTCTACCAGGCATTGCGCCCGCTCGGCCGCTGGTCCGACGCGTGGGCCTCGGCCCTGAGCGAGGACGGCAAGGACTGAACCCTTGAAGCACCGCCCCCTGGCGCTTCGGAAACCGAATCGCTACCGTGATTCTGAATCCGAATCGCCTGGAGGGGTTGGCCATGGCTCGCATCCCAGCGCTCGAACCGCCGTTCACGCCGGACGTGGAGGCACAGCTCGCCACGATGATGCCGGCCGGAATGCCTCCTATCGGCCTGTTCCGAACGTTCGCCAGGAACTTGCCGATGACCATCGCGATGAGCCACTGGGGCAGGTACGAACTCGGCCGCTTCCTGTCCCTGACACTCCGCGAGCGGGAGATCGTCATCCTGCGAACCTGCGCACGCTGCGGCTGCGAATACGAGTGGGGCGTCCACGTGATGGTCTTCGCCAACCGTGCCGAGCTCACGCCGGCCGAGGTCACCTCGCTCACCTGCGGCTCGCCTGACGATCCGTGCTGGACGGCCGGCCGCGAAGCCATGCTCATCCGGATGGTGGACGCCCTGCACGACTCGTGCGACGTCGACGACGAACTGTGGCGGTCCGCGCAGGAATCGTTCGACGAGCGGCAGCTGCTCGACGTGCCACTGCTGTGCGGGTGGTACCACGCGATCTGTTTCGCCGCCCGCACCGCTCGCGTCGAACTCGAGCCCGGCGCCCCCCGTTTCGTCGACGTCACGGCCGCCTGATGGCCGGCCCACCGGTGGCAGTGGTGAACGCCTGCACCCGCGATGGGGAAGGCGGCAGCCCCACCGCGGTCGTGATCGACGACGCCACGCTCACCGACGACGACCGTCACGCCATCGCCCGTAGGACCGGCACCTCCCACACCGCGTTCATCGACACCAGCACAGCGGACGCGCCCATGGTGCGCTTCTTCACCAGCGCCGGGGAACTCACGAACTGCGGCCATGGCACCATCGCAGCGCAAGCCGTCCTGCTGCACCGCAGCGGCGCCACCGAGCACCACGGCAGCCTGCGCACCGCAGGCCGCACCTTCGCCACGACCGCCATCCGCCGCCACAACGGCATCGAAGTCTGGTTCGACCAAGGCGTCATCGCCCTGGCGGACTACGCCGACGCCACTGCCGGCGACATAATCGCGGCCCTCGACCTGCAACGAGCGGACATCGCCGCCGACGTACGGGTCGCCTCGCCCGGCACGCCACGACTTCTCGTCCCCGTCCGGGATCACCTGACGCTGCTGTCCATGCAGCCCGACTTCGATCGGCTGGCAACCGAGTGTCGCCGACTCGGGTATCTCGGCTGCTTCACCTACGCACTGTCGCCGACCGCAAGAACGGCCGCGGCCCGCATGTTCGCCCCCGCGATCGGCGTCAACGAGGATATCGCGAACGCCAACAGTGTCGGCTGCCTTGCCGCCCACCTGCTCGACACATCCGGCAATGGCGAAATCGAGATCCACCAGGGCGACACGCTCCGGAGACCGTCATCGATTTTCGCCAGCGCGACATGTACTGGATCCGGCATCGTCGCCAGAATCGGCGGAGCGGTCGACCTCGGCCCGCCCATCGATCTCCGTGCGCCAAAGCCGTCGAGCCAGCTTCCCTGGCGATGATCGGATGCACTGTATTCGGCAGGACAGGAAGCCCCAGTGTCGCTGTGGGCGGTCACTCGCTGTGGCGACTACAGTCCTGCCAGCGCGCAACACCCGCGGCAGAAGCGGATGCTGGATCTTCAGCTGGATGGCTGGGCGGTTCCGGGCGTCGGGCGGCTTTACAGTGCTAGAGAACAGGTGCCGTCTGGGCTGGGAAGAGTCGTGGCTGGCATTCTGGCACGGCAACACCCCGTACGAGTTCGGCCAAGCCCATCCGCATCTGGAGCGCCGGCATCCTCGTCGTCGCCTACGCCGGCGCCATGGCCGCATTCCGCTGCCGGACCTCCAAGCTCGAACTGCTCCGACCGGCGGCGCTGCCCCTCCGGGGACACGACCCGGCCGGCCTCGATCCGCCCGATCGGGCCGGACGGTGCACCGTCCGGCCCGATCGGGGCGCGCAGAGCCATTCCGGCTTCCCGTGCACCGGGCCACGGTGCCGGCGATCGGGGGTTCAGCTGCAGGTGGAGCCGTTGAGCTTGAAGCCGGTGGGGGCGGCGGCGTTGCCGGTGTGGCTGGCCTGGTAGCCGATGGTGGCGGAGCCGCCCGGGGCGAGATTGCCGTTGTAGCTGGCGTTGGTCGCGGTCACCGTGCCGCTGGTCGGGGAGTAGGTGGCGCTCCAGCCGCCGGTGATGGTCTGCCCGGCGGGCAGGGTGAAGACCAGGCTCCAGCCGTTGATGGCGGTGCTGCCGGTGTTGGTGATGGTGATGCTGTTGGTCAGGCCGTTGTTCCACGCGTTGACCGCGTTGACGACCCGGCAGGTGCCGGTGCCGCCCGGGCTGCTCGTCGGGGTCGTGGGCGACGGAGTGCCGGGCGTCTTGGTCGGGGACGGCGTGACGGGCGGGGTGGTGGGGGACGTGCTGCCGGCGGCGGTGATGATGGCGCTGATGATGCCCTGCTGGGTCACGGTGTTGGAACTGCGGTTGAACAGGCCGAACCCGTACTGGCCGTTGTAGCCGTTGTCCCAGTAGGCGCTCGCCCCGCCGTACTTCTTCACGGTGGCGACCAGTGCTTTGGCGAAGTTCGCGCGGTAGGTGTTGTTCGCCGGGTCGGCCGACGTTTTGTCGATCGAGCCGTACTCACCGACGAAGAACGGATAGCCCTTGACGACGAAGGTGTCGTACATCTTCTTCAGCATGAGGTCCATGTAGTCTTCCTGGCCCCAGGTCGACTTCTTGGCCGAGTTGGTCGCGGCCGCACCCCATTGCGTGATGTTGCCGTCCTCCTGGCCCGTGAAGTCCCACGGGTCGTAGTAGTGCACGGAGATCATGAGTCGCTGCTCGCCGCTGGGGATGGAGGACGACCGGTAGGCGTCGGTGGGCAGCGAGAAGCCGTAGCTGCCCGTCGTGTACTCGATGTTGGTGTTCCAGCCCGGGATGAGCAGCCATCGCGAGGCGTTCGTGCCGCCGGTCCGCCGGACGGTGTCGACGAAGATCTGGTTGTAGGCGACGATGTTCGAGTAGCACGGCTGGGTGGGGTTGCCGTACTGCCCGTCGAACTCCTCGTTCATCGACTCGAAGATCAGGTGATCGTTGTAGCTCGCGAACTTCGTCGCGACCTGTTGCCAGACCTTCTGATACCTGGCCTTGATCGTGGTCTGGTCCGATGCGTCGCAGATCAGCCAGGAACCGGTCACGCTCTTGTAGCCGTCGCCGTGCATGTTGATCAGCACGTACAGCCCGGAGTTGTAGGCGTAGCTGACGACCTCCTGGATCCGATTCAACCAGGCCGAGTCGACGGTGTAGTTCGGGGCGGCTCCGATCTTTCCGAGGTACGAGATGGGGATGCGGATCGTCTTGAAGCCCGATGCCTTCACCCGGTCGATAAGGGCCTGGGTGATGACCGGGTTGCCCCAGGCCGTCTCGCTGGGAATGCCGTTGGCGTTGGCCTCCAGCTGATTGCCGAGGTTCCACCCGGCGCCCATGTCGGCGACCAGCTGGGGAGCGGTCAGCTGCACCGCGGCGTTGGCCGCGGTCGAGCTCGTCACGCCGTATACGGCCCCGGCGAGGGCCAGGGTGGCGGCAACGACTGCGAGCCCGGCCCTCCTGACTGTCGAACTCATGAGGATTCCTCTCGTACGGTCTCGAGCGCCGGGCGTGGCGGCGTCTCCGGTCCGAACCTGGCGAGGAGTGTTGCCGCGGGCATGGGCGGGTGTCAATCGACGCGCTTCGACGAACATGTTCGCCTGGCGGCACAGGGCGCGGAGCAGCCGGTTTGCCGGCGACGGCCGCAAACCGGCTCTGCATCTTTCGGACATTGTCCTGACTCGCCGCGGCCGAGGTGCCCGCGCCGAGCCACTGGATGCGGTCGCGGCCGTGGCGGAGGATCGTGCGACGCACCTCCATGCTTGGCCGGCGGTGACGACGGCCGCCGAGGCTTCGCTGTCTGGCCGGGTATGCCGGGTCCGGAGCCGCGCTGGAGTTATTGCAGTCGGGTCGGCTGACGTTGTTCCTCGACGGGTTGACAAGATGCTCGACGATCTTCGCGGGCCTGCGCTGGAGGCGATCGACCAGGCCGAACCTGCCGAGTTGCTGTCCTACCCGACGTCCGGCACGTTGCTCCAGCATTTGCTGACCCGGCTGTTCGTCATTGCCTACCCCGGGCCAGCGAGATCCTCAACCTCAACATCGAGGACCTCGACCTACCCCTCATGCGGCAGACTTGCGCTCGTGCGGACGACTCCCGACCCGGCTGTCCTCTATCCGGACGTGGCTGCCAGGGGCAGCCTGGCGGCGGCGCTGCAGGCCTTGGGGGCTGAGCAGGGGCTTACCCTTGCCGTGACCGCCACCGAGTCCGATCCCCTGCGCCACGCCCTGGTCCCGAGCGCCACCCCTGGCCGCGAAGAGTTGGTCGTGGGTGCCTGGCATTTCGAACGGCGGTGGTCCATCACTGGCGCTGGCACGGGCAACGGCTCTGGCCGGTCCAAGCTGCTGATCCAAGGAGACACGCAGGATCTGGGTGCAGTCGCCAGGGCGGCGCAGGCGTGGCGCGACGGCGTACCCCTGCCCGAGATCGACCGGATGGTGTCGTTCGTCGAGCTGACAGGGCGTTACGAGGTACCGGACGACAGCCCCGCCCACCTGGTCGCCTCGGAGTGGGGATACATGCTCAAGGACGCGCAGGATGCGGACTGGCCCGAGTACCTGGCGCTGATCAAGGCAGCACACGCTGAGCCCGACCTGCGGCAGTTGTACCCCTACACCAGCCACTGGTCCCTTCGGTTCTCCGCACCCGCCCGGCCGGCCTTCGCAGACCCGGTCTGCCTGGAGGCGTCACGCGGCGGGGCCTACACCGTGCGGGCGTACTGGATGGGTCCGGTCCTCGCCAAGGTCGCGACCGCAGCGGAGGCGGTGTCCATCGCTGTCCGCCACCTGCGCACCGCCCCCGGTCCGGCCGTTCCCGGACCGTCCGAGCACCAGAACGGATGATCAAGGCCCGCCGAAGCTTCAGCGCTGGAGTTCGCGGTGCACGCACGTTGGCAAATACGTTGGCGGACGTCGACGGATCGGGAAAGATCCGACCACGGGGTGACTGACGTGCGGACCCGGCTGCGGCAGATACGAATCGACGCGCGGGCTTTTGTGTGGCGCGCAGAGATTCATCACGTGCAGGGCAGCGGCGACTGCCACCGGTGCATCCGCGTTCGAGCCTGGGGCACCGGAAAGACGAGCCAGGCGCTCCAGGCGGATCTGCTGTCGGTCGCCTGGCCGGCACCGTGGGGAGCATGTGCGGCAGACGGCGCCTATCCCGCACCAGCCGACGTATGGGCGATCATCAGCTATGCCGTGGAGCACGGGTGGCAGCCAGAGCTGCGAGGCGGAACGTTCGTGCTGTCCGAGCGCGAGCATGCGGCTCGGTTCTCCTTGCCCGGTTTCCTGCTGACCGATCGCCTGCGCACGCCGGAGAGCCCGGACCCCACATTCCGAGTGATCCGCTCTGACGAAGCTCGCCATCGAGAATGACGGGCTACCGCTCATCGGCAGGACCGAGCGCCTCCGCGTCACCGACGCGGTCACCCTCTGTGGCGGACAGCGGCTCGGCGCCCGCACGCCAACGGCGGCATGAGCGTGCGAGAGGGCGAGGCGGAGCACGCGGGAAGTCACCATCAGCAACTGATGCGAACCGCACGCCGCCGGTCGAGTCCGCGGTCATCGGCGAGCCGTCCTCGGACAATGCGGGCACGGCCGGTGCCACCGCCGGCTCGACCCCTAGGAACACGTCGCGCAGGCAGGAGAAACCAGCGGAATCCAGCAGGCCGGGCAGGTACGCCGGCAATACCGGGAACTCGGAGCCCTGCGCGAATGGGAACAGCTGCACCGGGGCTCGTATCCGTCCGTGGGGTCGAGCAATGTCAACGCGCGGATGCGGCCCCGGCGAAGGGTGGCCGGGGCCGCGCTCGCGCGTCGCTACGCCGCGGTGAAGGGCACCTTGGTCCAGCTGAGCACCTGCTGGCCGTGGCGGTTGACGGTCACGCGCAGGTAGTCGTTGGCGTTGCTCGAGCCGTCGACCGTGATCCGGGTCAGGTTGGTCAGCGGCTGGGTCACGCCGTAGAACGCGAGCCAGCTCGATCCGGCCGCAAGCGGGTGGTCGGCGTTGAACGTGTGGCTGTCACCGTTGAAGAGGTACACCGGGCCCCGGTACGCCGCCGCCTCGCGCACGATCGCGGCGATGATCGACTGGAAGCCGTAGTAGTCGGCGTACGACGGATTGGCCACGGTCGGGTCGAACATGTCGGCCTGGGTCAGCAGCACCACTGCGCGCTGATGCTCGCGCCTGGCGTCGGCGAACGTCTCGTGGATGTGCGCGATGGCGCCCGCGGTGCGGTTGAGCACCTCGGCGGTCTGCTCCGGGGTCGGCGCGGTCTTGCCGGTCCACGGCGCGAGGCTGTTGTTGCTGCCCACGATGTGCACGGCGGCGAACCCGACGCCGGCGGCGCTCCAGCGCACGTTCTCCGGCAGCCCCCAGTCGGTCTGCGCCTCGACCCGCGCGCTGCGCATGCCCAGCGTGCGACCCGGCTGCGGGAAGAACACCTGGCGGACCTTGCCGAGCCGCTCCAGCGGGTCGAACGCCCCGTTGTTCGGCCGGTGGCAGTCGGTCCACTCGTTGTCGCCGATGGTGTACACCAGCGGGTCCTTGAACTGGTCGAAGTCGGTCTTGATCAACTGGACGTACTCGTCGCTGCAGACGCTCGACCCGTTCTTGATGTCGCCGAGGTGGTCCACCCACTGCACCGCCGGATCAGCGTTGATCTGGGCGACGTTGGCCGGGAAACGGGCGATCGCCGCGTCGCCGTACGGAATGTCACCGATGACGGCGAACGTGTAGCTCTCGTCCTGCGATGCCGCGGCGGGCGAGGTCAGCGTGGCCAGGGTGAGCACCCCGGCGGCGGCCAGCGCGCCTGCCCGGGCGAGGTCCAGCCTCTTCATACAGCGCTCCTGACAGTTCGGTGGTACCGGAGACCGGCGCGCGGGGCGCCGATCCGGCCAAACAACCGGATCCAATCCGCGTCGGTGAGGCGCACGCCGTCCGCCGGCTTACGGCTGACTGACGGCTGCGTGAACGGTTACGAGGGTTCATGAAAGGCTTCGCGAACTCGCTCACGTTCAACCCCAGCGCCGCAGGAACGCACGTTCGACCCCGACCATTGACGACCGGCGCTCGGGTGGCGGATCACGGCGGTGGACGCGATGGCGGACCTCAGTCACCGCCGCGGCAACCGATCGAGGTCGCGACACGGCTCGGTGGGGCCCTCTCCACCCCGGTCCGGCAGCTCCCCGTCGCGGCCGCGCTGCCCACCTCCGTCAACATGGCGACCGCAAGATCGAGGGCCTCGCCGTCTGCCTGCACAGCCTGCTGACCAGCGCGTCGCCAGTTACGCGGCGTGACGCTCAGCGTTGCTTGTCGGCGCCGGAGTTGAGGCGCGGTGTACCAGTGGCGACGCCGCCGGCGACCGCTGCCTCATCGGCTGCTCGGGTGCTGTGGGTCCATCTGGCTTCCCGATTGCGGTCGCGTGTTGTGGATCGAGGTGTTGTTGTATGCCGGGCAGTCGCCTGATCGCCGAGCTGAAACCTGGCGCCGCGGGAACGTGACGACCAACCGCGGCAACGCTCCGGGCCTCGTCGTCCGGGGCGGCCAGCGCCCTGGGCCGGCAGCAACGAACACGGAGACACGGCGGGCGCCGACCAAGGTGTCCCGCCAGCGACCCCAACTGGCCGCCGGCGCGACCGCTCCGCGGCTGGGCGCCGTATGCGCTGGTCACGCAGCGGCCACTGCTCGTCCGTAGCCGGGCCGGTCGGAGTGGTCGACGCCGTGCCCTGCCCAGCTGTACAGATGCAGGCTGATCCCGTCGGGGTCGTCGAAGACCAGGAGCCAGCCGACTGTTGCCTCGATCACCGGTGAGTGGGCGACGCCGAGGGTGTCGAGGTGGGCTGCCCAGGCTTGGACATCGGCGAGGTCGTCGACGGCGAAGCTGACCGGGTCGAACCCGACGCATCCCTGTGCGGCGTCGCGGTTGACGCGCAGCGTCAGTTGGGTGTCGCCGAGATCGGGCACGGTGCCGGCGACACCGAGCACCGTGCCGTCGGCCTCTGGGAACTGCGTGGTCACGGCGAATCCGAAGACCTGCCCGTACCACTGCACGGACCGAGTGAGGTCGGAAACCGGGATCTTCACGTGATGGATGCCGGACAGGATCGGGCTGGTCATCAGGTACCCCCATATTGGGCGCAGTTAAACTGCGGCTAATATGTGTAGGATGCAGGGCATGGCCAGCGACGTCAAGAGGGCATACCGATCCGAGGCACGCGCCGCATCGGCAGCGGCCACCCGTGCGCGCATCCGGGACGCCGCCGCACGGCTGTTCGTCGAGCGCGGGTACGTCGCCACCACGATGCGGGAGGTCGCCTCCGCGGCGGGTGTTGGCGAACGAACGCTCTACGATGCGTTCCCGACCAAGGCGGCGCTGTTCACGCATACGCTGAGCGTGGCCACGGTCGGCGACGAGGAACCGGTCCGGGTCTTCGACCGTCCCGAAATGACCACCGCCCGCCACCAGATCGACCCGCGGGCCACGATCGCGCAACTGATCACCTATACCACCGAACTCCTCGAACGCGCCGGCGACCTGATCATGGTCAGCGTCGAAGCGGCCGGCGCGGACCCCGACATGCGCGCCGCCGCCGACGCCGGGGCCGACGCCACCCACCGGGTGCATCTCGCCCTCACGACGGCGCTGCACCAGCGTGGCGCACTCCGGGACGGCCTCGATCCCACCACCGCGGCCGACACCCTCTACGCGCTCGCCTCACCCCACATGCACCAGCTACTGCGCCGGCACCGCGGCTGGCCGGTCGAGCGGTACGCCGCCTGGATCGAAAACGCCGCCACCCGCGAACTGCTCGGCTGAACCAGGCGCCCCAGGTGAACTCGACGAGGCGGTCCTCGCACAGCTGCGCGAGGGTGGTGGGCAGGTCCCGGACGAGTGTGGTGAGCCAGTAGGCGCCGACGGGCTGGTGGTCGTGTGCGGTGCGGCGGGTGGCGAGCAGATGCGGATTGCCGGTGTTCGGCCAGCATGACCTTCGCTCGGAGAATTGGTGTCGGGATGGTCCGGATCGACTGTCCTGTGTGGATGGTGCGGGTTGGATCGGTGAATGCCGTGCGGCGACGTTTGAGGGTCTGGAACAGGCTCCGCAGCGACGACGCCGGATCGGCCTGAACGGGTTTCTGGGCGAGCCAGGCGGTGACATCGCCGCGGGTGACCTGGCGCAGCGTCGTGTACTGGCGGCGGTGGCTCACGATCGACGGTGCGATGGCGCCGCCTACCGTTGATCCGGTGCCACACGTGCGGATGGTTCTTGGCTGGAATCTCGGCCAGCCTCACGATCGAGCTGCGGAACCGCACTTCGCGGGCATCTTGCCGACGAGCTCGTTCAATCGCCGCTACGACCGACGAAGAAGATCTCCACCGGCTTGCGGTCGGCGTACCCGAACAGATACATCCCGTGCCAGCGACCAAATCCGTGCATGGCATGCGCTTCGATCGCGGCTTCAACCGCGGCAACCGTGGGCTGCGTAGTACCGAACAGTTCCATCAGATACTCCCTCGGCGCCGGGGCAACCATGGTGTGCCCAGGCTCGTCGGCGACGCCGGTCATGTCGATCACCGAATGGGTTCCGGAGAAAGGCTGCGCATCCACCAACGAATCCGGGCCGGTCACCACGACCTGCGCGGCTCGCCATTCAGTCCGGTGCTGATCGCCGCTCCACTCGAGACCGGCCAACTCGGGGGGAACGGACGCCTTGATGTCGGCGATACCCCACGCGACGTACTCCTCCTCACCCAACGCGCGGGCCTGCTCGTTCGGCGATTCCCGGTAGAAAGCGCCCCGACGGTACGCATCCCATCTCGCCTGCTGCAACGCCGCACGGACATCGTTCTGGTACGACACTCGGGCGTGCCAACCTGATGCACCCATGGCCGCGACAGTAACGCTTCGCCAAAAGACGCCTGGTCGTATGACCGGTCCAATGGCGGGCGGCAGCATCGTTAGCTGCCACCAAGGAACACCGCCACGGGCCGGTGCCGTCCCCGCGGCCGCATCCGGGACGGCCTGTTGGATCGCGTCGATCCCGTGCGCGTCCGCGTCGCTTCGCGGGTCCCCGGAGACCAGTCGTGCTAGCAATCCGCCGTGAGGACTGACACGTGCGTGCCGATACGGTGGGCTTCGGCCAGAATCGCCGGGCCGAAAGCGCTCCAGAGCCCGTCGAGCCTCGATGTGATCACCACCGTGTCCACCGCCTTGTCCGGCAACGCGGTGCGGATGCCCACATTGTGGCGCACGTCGTGGCGCGTCCCCGCGCCGTCGGCGAGCAGCCGGTCCACGACCTGCCGGTCGAAATCGGCGAGAACACACGACTGCCCGACTGCGGGCACCATGGCCCCGGCCCCGAACACCGCGACGCGTGCGTCGGACGCGATGGACTCGAACGCCTTCTCCAGCTCCGCGGCAACGGTCAGTCCAGCGCACTTGCGGGTCCAGTCTGCCACCCTGCGATTGAGTGTCTCCAACGTGGACAGCCCCGGCTGGCCGGGCGGCTGCATGACCAGCCAGCTGAGCTCGAGCGTCGGCTCGGCGAATCGGTGCTTGTCAAAGAAGCTCTGGGCGTTGCGGAGGAGTCCCGCGAAGTTCACCATCCCGTCCCGCTCGTGCGGTGTCTCGATCGCCCACCCGTCCATGCTCAGCCGGATCGCGGTACCGTTACGGGCCAGCCGGTAGCCCAGGTCGATGTCGTCAAGGCCCCAGCCGCGGAAGCTTTCGTCGAATCCGCCGACCATCCAGAAGTCGGCGGCGGGTACCGAGCAGTTCGAACTCCACAACAGCTCCTCCGGAAAGATGCGGTTGCTCAGGTCGAACCCGACCTTCTCGAACTCGCCGTGCCGCGGGTCACGAAACCTGGGCTCGTCCCGATAGCGGTCCACCACCTGCTGCGGTGTCAGAGATTTGACGGCCTCGGCCAGTCCGGCCGGGCATGCGTAGTCCGGGTCGTCGACCTTGCGTGGGGGGTATGCGTACACGTATCCGGCGCACGCCACGCCCGGCACGGCCGGCGGTGAGTGCACGAGCAGATGCGCTGCGAGCAGATCCGGGCCGGCCAGCGTGGCACAGTCCAGGAACACCAGCAGTGGCGCGCCGGCCAGCCGCGCGCCGGCGTTGCGCACCCGCGTGACGCCGTTGTCGCGCACCTGCGCGGCTCGGGCCCCGAGATCCTCCTGGAAGTGGTACTTGAGCCGCAGTCTGCCGGCGAAGGAGTTCACGACGGCCCGCGTCTCGTCACTCGAACCGTCGTCAGCGACGATCACCTCGTACTGGTCGACGGGCAGCGTTTGCCCGCACAGACTCTCGAGCGTGAGGCGCAGGTCTTCGGCGCGGTTGTGGGTGGGCACGACAACCGAAACCCGCAACGCCGCGTCGGCGCCGCCACCGGAATATTCCGCGGTCAGCCCAACGTCTCTGTTCGACACTCGGTTCTCCTCGGACTGCGTATTACCGAAGCAGCGCCCTCCAAGCACCCGCATACGCCGGAACTGAGGAACGGGGAAACCGGGATCGCAGGCGCCCTGCCTGAACTGCATCCGTCCATCATTGCCCATCGACGCAACGATGAACGTTGATATATTAGCCACGACCCAACGGGCGGTCAAGGCGGGAAACCCGCACAGCCCGCCGTTGTCGGCCCTTGCCGAGCGGACCCGGCCGGCAACGCCGCGGCCGGCAGCAGTTGCCACAGTTGGACGGTTCAAGCGACGCGATTAGCGGATCGTGGGCCGGGGCGGACGATCGATTGCGTCCCGGGCGCCTGGATAGCGGTTGACAGGACATCTCAACGCGTTACTGGTCCTGGGATTCGGAGGCGGCGACAGTCGCCGCACGTCTCCTTCGATATTGCTGGTAGCGGCGAATCCAGAGCGGCACTGCGATCACCCACACCACTGCGAGCAGCCGCATCCGACCGGTGTTGAGCATGACGTTGGCCACGAAACACAGGGTTCCGAACAGGGCGGCGACCCGGTAGTACGGCGCGAACGCCCTGTCGAGGCTGAACAACACCTGAGCAACCCGATCAACAAGCCGCATGGAGTTCATGATTCCAGACAATGGCCAGCCGCCGTCAACCACGCTTGGCCTGGATTTCCCTGTGTAGCATTTGCTGCATCGCAGTCATCGGCGTCGTCGTCTTCTTGCTGGTTGGCCGCTACAACAGGCGCTGACGGCCAGCCGTCCATTGATACCGACGCCTGAGCGCTCGGCAGTGCCGAGGGAGGCGTGGCCGGAATGCGCCGCGGGCCGCCGCTCGGCTGGCGTGATGTTCGGAGCAGCCCGGTGCGGCCTCGTAGCCGCCGCAGCTCAGCTCAGGCCGTAGAGCCGCCCGTCGGCCTTAGGTTTTGACCTCTCCCTGCCACGTTTTGAGCGTCAGTATTTGGCCATCGAAGTCCAGCCTGAGGCCAATCACCTCGTTGACCTCGTTGCGAATCGACGCCAGTTCAGTGAGGGGCCTCGCGCTGACTGAGGCGAACGGCGGCTCAGTCGACGCGTCCCGCGGCAACCAACGCCCACCGTCGTGGTCGTAGTCGTAGGGATCGAGCCATCTGTCATCGCCCGGGTCGGTCCCCACGAGGTTGAGGGTCCAGTCGCTCCGGCCGGCGAGTAAGAGCCCTCGACCGTCAGAGAACACAAGATGCACCGGCCCAACACTGAGATCGTCGGGTTCGGCCGCCCAATGCCAGGCCAGCCGCACGACCTTCACGAGCTTACGACCGATCATCGCGTCCATCTGCGATCCTTCCGGCCGGTTCCGGATGCCGGTCACGGGCCGTGACGGGAGGTCGCCGACCTTACTCGCGGTCGGCGGCAGATGTGCGCGGGTCGCCCGTGGCGGTGCGTGCGCAGTTACGCTGCACGGCCATGGACTCCGTTGAGATCCTCAGCCAGCTCGACACCGCGGCCGAACAGTACGCGTTTCCGGATCTGAACAACGGCTACTACTACGCTCTCGACGCCCGGCTCCACGCATACCGCGACGCCCGGCGGTGGGCGCTAATCGTCGAGACGGTGGGCTACTCACCCCGGGCCGGCAACCTCACCGACATACTCCACATCTTCGGCAACTGCCTGACCAGCGGCGAACCGGGCTTCGAGAACGCGGACTTCCTCGACCGGATCGACAACTGGGATGAGATCGAAGACGACGACCAGCCCGAGACGTACTGCGGAACCTCGATCGTGATCCGAGGCCACCGGCTCGACATACCCGCCGAACATGGCGAGGAACTGATCGACGTGTTCCGCCGACTCGTTCCAGACCACCGAGAACTGCTCCTGGCCGATGAAGCAGAACTCCGGCGGCGAATCCCGGCCGACCTACCCGAGATCATACGGCTGGATCAATGGCATCACCCCGACGGTGAGCTCCCTAGCGAGTCAACGACCTTCAGCCAACTCGCCGACGTGCTCACCACCGGAGACGTGGAACGGTACGCACCAGACATGCCACCCAACACACATTGGTTCCATTGGCCAGAATCCGGAGCCCTGTGACCCGGCAAGACACTCACCGGCAGCGGCTTGAGCGGAAGTCGCGAGGATTCAGCCGGCGGAGACCGGCTCGGACGTCGGCCGCCATTCTCGCCTGATCAGCCCGTAGACCCACGAGTCGGAGACCTCGCCGTTCACTACACAGTCTTCCCGCAGCGTCCCTTCACGCACGAACCCGAGTTTCTCCAGCACGCGGGCCGATGCCACGTTGCGCGTATCGGTGTCAGCCTGGACGCGATTCAGGTCCAGCGTGTCGAATGCCCACCGCAGCACAGCGCGCGTGGCCTCCGTCGCGTAGCCGTGGCCCCACGCGGCATCGTCGAAGCAGTAGCCCAGCGACGCGCTGCGGTAGTCCGGATTCCACCGGCTCAAGCTGCACCAGCCGATGAACGCCCCGGCGGAAACAAGATCCACGGCCAGCCGCGCCCCGGTGCCCTCCTCTGCCATCTGCCGGCTGGCCGTGATGAACCGCTCGGCGCGCTCGCGTTCGTTCCACGGCGGCGCGTCCCAGTAGCGCAGCACGTGGGCGCTGCTGTGCAGCGCGAAGAGGTCGTTCGCATCCGCGTCGTCGAAGGGACGCAGCCGAAGGCGAGCGGTGTGCAGCGTAGGAGTGGGTGGCGACATGCGCGTCTCGTTCCTCCCGTGATTGGTGGCCGAACAAGCAGACGTCGGATGCCGGCCACTCGCAACGGGTTTCCCTCGCCGCGGCCTATCCCTGGCCACGGTGATCACCACCCCCGGGCGGACGCAGCCCGGCCGGGATGACGGAGGTGCATCCCTTGACACTTTCCCGCGCGGGACATAGCGTGCCGTCAAACTAACAGGAAACTTAACAGTTTCGCTGGAGGAAGCCGTGCATCGATCCCCGCGTGACCTGCTGCTCGCCTCCGCCGTGGCCGTCGCGACCGTCGCCACCGGCGCCGCCTGGCTGCTGGCGCCCTCTCCCGCCAGCGCCGCGGTGAGTCTCGCCGACGTCGTGCCCGTGCCGGTGTCGGCGCAGCCCGCGGCCGGCGTGACCTACACGCTGCCGTCGAACGCCGCGATCCAGACCGCGGCCGGCGCCGCCGACGCCGGCAACTACCTCGCCGGCATCCTCCGCCCGTCGACCGGCTACGCGCTGCCGGTGTCCACGACGACCGGCACGCCGACGAGCGGCATTGCCCTGCTGCTGTCCGGCGCCGACCCGAGCGTGGGCGCCGAGGGCTACCAGCTCGACGTGACCGCCGCCGTCGTGACGCTCCGCGCGCAGACCGCGGCCGGGCTGTTCCACGGGGTGCAGACGCTGCGACAGCTGCTGCCGGCGACGGTCGAGGCGCAGACCGTCCAGAGTGGACCTTGGACGGTTGCGGGCGGCCGGATCGTCGACTACCCGCGGTACGCGTACCGCGGCGCGATGCTCGACGTGTCGCGGCATTTCTTCGCCCCGGACGTGGTGAAGCGGTACATCGACGACATCTCGCAGTACAAGATCAATATCTTGCATCTCCACCTCTCCGACGACCAGGGCTGGCGCATCGTGATCGACGCCTGGCCGCAGCTGGCGACCGTGGGCGGCAGCACCCAGGTGGGCGGCGGCGCGGGCGGCTACTACACCAAGGCCCAGTACTCCGACCTGGTCTCCTACGCGGCGTCGCGGCAGATCACCATCGTGCCCGAGATCGACATGCCCGGCCACGTGAACGCCGCGCTCGCCTCCTACGCCCAGCTCAACTGCAACAACACGGCCCCGCCGCTCTACACCGGCACGAGCGTCGGCTTCAGCTCGCTGTGCGTCGGCAAGGAGGTCACCTACACGTTCGTGCAGCAGGTGCTCAGCGAACTCGCCGCCATCACCCCCGGGCCGTACCTGCACGTCGGCGGCGACGAGGCGTCGAGCACGCCGGCGGCGGACTACACCGCGTTCATGAACCGCGTGCAGCCCTTCGTCGGGGCGGCCGGCAAGACCGTCGTCGGCTGGCACCAGATCGGTCAGGCCGACCACACGGCGAACCGTGTCGCACAGTACTGGGGAACGTCCACATCGGACGCCGACCTGAGCGCGGCGGTGGCCAAGGGTGACAAGATCCTGCTGTCCCCGGCGAACAAGGCGTACCTCGACATGAAGTACACCAGCTCGACCCCGCTCGGCCAGACGTGGGCCGGCCTGATCGAGGTCCAGACGGCCTACAACTGGGACCCGGGCGCCTACCTCTCGGGCGTGCCGGCCGGTGCGATCCTCGGCGTCGAGGCTCCACTGTGGACCGAGACGATCACCAAGCTGGCCGACATCGAGTTCATGGCGTTCCCGCGGCTGCCGGCGCTGGCCGAGCTGGCGTGGTCGCCGCAGTCGGCGCGCAACTGGGACACGTTCAAGGTGCGGCTCGGCGCGCAGGGTCCACGGTGGACGGTGCAGGGAATCAACTACTACAGCTCGCCGCAGGTCCCGTGGGGCGCGCCGCCGGCGACGCGCAGCGCGTACACCCAGATCCAGGCCGAGAGCTACAACGCCCAGACCGGGACGCAGACCGAGACCACCACCGACACCGGCGGCGGCCAGAACGTCGGCTACATCGCCCCCGGCGACACGCTCGCCTACGACCTCGACTTCGGCGCGGCGTCGCCGGCCTCGGTCACGACCCGGCTGGCCTCGGGCGCGTCGAGCGGCACCATCCAGTACCGCCTGGACTCCGCCACCGGCCCGGTCATCGCCAGCGTCCCGGTCACCTCAACGGGCGGCTGGCAGGCCTGGACCAGCACCACCACCAACCTGACGGGCGCGGCCACCGGCGTCCACACGGTGTTCCTCACCTTCACCGGTACCGCGGGCACCGACTTCGTCAACCTCAACTGGCTGCAGTTCAACGCCGCCGGCGGACTGCCCAACGCGTACAGCGTGCGGCAGGCGGAGAGCTTCGGAAGCCAGTCCGGCACCCAGACCGAGACCACCACCGACACCGGCGGCGGCCAGAACGTCGGCTACGTCACCCCCGGCGACTGGCTCGGCTACACCAACGTGGACTTCGGCACCCCGACCGCGGCGTCGGTGACCACGCGGCTGGCCTCCGGCGCGTCGAGCGGCACCATCCAGTACCGCCTGGACTCCGCCACCGGCCCGGTCATCGCCAGCGTCCCGGTCACGTCCACCGGCGGCTGGCAAGCCTGGACCAGCACCACCACGAACCTGACGGGCGCGGCCACCGGCGTCCACACGGTGTTCCTCACCTTCACCGGTACCGCGGGCACCGACTTCGTCAACCTCAACTGGTTCCAGTTCAACCGGTAGCGCCTGTCGTAGAGCACATCGAGGCCGGCGGCGAGCACGCCGCCGGCCTCCTCGCGCCGCGCTACGAACCTGTTCCACGCGATGCGCCAGCCCCCACGGCTTGATGTGCACGCCGCCGGCATCGGCGGCAGCGTCAGCCGGCCGTACGGCGGCCCACCATCCAGGTAGTAAAGGTCGTCGATCAGCCCGTCCAGCGGCGTTCGCGGCACTCTGGACACGTACTCCACGCCCACAGCATCGCCGACGCCCCGCCGGATTCGCGCGCCGGGCTGGGAGCTCAGCGGCAGGCGATGCCGTTGACGCTGAAGTTGCTGGGTGGCGTGTACGGCGTGACGGTGTAGAGGCCGACGCTCACCACCGCGACGCCGCCGGACGGGGCGATCGTCGTGAGCCCGGGTGCCGGGGTGAGGGTGGCGGCCGTCCCCACCCGGGTCGCGGTGGCGTTGTAGGCGCCGCTGATGCTGATCGTCAGTGGCAGGGTGAACTGGACCGACCAGGGGGTCACCGGGTCCGGCGTCGTGTTCTGCACAACGAAGGTCACCGCGATCGTGGGAAGCGACGTGTTGAGCGCAACCTGGCAGGTGAGGGCGCCCGGCGTCGTCACGGTGGCGGCGCTGGAGCGCGGGGACCGGTTGTTCCGGGCGTCAACGGCGATCACGGCGAAGGTGTAGGCCGTTGCCGGGGTCTGTCCGCTGAAGGCGTAGGCGCGCGACCCGGGCGCGACGGTGGCGACCGTGGCCCAGGTCGTGCCGAACAGCCGCTGGAGCTGGTAGCCGGTGACCTGGACGTTGTCGGTCGCCGCCGCCCACGAGACCGTGAAGGAGGTGGGCGTGACCGCGCTGAACGTGGGCGCCGCCGGGGTGCTGGGCGGCTGGGTGTCCGGCCCGGGCAGGGTCGTGAAGGTGACCGGTGCCGACGGCTCGCTGTTGGCGAGATCCAGGCCCGGCTTCGGGACGGAGTAGACCCGGAACGTGTACGTGACGCCCGGGGTCAGTCCGGTCAGCGCGAGCGCACCGGTCAGGTTCCGGCGGTATTCGTACCACTGGCCGCCGGTGAGCACCTCGGCGACGTCGTAGGCGGCCGCGCCGTTGCGGTTCCACCACAGGTCGGCGCCGGTGTCGGAGACGTGGACGGCTTCCAGTTGCGAGGGCGCTGTCACCGGTGTGTCCGCGTGGGCCGGTGCGGGGGCGAGCGTGAGGGCGATGACGACGGCGA
Organism: Dactylosporangium sp. NPDC049140; assembly: GCF_040648435.1. Taxonomy (NCBI): domain Bacteria; kingdom Bacillati; phylum Actinomycetota; class Actinomycetes; order Micromonosporales; family Micromonosporaceae; genus Dactylosporangium; species Dactylosporangium sp. NPDC049140. The sequence continues at coordinate 169,608 of NZ_JBEZDS010000005.1, read as the reverse complement.
CGGAGACGGCCAGGAAACGTTGCACGGCGGCACCCTTCGGAGTACCCGGCGGAAATTCCATCGTCAGACATCCATGGGTCCGTGTCCATCGACCGGTAGGTGACCGTGTGGTCCGCGGTGCGAGCCGAACCGTCCGGCGCGTAAATTTCAAACCGCTGGCTTCGGAAAAGGGATTGGCCGATCGAGTTGTTCGCGGGGATGGCGACCTGTCGACGCCGGCGCCCCGGTCGGGCAGGGCTCGGTGCAGCTCGCCGTGGTGGCCGGGATCGGCGCGCAGTACTGGACGCGGCTCCACGAGCATCGGCGAAGAAGGGCTGGTCGTGCGACTCCCGCGGCCGGAACCGCCGAGGCGCGGCCTGTTCCGGCGTCGTTAGTCGAGCGCCGATCGCGAAACAAGCCAACGCGGGACGGTAGCCGGTGGTGTGACGTCACCGGATGGTGTCCAGGGCCTGGCTCAGGTCGGCGATGATGTCCTCCGGCTCCTCCAGGCCCACCGACAGCCGCAGCAGCGCCGGGTCGATGCCTCCCGAGGTGTCGCCGTGCGTGAACAGCAGGCTCACCGGGTGCGTGATAAGCGTTTCGGTGCCGCCGAGGCTCACCGCGTTCAGCGCCAGGCGGGTCTTCTCCAGCACCCGCTGTGCGGCCTCGGCCGAGGCGACGGTGAACGACAGCATCCCGCCGAACCCGGACATCTGGCGGCGCGCCAAGGCGTGCTGGGGGTGGGTGGGCAGGCCCGGGTAGTGCACCGCGGCCACGGCCGGGTGGGCGGCCAGGGCCTCGGCGACCGCCTGGCCGTTCGCGTTGTGCCGGGCCATGCGCAGCGGGAACGTGCGCAGCCCGCGGGCCAGCAGCCAGGCCTCGAAGGGGTGGCAGGTCGGGCCGAGCACGCGCGCCGTGTCCCAGGCGCGGTCGATGAGCTCGGCGCGGCCCGTGAGCACGCCGGCGGTGACGTCGCTGTGGCCGTTGAGGTACTTCGTCGCCGACTGCACGACCAGGTCGACGCCGAGGTCGAGGGGGCGGGTGTTGTACGGCGACGCGAACGTGTTGTCGACCACGAACAGCGCGTCCGGGGCCGCGGCGCGCACGGCGGCGAGGTCCGTCAGCACCATCGCGGGGTTGCTCGGCGTCTCGGCGTACACGAGGTCCGTGGAGGCGTCCACGGCGTCCGCGAGCGCTTCCTGCGGTACCAGCGAAACGTCCGCGCCGAAGGAAGGCAGGACGTCGCGGAGCAGCGTCAGCGCGGCCGTGTAGTGGTTGGTCTGGGCGACGATCCGGGTGCCGGCCCGCACGTTCGACAGCAGCGCGGCGCTCACCGCGGCCATCCCGCTGCCCAGCAGCAGCGCCCGCTCGGCGCCGTCGAGGTCGGCGAGCATGGCCTCGGCCTCGGCGGCGTTCGGGGAGCCGTAGCGGGTGTAGTACCCGACGGGCGCCACCGCCTCCGCGATCTGGGCGGCCTCGGGCCCGCGGGGCAGCTCGTACGTGCTCGTCTGGTAGACCGGCGTCGTCACCGGGACGCCGCCCGGCCGTGCGGGGACGTCCGGGTGCAGCAGGCGGGTCATGCTCGGGCGGATCTCCATGGGTCCCAGTATCGCCGCTGCCGAGATGCCCGATTTGCAACGTACGAGAGGTTTGTTGGTTATGTTGCCTCCATGTGGGGCTCGCCTGCACGACGACGCGGCCGCGGTCCGGGCCCGCAAGACGGCGACGGCGATCGCGTACGCCCGGGCCCAGGTCGGCAAGCCCTACCGGCACCTCACCGACGTGTGAGCAGCTCCTCGAGCCGCCCCGCGAAGGCCGACTCGGCGGCGCCGATCGCCGGGCCCGCGGAGCCCAGCGCGGCCGGGACGATCGGCGGGAGCGCGTCACGGCGCCAGGCCATCGCGGCTCGCCGTACCGCCGCCGAGAAGACGTCCCCGGCCGACTCCAGCAGGTCCACGCCCAGCCCGCCCAGGGTCACCACGGCCGGGTCCAGCGCGTTGAGCAGCGCGCCGACGCCCCGGCCGAGCGCGGCGGCGGCCCGCTCGACGGCGGCGCGCGCGGCGGCGTCGCCGGACCGGGCGGCGGTCAGCACCTCGCCCGCGAAGGCCCGGGGGTCGGCGGGGGCGGGCCGGCCGAGCGCGCGGGCCATCGCCCGCCCGTCGACTGTCACGTCCCAGCAGCCGGTCGCCCCGCACGGGCAGTGCAGCGCCGGGTCGCCGAAGGGCACGTGGCCGAACTCGGCGGCGCCCGGCGCCGGGGCGCCGTCGATGAGGACCACGCCGCCGACACCGACCTCGACGGTCAGGTGCAGGGCGACCGCATGGCCGCGGGCGGCGCCGCGCAGCGCCTCGGCGACCCCGGCGAGGGCGGCGTCGTTGCCGACGGTCAGCGGCCGCCCGAGCCCGAGCCCGGACAGGTCGACGTCGCGCCAGTTGAGGGTCGCGGCCTGTACGACGGTCGCGCCGCGCACGGTGGCGGGGACGCAGACCCCGACGGCGACGAGCCGGTCGTCGGTCCGGGCCCGCAGCGCGTCCGTGATCTCGCGCAGCACGGTCGCCGGGTCGCCGGTGCGGCGGTGCGCCGGCGCGGGGGCCAGCTCGCCGCCGATGGCCGCGGTGGTGACCCGCCAGGTCGCGTGCGTGAGCTCGACGACGGCGACGAGCGGGCCCTCCGGGTGCGGTACGAGCACGGTGGTGGGCCGGCCCCGGCCGGCGCTCGGGGCGGCGACCTCGCCGAGCAGCCGGGCCGCGCGGAGCCGCCCCATGATCTCGGTGGCCGCGCCGCTGCCCAGGCCGAGCCGGGCCGCCGCCTCGGCGCGGGTCACGCCGGGGTGCGCGTGCGCGTAGCGCAGGAGGTCTAGGGCGCCGGGCATTTCTCGAATATACTCGCTGTACGAGTTTATTTGGAGGACGGCATGCGGCGTTTTGCGGCGGTACTGCTGGACATGGACGGCACCCTCGTCGACTCCGACGCGGCCGTCGAACGGGCGTGGGTCACGTGGGCCGGCGAGTCGGGCGTGCCCGTCGCCGAGCTGCGGCCCCGCATGCACGGCAACCCGGCGCCGACCACGATCCGCGCGGTGCGCCCCGACCTGTCCGACGAGGGCGTCGAACGCGCGGCCGCGCGGCAGCTGGAGCTGCAGTACACCGACCTCGACGACGTCGTGCCCACGCCCGGCACGGCCCGGCTGCTGGTGGCGCTCAAGGAGCTGGAGCTGCCCTGGGCCGTGGTCACCAGCGCCGACCGCCGGCTGGCCCGCGCGCGCCTGGGCGCGGCCGGGATCGCGCCCCCGATGCTCGTCACCGTCGAGGAGACGCCACGCGGCAAGCCGCACCCCGACCCGTACCTGGCCGCGGCGGCCCGGCTCGGCGTCGAGCCGGGCGACTGCCTGGTCGTCGAGGACTCACAGCCCGGCATCGACGCGGGCCAGGCGGCCGGCTGCACGGTCGCCGCGCTGCGCGGCCTCGACGCCGACATCCGCATCGCGACGCTGGCGGACCTGGCGGACCTGCTGCAGGCCCAGCAGTAGGCCCGTCACCGCCGCGACCGCCGCGAGGCCGATCAGCGTCCGCGCGTCCGGGTGGAGCACCGACTGGCCGCGCCACGCCTGCCAGAACGAGAGCACGAAGATTCCGGTGTACCCGACCGAAGCCGCCCGGATGGCCACGAGGATCGGCGGCACCGCGAACTCGAAGACCGACTGCACGAGCCGGTTGACGGGGTCGGAGCTCGTGTTGAAGTGGCTGAACGTGCCGCTGGCGGCGGCGTAGGCGATGACCGCGACGTCGAGCACGCCGCATACCGCGAACACCGTCCCGGCCCACCACCCGAGCCGCTTCGCCTTCTCCAGCCTGGACAGCAGCCAGGCGAGCGTCAGCGCGTAGGCCCCGAACGCGATCCCGAACTTGCCGGGTTTGAGCCACAGCGGCGCCCCGAGCAGCGTCCGGTGGTCCAGGACGAGGCCGCCGAGCGCGACGGCGGCGAGCAGAAACATGATTGCCGCGCTGACCAGCAGCGGCTTGTGCCAGGAGATTCGCATGCGCCAACGGTCGGGGCGCCCGCTTTCACCGCGGCGTCACGCCGGTGTCACCGGGCGACGGCGGCGATCGCCGCGTGCGGCCGGTGGGCCTCGTCGTCGAGCCGCAGCACGCGCTCGACCTCGGTGAAGCCCGCTAGCGCCAGGCGCGCGGCCACTTCGTCGGGCGGCCAGCGGTACGCGGTCACCACCTTGTGCTCGAATGCGTCCACCTCGTCACCCACGAAGAACCCGAGCACGAGCGAGCCGCCCGGGGCCATGGCCCGGCGGAAACCGGCGAGCACGGCGTCGAACTCCCGGGGCGGCCGGTGGATCAGGGAGTACCAGGCGAGGATGCCGGCCAGGGAGTGCTCGGCGATCGCGAGGTCGTCCATCGAGCCGAGCCGGTAGGTGCCGGTCGGGTGGGTCGCCCGGGCGTGGGCGATGAACTCGGGCACCACGTCGACGCCCGTCGCGTCGGTGCCCAGGCCGCGCAGGTAGTCGGTGAGGTGGCCGGGGCCGCAGCCGAGGTCGAGCACCGGGCCCGGCCGGTTCCCGAGATGCCGCGCGACGAGCGCGAGGTCGTCCGGGTGTACCTTGCCGGCGGTCCCGAAGAGCTCGATGTACAGCTCGGCCACGGACGTGTACGCCTGCTGGACCCGCTCGACACTCACCGCGCGACTATAGGTCGGCCCGTTGCGGGCTGCGAAATTCGGGGCGCCCGGACGGCGCCCGCGGGCATCATTGGGCCGTGCTGCTGACGATCACCTCGACCGCCCCGCCGGCCACCGATCTCGGGTTCCTGCTGCACAAGCATCCGGGCAAGGTGCAGGACTTCGACGTGCCGGTGGGCCGGGCGCACGTGTTCTACCCGGAGGCGACCGAGGGCCGGTGTACCGCGGCCCTGTTCGTCGAGGTCGACGCGGTGGGTCTGGTCCGGGGCCGGCGGCCGGCCGGGCCGGAGGCGTTCTCGCTGGCGCAGTACGTCAACGACCGGCCGTACGCGGCGTCGTCGATGCTCGCGGTCGCCCTGTCCCGGGTGTTCCGCAGCGCCATGGCCGGCCGTTGCGACGCCCGGCCGGAACTGCCCGGGCGGCGCCTGCCGCTGGAGATCCACGTTCCGGCGCTGCCGTGCCGGGGCGGGGCCGATGTCGCGGCGCGGCTGTTCGCCCCGCTCGGCGGTCGGTGCAGGCCGGCCCGCTGCCGCTCGACCCGCAGGTGCCGCGGTGGGGGGACTCCCGCTACGTCGAGCTGCGGCTGACCGGCGAACTGCGGCTGGCGGACGCCCTGAACCACCTGTACGTCCTGCTGCCCGTGCTGGACGACGCCAAGCACTACTGGGTCAGCCCCGACGAGGTCGACAAGCTGGTCCGGGCCGGCGAGGGCTGGCTGCGGTCCCATCCGGACCGGGAACTGATCACCCGCCGGTACCTGTCCCACCGACGGGCGCTGGTGGCCACGGCGGTCGGCCGGCTCGCCGAGGTCGACGACGCTGAACCGGAGGCGCTGGACAACGCGGTGCCCGACGACGAGGCGGCCGAGGTGCCGCCGCGGCCGCCCCTGGTCGAGCAGCGGATGGCCGCCGTCGTGGCCGCGCTGCGTGCGGCGGGGGCGTCCCGCATCGTCGACCTCGGCTGCGGGGAGGGTGCGCTGATCCGGTTGCTGCTCGCGGATCCGGCGTTCGGCGAGATCCTCGGGGTGGACGTGTCACACCGCGCCCTGGAGATCGCGACCCGCCGGCTCCGGCTGGAGCGGATGTCCGACCATCAGCGCGAGCGGGTGCGGTTGCTGCAGTCGTCGCTGACGTACCGCGACGAGCGGATCGCCGGGTTCGACGCGGCGGTGCTGATGGAGGTCGTCGAGCACGTCGACCCGCCCCGCCTTCCGGCGTTGGAGCGCACCGTGTTCGGTCATGCCCGCCCGTCGACGGTGGTGGTGACGACGCCGAACGTGGAGTACAACATCCGCTTTCCGGGTCTTGCCGCCGGGTCGATGCGCCACCGCGACCATCGGTTCGAGTGGACCCGGGCTGAGTTCCGCGCCTGGGCCGACGGCGTCGCGGCCGGACACGGCTACCGCGTGCGGTACCTGCCGGTCGGGCCCGACGACCCGGAGGCCGGCCCGCCGACCCAGATGGCGCTGTTCACCCACACCGCACCGGCGGAGGACACCCCGTGACCGAGGATCAGGAGCTGGCGATTCCGCAGCTGTGCCTGGTCGCGCTCGTCGGCGCGTCCGGCTCCGGAAAGTCGACCTTCGCCCGCGAGCACTTCGGCCCGTACGAGGTCATCTCCAGCGACGTCTGCCGGGGCCTGGTCAGCGGCGACGAGAACGACCAGTCGGCCACCGCGGACGCCTTCGACGTCCTGTACTACATCGCCGGCAAGCGCCTGGCCGCCGGCCGCCTCACCGTGGTCGACGCGACGAACGTGCAGCCCGAGGCCCGCAGGAAGCTCGTCGAGCTCGCGCGGGCCCACGACGTGCTGCCCGTCGCGATCGTCCTCGACCTGCCCGAGAAGGTGTGCCTCGACCGCAACGCGGCCCGCCCCGACCGTGCGTTCGGCAGTCACGTGGTGCGCCGCCAGAGCGACCAGCTCCGCCGCTCGCTGCGCAGCCTGGCCCGGGAAGGGTTCCGCAAGGTCCACGTGCTGCGCAGCGTCGCCGACGTCGACGCCGCCCGCATCGTGCGGGAACGGCTGCTCAACGACTACCGGCACGAGAGCGGCCCGTTCGACGTCGTCGGCGACGTCCACGGCTGCCGCGAGGAGCTGGAGACGCTCATCGACCGGCTCGGCTACGGGATCGTCCGCGACGGTGACGGCCGGGCGGTGGACGCCGCGCATCCCGACGGGCGCAAGGTGGTGTTCGTCGGTGACCTCGTGGACCGGGGCCCCGACTCGCCCGGGGTACTGCGCCTGGCGATGGGCATGGTCGGCGCCGGGCACGCCCTGGCGGTACCCGGAAATCACGAGAACAAGCTGGTCCGGGCGCTGTCCGGCCGCAAGGTCGAGGCCACCCACGGCCTGGCCGAGACCCTCGCCCAGCTCGCCGGGGAGACCGGGGAGTTCGGCCGGCAGGTCGAGGTGTTCTGCCGCGACCTGGTCTCGCACCTGGTCCTCGACGCCGGCCGGCTCGTCGTCGCCCACGCCGGGCTGAAGGAGGCCTACCACGGCCGCGCGTCGGCCCGGGTGCGCGGCTTCGCCCTCTACGGCGACACCACCGGCGAGACCGACGAGTTCGGCCTGCCGGTGCGCTACCCGTGGGCGAACGACTACCGCGGCGCGGCGATGGTCCTGTATGGACACACCCCCACCCCGGAGCCGGAGTGGGTCAACAACACCATGTGCCTGGACACCGGCTGCGTCTTCGGCGGCCGGCTCACCGCGCTGCGCTACCCCGAAAAAGAGATCGTCTCGGTACCCGCCCAGCGGGTCTGGTACGCCCCGGTCAAGCCGTTCCCAACCACCGGGCCGTCGCCGGCGGCGCCCGGCGGCCAGATCGCCCGGCGTGACCCCGGCGTGCTCGACATCACCGACGTGCTCGGCAAACGGGTCGTCGAGACCCGCCACCACGGTCGGGTCACCGTCGGCGAGGCGAACGCCGCCGGAGCGCTGGAGGTGATGAGCCGGTTCGCCCTCGACCCGCGGTGGCTGCTGTACCTGCCGCCGACCATGGCCCCGTGCGCCACCTCCCCGCGGCCGGACCTGCTCGAACACCCGGCCGAGGCCTTCGCCGCCTATCACGGCGCCGGCGTCGCCGAGGTGATCTGCGAAGAGAAGCACATGGGCTCCCGCGCGGTCGTCCTCGTCTGCCGCGACCCCGGGGTGGCCCGGGCCCGGTTCGGCGCGGACGCCGGGACCGGCGGCGCCCTGTACACCCGCACCGGCCGGCCGTTCTTCGACCCGGACCTCACCGGCCGGCTCCTCACCCGCCTGCGCGCGGCGGTCACCGCGGCCGGGCTGTGGGACGAGCTGGGCACCGGATGGCTGCTGCTGGACTGCGAGCTGCTGCCCTGGTCGGCCAAGGCCGAGGAGTTGCTGCGCAACCAGTACGCCGCCGTCGGCGCCGCCGCCCGCGCGACCATGCCGGCCGCCGTCCGGGCGCTGCGGGCCGCCGAGGCCTCGGGCCTGGACGTCACCGCGTTGCTGCAGCGCACCGAGGCCCGCGCGGCCAACGCCGACGCCTTCACCGACGCCTACCGGCGCTACTGCTGGCCGACCGACGGCCTCGGCGGCGTACAGCTGGCGCCGTTCCAGGTTCTCGCCGGCGAAGGCGCCACCTATCACGACCGTGACCACGGCTGGCACCTCGCGCTCGCCGACCGCCTCGCCGCCGCCGCGCCGGACCTGATCCGCACCACCCGCCGTCTCGTCGTCGACACCACCGACCCGGACTCGACCGCCGCGGGCATCAGGTGGTGGGAGGAGCTCACCGGCAGCGGCGGCGAGGGCATGGTCGTCAAGCCGTACGCCAACCTCCACCGGACGCCCCGCGGACTCGCGCAGCCAGGCATCAAGGTGCGCGGCCGCGAGTACCTGCGCATCATCTACGGCCCCGACTACACCGAGCCCGCCAACCTCGACCGCCTGCGCCAGCGCAACCTCGGCCGCAAACGGTCCCTGGCGCTGCGCGAGTACGCCCTCGGCCTCGAAGCGCTCGAACGCGTCGCCCGCGGCGAGCCCCTCTGGCGGATCCACGAGCCGGTGTTCGCCGTGCTCGCCCTCGAATCCGAACCGGTCGACCCGCGGCTGTAGACACCCTCATTCGCCGCTGGTCACGCCCGGCTACCTTCGCTCAAGTGCGACGACCGCATCGAGGAGACCGTGAAGGCAGAGCTCGTAGCGGTCGGCGTCCACCCGGTCGAACAACAGCTCTTCCAGCGGCACGCCGACGGTCCGCTCCGGCCGGCCGGCAATCACCAGCTCGGCCAGCACGACAAGTTTGAGCTCATCCAGAGGCATTGGCTCGCTGTGCGGCGTGTTCATCGCTCCTCCGGCTCAGAATCGGAGCGTGGACGGAAAACACCTCCCATTCGCAAAGCGTTCCCCGCCGGTGTCGCACTGGCGCTCACCCGAAGGGATGAAACGGTCTCATCGGGGTCAGACTCTGGTGCGCATGACCCAGCGCCACTTCGCGATCTTGCGTACCCTCGTGAAGCCGTGCCGCGCGTAGAGCGTCTCCGGCCCGGTGTGCAGGTAGGCGCCCCGCTGCGGCGGCCGCTCCTCGACCTGCTCCGGGTAGGCCTCGACGACCCCGCCACCGGCGCGCCGGATCTCGTCGAGTGCCGCCGCGACCGCAACGGCGGCGACGCCCCGGCCGCGGTCCTTGGCGTTGGTGAAGATGCAGCCGATCCGCCAGTCCGGCGGATCGGCGGCTCCCTGCTCGTAGGCGCGCCGGTTCTTGATGCCGGGGATCTCCGGCGGCGGGCCGAACTGGCACCAGCCCACGCAGTCGTCGCCGTCGTAGACGAGCACCTGGTGCACCGTTCCGCGCGTCACGTGCCGGAGCTTCGCCTCCCGGTTCCCCTCCGGGGTGTGCCCGCCGCCGACACCCTCGGGGTGGAAGCCCATGCACCAGCAGCCGCCCCACACGCCGTTGTTGGACTCGACGAGCGCGGCGAAGTCGTCCCAGGTCTCGGGCGTGAGCAGCCGAGTCGTCAGCGTCATGCCCTCAGTGTGACCGAGCGGCCGGGAAGCCGGACTGCTGGAAATAGTCGAAAGCAAAAAGCGAAGCGCCTGCAAGAGCGGCCCCCGACTCGCACGGTCACGATCGGACTTGGCGCACGGACCTCCCGCTGGTCGTGCGGCTACTGTGCGCCCAGGACGTCCACGACGAAGCGCAGGGCGCCCTTCGGGGCGCCGTTGGTCGGGTTGTCGCCGTAGGCCAGGGCGGGCGGAATGTCCAGCTGGACGCGGGAGCCGACCTTGAAGCCCACGAGGCCCTGGTCCCAGCCCTTGATCACGTTGCCGCCGCCGAGGGTGAAGCTGAACGCCTCCGAGCGGCTCCAGGACGAGTCGAACTCCTTGCCGTCGGCGTAGGTGACGCCCACGTAGTTCACGGTGATCGTCTGGCCCGCGGCCGTTACCGGGCCCTTGCCCTCGATGAGGGTCGTCTTCACGAGGCTCGTCAGCGTGCCGCCGCCGCCCTTGGCCTGGGGTTTCGTTGCCAGGGCGGGGTCGGCGCCGGGCGGCAGGGGCGGGAACGGCGTCGCGGTGGCGGGGGCGGAGATCGGCGCCGTCGCCGGGCTGTACGAGCGGACCAGCACGACGACCAGGGCGGCGACCACGGCCAGGGCGGCCACCGCTGCGCCCGCGACGAGCAGCATCCGGCGGCGGCGGGCGGCCTGGGCGGCGCGCGCCCGGGCGGCGCCGGCCGCCGCGCGCTTCTCGGCCTTCGACAACAGATCGCGACGCTCGTTCACCGCAATACCGTACGTCACCGCCGCGATCGGGCAAATCACGCCTCGACGTTCTCCAGGGCCACGCGGAAGGCCTCGGTGAGCAGATGGACCAGGGCGTCGGCGGCGCCGTCGGGGTCGCTCGAGGCCGAGGTCGAGGTCGCGGTGGAGCGCACCAGCTCCGCCGCGACGCCGCGTAATCGGTCCAGGGCCTCGGAGAGGATGTGCAGCGACGGGACCGGATGCACGCCGGCCCGGTGCAGGCCGACCACCGAGCGCAGGAGCCGGGGCGCCATCTGCATGCTGCCGTCCTCGCCGTGGACGAGGACCCCGTGGCCGGCCAGGGCGTGCACGAGGGCCGGCTGCTCGCGCCCGAGGTGCTGCAGCAGCGACTGGAGCGCCTCGCCGGACGCGAAAGGTGCACGCACGCCGAGGATGGCCTCGATGGCGACGAGGTTGTACCCCTGCCGCTGCAACGCCTTGATGGCCTCGAGCCGGCGCACGTGGCCGTCGTCGTAGTACGCCGTGCGCCCGCGGCGGGTCGGCGGGCCGAGAAGGTTGCGCGTCTGGTGGGCGCGGACGTTGCGCGGCGACATGCCGACCTTGGCCGCCAGCTCCTCCACCGTGTAGCGCATCATGAGCGTAGCGTAAGGTTCCGTCCGCGCCGATCCACCCGGCGGATCATCCAAAGAAACTCTGTCAACATCGTCTATGGCGAATGCGAATACGCGTCGCTAGAGTGAGCAGCTTCAATACGGCCAGCGGCCGAGGCCGGCCAGCGGGCCGCGAACGAGGGGATCCGTCACGGGAGGATAGTGCCCGCCGGGCCGGTGTAAGCCAGAGCAAACCCCAGCGTCGGTACCCCGAACAGCACCGACAGCAGCGCCAGGCGGAAGATCGACGGGCGCCACGTCAGCAGCCCGTAGGCGGCAGCCAGGACCGGGGCCATGAGCAGCTGGGGACCCAGGGTGGTGCGCGGCACCAGGACGTCGAAGGCCGCCAGCACCAGCGAGAAGGCCAGGGCCGCGACCCAGAGCAGCAGCCCCACCCCGAAGACCGGGCGGCGGCCGAAGCGGACCGCGAAGGTCGTGTAGCCGGCGCTCGCGTCCGCGGCCAGGTCCGTCACCGTCGTCGGGATGTACAGCGCCGCGGCGAAGAGCAGGCCGAGCAGGCCGAACGGCCACGGGAAGTCCCACGGCGGGCGGGTGATCGCCCAGCCCGCGGCCGGCGAGACCACGCCGACGACCAGGGCGTTGACCGCGACGTCCCAGCCCGGCCGGGTCTTCAGGCGCAGCGGCGGCACGCTGTACGCCCACCCGAGCGCGAGCACGCCGGCGACCCCGAGCACGAACAGCGGCCCCACGAACCAGGCGGTCACCAGGCTCGCGGCGGCGATCAGGCGGTACCACCGGCGCAGGCTTCGCGCCGAGAGCCGGCCGGTCACGAGCGGCGCCGACGCCTTGCGCGGGTTGGCCCGGTCGCTCGGCAGGTCGTGCAGGTCGTTCTGGGCCAGCACCGCGAACCAGATCAGCGGGCCGAGCACCAGCAGCGCGAGCAGCGACCGGGGCCGGTCGGCCGCCGCCGGCAGCCAGGCGTGGGAGGCGAGCACGGTGCCCATGTAGGCGGGCACCCACGACACCGGCCAGAACCACGGCCGGGACACGGCCACGAGCAGTACCGCGGGACGATCCATGACCCCGGTCATGAGATCTACGATCCTCCCTGTGGCCTGTGGTGACGCTGTGATGTCCGTCAACCCCCGGGTGGCGCCGCGATGACGCTGCCGTACTACGACGCGGCCGCCATCGAGCGCCTGCTGCCGCCGGAGCGGGCCGTCGCGGCGGTCGAGCGGGCCCTCGCCGGCGGCCTGGACCCATCGGCGGGCGTGCCCCGGACCTCGATGAAGGTGCCGGCGGGCGAGCTGCTGCTCATGCCGGCCGTGTCGGGCACCCACGCCGGCGTGAAGGTGGCCACCGTCGCGGACCGCGGGCGGCCGCGGGTCAACGCGGTGTACGTCCTCTTCGACGGCGCGACGCTGCGCCCGGCGGCGCTGTTCGACGGCGCCGCGCTGACGACCCTGCGCACGCCCGCGGTGTCGGTCGCGGCGGTGCGGCCGTTCCTGCCCGCGCGGCCGCTGCACGTCGTCATCTTCGGCGCCGGGCCGCAGGGGCTCGGCCACCGCCGGACCCTGGCCGCCGTGGCCGAACTGTCCGCAGTGGACATCGCGACGCGCGCGACAGGTGTCCCCGCGTCGATCGCGGCGGCGGACGTGGTCGTCTGCGCCACGACCGCGCGCGAGCCACTGTTCGACTCCGCGCGGCTGCGCGACGACGTGGTGGTGATCGCGGTCGGCTCCCACGAGCCGGACGCCCGGGAGGTGGACACGGCCCTGTGCCGCAGCGCCACCGTGATCGTCGAGGACGTCGCCACCGCGCTGCGCGAGTGCGGCGACGTCGTCCTCGCGGGGCTCACCGCGGACGACCTCGTCCCGATCGGATCGGCCCCGGCCGGCGCCACCCGGGTCCTGTTCAAGGGCTCCGGGATGGCGTGGCAGGACCTCGTCGTGGCCGAGGCGGTGCTACGCGCCGACCAGGGTGCGCACCCGGGCCGCGCCGAGTGACAGCAGCAGCGTGGGCAGCCGGGGGCCCGACTCGCGGGAGACCAGCAGGCGGTACAGCAGCGAGAAGAACTCCCGCTGGGCCACCTTGAGCTCCGGGGTCGGCTTCGTGTCCAGGGGCAGGCCGAGGCGGATCTTCGGCACGCCGTACACCAGGCTGGTCAGCCCCTCGAGGGACCACTGCTCGTCGAGGCGCCCGGCCAGCAGGGCGAGCGCGGCGCGCCGCTCGTCGTCGAGGGAGGCCAGCAGCTCCGTGTCGGGCTCGGCGCGCACGTGGGTGCGCTGCTCGTCGGCGACGTAGGTGGTGACCCAGCGCACCGCGCAGTCCAGCCGCGGCCGGACCAGGTCGAGCGAGTCGATCGGGTCGGCCGGGTCGATGTCGGTCAGGATCCGCAGCATCTGGGCCGGGTCGCCGACGGTGATGTCGGCGACGGAGGCGAGCATGCGGTACGGCAGCGGCCGCGGCGTCACCGCGAGCGGCCCGGCGGCGGTGCCGACCGCGCGGTGGTAGGCGGCGACGTCGGCCGGCGCCGCGGTGCCCTCGCCGACCTTGCGGCCGAGCGTGTCCCACTCGTCGTAGAGGCGCTGGATCTCGTCGTCGAACGCGATCTTGAACGACTGGTTGGGGCGGCGGCGGCTGTACAGCCAGCGCAGCAGCGGCGCCTCCATGATCTCCAGCGCGTCGGCCGGGGTCGGCACGCCACCCTTGGAGCTGCTCATCTTGGCCTGCCCGGCGATGCCGACGAAGGCGTACATCGGGCCGACCGGCGCCTTGGCCGCGAAGACCTCGGCGATGAGCTGGGTGCCGACGACGTACGACGAGCCGGGGGAGGAGTGGTCGACGCCCGAGGGCTCGAAGTGCACGCCCTCGTAGGCCCAGCGCATCGGCCAGTCGACCTTCCACACCAGCTTGCCGCTGTGGTCGTCGCGGAGCAGGATCGTCGCGCCGTGACCGTAGGAGCAGGTGTAGGTCAGCTCGGTGGTCTCGTCGTCGTAGGCGGTGACGGTGGTGGTGTCGCGGTTGCAGACCGAGCAGTACGGGCGGTACGGGTAGTAGCCGGTCGCGCCCTCGCCGTCCTCGTCGTTCTCCGCGGGGGCGATCTTGGTGCGGTACTTCGCGAGGACCGCGTCGATGTGCTGCCGTTCGCGCATCGCGAGCAGGATCTGCTCGAGGTAGGCCCCCGAGCGGTACATCGCGGTCTGGCTGATGCCGCGGTACTGCACCCCGAGCTCGTCCAGCGAGGCCGCCATCGCCGCCTTGAAGTGCTCGCCCCAGCTGTCGTAGGGGCTGCCGGGCGGGGCGGGCACGGCGCTCAGCGGCCGGCCGATGTGCTCGTTCCACGACTCGTCGACGCCCTCGACGCCGGCCGGCACCTTGCGGAAGCGGTCGTAGTCGTCCCAGGAGATGATGTGCTCGACGTCGAGGCCGCGGCGGCGGATCTCGTCGGCGACCAGGTGCGGGGTCATCACCTCACGCAGGTTGCCGAGGTGGATCGGGCCGGACGGGCTCAGGCCGGACGCGCAGACGATGGGCTTCCCCGGCGCGCGGTCCTCGGCGTGCGCGATGACCTCATCGGCGAAGCGGGCTACCCAGTCGTCAGCGATACTGTGCGTCACCCGACCATTTTGCCCGACCGGGTCGAGCGAATTCACTCGGGCCCCGCCTGCTCCAGCAGTGTATCGATGCGCGCCATGAGCTCGCTCGGCTCGAACGGCTTCACGAGGCAGTCGTCGGCGCCGGCGTCGAAGCCGGTGCTCACCTCCAGCCACTGCCCGTGCGAGGTGAGCATGAGCACCGGCATGAGCTCGGTGTCGGCCGCCTCGCGCAGCGCCCGGCACACCTCGATGCCGTTGAGGCCGGGCATGCTCACGTCGAGGATCGCCAGGTTGGGGTGCTCGCGATGGGCGGTGTCCAGCGCGCTGCCGCCGTCGGCGCAGGCCAGCACGTGGTGCCCGGAGGTGTCGAGCAGGAAGGTGAGCAGGTCGCGGATGGCCAGATCGTCCTCGGCTACCAGGACTGTCGACATGACAACCTCCCCAGTCGGGCTGAACCCAAGTATACGAACAAATACGATCAAATATGCGGTCGCGCTCGGGCTGAAGGAGCGCCGCTCGGCCGCCCAGGCGGTGGACCGGCAGGTCGACCTCGCGCAGGCCGCGGCCGGCGGGGAGGTCCAGCGGTACCTCGACACGATCGACGCCGTCGCGGCCGCCCTGCGGCGCCCGGCCGCGGCGCTGCGTGCGGCGAACCATAACGTGAAATGAAGTCTCGTTTAGGAAGGTTGACATCGAGGTCCTCCAATTCAAAGATCTGGCAGGCAAGTTGCCTATCAGACTTCGCACGGAGGCACCTCGTGAACCACCCCCTCAGGCTCGCCGGCCTGGGCGCCGCGGCCCTGCTCGCCGTCGGCACCGTGACGACCGTTGTGGTCATGCAGGGCGCCGACGCGGCCACCGAGACCCTGCTCTCGCAGGGCCGGCCGGCCACGTCGTCGTCGGTGGAGACCTCGTCGCTCGGCGCCGCCCTGGCCTTCGACGGCAACACCGGCACCCGCTGGGCCAGCGCCGAAGGCTCCGACCCGCAGTGGGTCCGGGTCGACCTGGGCGCGACCAAGCGCATCACGCACGTGAACCTGAACTGGGAGACCGCCTACGGCAAGGCCTACCGCATCGAGACCTCGTCCGACGACAGCGCGTGGACGACCATCTACAGCACCACCACCGGCAACGGCGGCACCGACGACCTCACGGGCCTGTCCGGCACCGGGCGGTACGTGCGGCTCTTCGGCACGGCCCGCGGCACCGAGTGGGGCTACTCGCTGTTCGAGTTCAAGGTGTACGGCGGCAGCGTCACCGAGGGCACCCCGACCGCGTCGGCGTCGGCGTCGCGCACGGCCGGGCCTTCCGCCTCCGCCTCGCCGTCGGCGTCCCCGTCGCGCAGCGCGTCCGCCAGCGCCACGCCGACCAAGAGCCCGACGGGCACCCCGGGCAAGGACCTGAACGACCCGCGCAAGAAGGACATCGCGATGCAGCTGGTGTCCTCGGCCGAGAACTCCTCGCTGGACTGGAAGGCGCAGTACAAGTACATCGAGGACATCGGCGACGGGCGCGGCTACACCGCCGGGATCATCGGCTTCTGCTCCGGCACCGGTGACATGCTCGAGCTGGTCGAGCTCTACACCCAGCGGGTGCCCGGCAACGTGCTGGCCAAGTACCTGCCGGCGCTGCGCAACGTCGACGGCAGCGACTCCCACGCGGGCCTGGACCCGAACTTCACCAAGGACTGGAAGACCGCCGCCGCCGACCCCGCGTTCCAGCAGGCCCAGAACGACGAGCGGGACCGCGTGTACTTCAACCCGTCCGTCAGCCAGGCCAAGGCCGACGGCCTGCGGGCCCTGGGCCAGTTCATCTACTACGACGCGATCGTCATGCACGGCCCCGGCAACAGCGCGGTCAGCTTCGGCGGCATCCGCAAGGCGGCCATGGCCAAGGCCAAGACGCCGGCCCAGGGCGGCGACGAGGTGACGTACCTCAACGCCTTCCTCGACGCGCGGGTCGCGGCGATGAAGACCGAGGAGGCGCACAGCGACACCAGCCGGGTCGACACCGCCCAGCGGGTGTTCCTCAACAACCGCAACTTCGACCTCGACCCGCCGCTGTCGTGGAAGGTGTACGGCGACTCCTACAATATCGCCGCTTAGCCACCGTCCCGCGGGTTCCGGGCGTCGCCGAGGATCGAGGAGATCGCCTCGGCGGCGCCCGGGCGCGCGAATGCTTGAGGTACGACAGTGACGAGTACCCGGTGCCGAAGTCGTCGCCGTCGCCACGCCGATCGAGGCCGAGCACACGACGTCGCGGTTGCCCAGCCGCAGCGGCCGGTGGATCGCGACCAGCAGCCGCTCCGCGAGGTCCATCGCCTCGATCTCGTTGATGTCCTCGACCAGGATCGCGAGCTCGTCGCCGCCGCGGCGGGCCAGGGGGTGTCCGCGGCGCGCAGCTGCTGGTGCAGGCGCAGCGCGGTGGTCGTGATGAGCTGGTCGCCGGCGTTGTGGCCGAGGCTGTCGTTGACGAGCTTGAAGTCGTCGAGGTCGACCAGCAGCAGGGTGATCCGGCCGCCGCCGCGGCGGTTGCGGGCGATGGCGTGCTCGAGGCGGTCGCGGAGCAGGGCCCGGTTGGGCATGCCGGTCAGCTCCTCCTCCAGCTCCTTGCGGCCGGTGATGTCGCGGATGCTGATGACGGCGGCGTACAGCGGCGCCTCACCCATCCGGTCGGTGCCGATGACCTCGACCCAGATCCAGGCGCCGTCGGCCCGGCGGACGCGGGACTCGGCGTGCTGCTCCAGCGCGCTCTCCGGCATGATCACACCGATCGGTGCGCGGCCGCCGATTCTGAGTGCGGTTGCGGTGCAGTACGGGTAAGGCGGCGCGAGGCCGATGGGAGTCCGGATCACCATCGGTTGTCCGGCTCGATAGGCTGCCGGTCATGGGAGTCTGGCGCATCGCCGCCACCGGTCTGGCGCTGACCCTGTCGGCCGGGCCGGTGCCGCTGCTCGAGCCGTCCGGGGCCGCCGTCGTGCCGTGCCCCTACGCGTCCACGCCCACCATCCCGCCCACGCCCCCGTCGCCCGAGCGGGACCCGGCCGCCCCCGTCGTCGGCGGCGCCCAGCTGGGCACGAAGGGCCTGGCGATCCCGGCCGGGGCCGCCGCGCCGCCGACCACCTCGGCGATGTCGTGGGTGGTCGCCGACCTCGACACCGGCGAGGTGCTCGGCGCCTGCGACCCGCACCTGCGCCGCCGTCCGGCCAGCGTCCAGAAGCTGCTGCTCGCCGCGACGGTACTGCCCAAGCTCGACCCGAACCAGCTGGTCGAGGGGACCCCGGCCGACCTCGACCTGCCCGCCGACAGCTCGTTGGTCGGCATGATCGTCGGCGGGCACTACCCGGTCTCCACGCTCTGGTACGGGTTGCTGCTGCAGTCCGGCAACGACACCGCCAACGCCCTGGCCCGGGTCGGGGGCGGCGACGGCGGCGTGCCGGCCACGATCGCCGCGATGAACGCCGAGGCCCATCGGCTCGGGGCCGACGACACCCACGCGGTCACCCCGTCCGGCCTCGACGCAGCGGAGCAGTTCACCAGCGCCTACGACCTGGCCCTCATCGCGCGCGAGGACCTCGACCGGCCGGCGTTCCTGCAGTACGACACCGCCCCGACGTTCCCGTGGCCGGCCCAGCCGCCCAAGGACCCCAAGGGCTTCCAGATCCAGAACGAGAACAAGCTCCTGACCGAGTACTCCGGCGCGATCGGCGGCAAGACCGGCTTCACCGACGAGGCCCGGCACACCTACGTCGGCGCGGCCAAGCGCGGCGACCGGCGGCTCGTCGTCACGATCATGGGCGCCGAGGTGGTGCCGGCGCGCGCCTGGAAGCAAGGCACCACGCTGCTGGACTGGGGCTTCGCCCGGCCCGTCGGCTCCTCGGTCGGGAAGCTCGTGACCCCGGCGGAGGCGGCGGCGCTGCACGCGCCCCCGTCGGCCGCGGCGGTGCCCGCGGCCGGCGCCCTGGGCCCCGCGGGCGCGCAGTCCCGGGCGCCCGGCCGCACGCTCACCCTCGCCGTCGTGGCCCTGGCCGCGCTGGTGGTGCTGTGCGCGGCGGGCACGGTCGTGATGGTCCGCCGCGCCCGGCGGGTCAGGGCCTAGCCACAGGCCGTCTGGGCGGCGCGCAGGTGTTCGTCGAGGCTCTGGGTGAGCGGCGCAGGACGCGGCGGGTCCGGGGCGGTTCGGGCCGGAAGTAGGCGACCGCGGGGCGTACGCGGGCGGGGGCGGTGCTGCCGGGTGTGCGTGCCGGGTCGGCGGGGCCGCGGTGTCGAGGTCGACGTAGGTGGCGTACGGGTTGGAGGAGCGGCCGGAGGTCATGGGCCCTCTTTCGGCCGGGGCGGCGCTCGGCTGAGGACTTCGAGCTGTTGGCAGAGTGCCAAGAAGGCGTAGAGTGCCTGCCATGGCCTACCCGCCGGAGCCGTGGTCACTTCGCGGGCGCATGCTCGTCTCGGTCTGGCTGCTGCCCCTCGCCGCCGTGCCCGAGCTTCCCGGCGAGCTCGCCGGGGCCGTCCGCGTGGTGCGGATCGGGGGGCGGGCCGTGGTCGGCACCGCCTGGGTCGACTACCGGCCCGGCGGGGACATGAGCTACCGCGAGCTGCTCGCCGCCGTGCTCGTGCGCTCCGGGATGCGGCTCCGCGTCACCATCTCCCACATCTGGGTCGACAGCGCCGACTCGCGCGACGGCGGGCGGGCGCTCTGGGGCATCCCCAAGGATCTCGCCGAGTTCGAACTCACCGACACCGGGGCGCGGGCGAGCGACGGCGGGCCGATTGCCCGCGCCGACATCGGGCGCGTGCGGCCCTGGCTGCGGATGCCCGTCCGGTTCCGGTGCACGCAGGCGCTCGACGGGCGGCCGAAGACGACGCCGGTGCGCTCCACCGCGCGGTGCGGGCCCGCCGGCGTGGCCTGGCACGTCGAGCCCGGCGGGCCGCTCGGGTTCCTCGCCGGGCGCAGGCCCGTGCTCACCCTGGTGGCCGACGACTTCCGGATGAGGTTCGGGACTCAGCGGTAGTCGGCGCGGGCCAGGCGGGCGGTGCGGGCCCGGTACTCCGAGGCCATCCCCGGCCAGTTGGTGACCACGCGGCCGGAGCCGGTCCGGTACCAGCTCGTGCAGCCCGTCCACACGCTGCCGGCCAGGCGGCGCTGCATCTCCGCGTCGAAGGCGGCGGCGACGTCGGGCCGCACCTCCAGCGGGCCCGACTCGGCGATCGCCCGCACCGCCTGCACGATGTAGCGGGCCTGGGACTCGTGGAAGTACACCACCGACGTGTTGCCGGTGTTCGTGTTCGGGCCGTACATGAGGAACAGGTTCGGGAAGCCCGGCACCGTGATGCCCAGGTGCGCGTAGGCCCCGTCGCGCCACTCGTCGTCGAGGCGCCGGCCGTCGCGCCCGGTCACGGCCAGGGGCGTCAGGAACTCGGTCGCGGCGAAGCCGGTCGCGTAGACGAGCACGTCGCAGTCGTACGCCGCGCCCGCCGTCTGCACGCCCGTGCCGGTGATGCGCAGGATGTCGTCGGTGACGAGGTCGACGTGCGGGGCGCGCAGGGTGCGGTACCAGTCGCCGGTGAACAGGACCCGTTTGCACCCCATCGCGTAGTCCGGCGTCACCCGGGGCCGCAGCCGGCGGGCCTGCACGAGCCGCTGGCCGTCGGAGAGCGCCCGCACGAGCCGGCGCGCGACCGGCCGTCCGGTGACGGCGCGCCCGGTGACCACGGTCAGCAGCCAGGTGCCGGCCCGGGCCGCGCGCATCAGCGCCGGGACCCGCCGGTTGAGGGCCTTGCGGGCGCGGCCGTACCGCCGGTTGGGCTTCGGCAGCGTCCACGGCGCGCTGCGCTGGAACACGGTGATCCGGGCGGCCCGGCCGGCGATGGCCGGCACGAGCTGCACGGCGCTCGCCCCGGTGCCGACCACGCCAACGCGCCGGCCGGTGACGTCGATCGCCGGGTCCCAGCCGGCGGTGTGCGCGACGATCCCGGCGAAGTCGGCGGCGCCGGGGATGGCCGGCACCACCGGCCGCGACAGCTGGCCCGTGGCCGGGATGAGGATGTCGTACTCCGCCGTGGCCCCGCCGGCCAGCGTCAGGCGCCACGCGGCGCCCGTCCAGGCCGCGGCCTCGACGGCGGTGCCGAGGCGCAGGTGCGGCCGGAGCCCGAAGTCGTCGGCGCACCGGCGCAGGTACTGCAGGATCTCGCCGTGCGGCGGGAACCGCTGGGACCAGTCGGGGTTGAGCGCGAAGGAGTACGAGTACAGCGGGGCCGGGATGTCGCACGCGCACCCCGGGTAGGAGTTGTCGCGCCAGACCCCGCCGACGTCGTCGCCGCGCTCGTAGATCGTCACGTCGGTGACGCCGGCCCGCCGCAGCAGGTGGGCGACCGCGATCCCGCCGAAGCCGGCCCCGATGACCGCGACCCGGGGGCCGGTCACGGGAGGACCTCGCGCACGAGCGCGACCAGGGCGACGGCGAGCAGGGCGTGCGCGCGTGCGCGGTCCAGGGCGCCACGCTCCAGCCACTCCCGGGCGGTGGCCTTGGCCAGGCCGCAGTACGCCCGCATCACGGCCCGGTGCGCGCCGGTGTCGGGCAGGCCGACGGCGGTCAGGATGCTCGCCGCGGCGACCTCGTCGGCCTCGGCCAGGACCCGGCGCACGTCGGGGTCGCCGGCGTCGACCGCGGCCAGCCAGGCGGTGCTGTGCCGGGCGATGACGTCGAGGAACCAGGCGACGCTGGCGTCGACCCGGGTCGTCAGGTCGCCCGCGGGCAGCTGCTCGACGGCGACCGGCGGGATGGTGACGAGGACCCGGACCGCCTCGATGTACAGGTCGCGCTTGGTGCCGAAGTAGTGGTTGATGAGGCCCCGGGCGACGCCGGCGGCCGCGGCGATGTCGGTCGTGGACACCTCGGCGTAGGGCCGCTCGCCGAAGAGCCGCACCGCGCACGACAGGATCTGCGCGCGCCGCTGGTCCGGTTCGAGGCGGCGGCCGCGCTCGGCGATGGTCGTCACCGGGCGATCCGGCGGTACGGCGCGCCCAGCTCCGGGCGCGGGTCGGGCTCGCCGCGCCGCGGCCACATCGACACGGCCCGCTCGGCCAGCGCGGTGATCGTGAGCGACGGGTTGACGCCCAGGTTCGCGGTGACCGCGGCGCCGTCGATGACGTGCAGCCCGGGATGGCCGAAGACGCGATGGTACGGGTCGATGACGCCGTGCTCGGGGTCGGCGCCGATCGCCGCGCCGCCGATGAAGTGCCCCGTCACCGGCCGGCCGGCGAGCTCGGTCACGGAGCCGAGCGGGATGCCGTCGATCTTGTCGGCCACGCGCCGGGCGACGTCGTGGGCGACCGGCAGGTACACCGGATTGGGCTCCCCGACCCCGCGCCGGCTGGTCAGCCGCCGGCCGCCGAACGGGCCGCGGCGGGGGCCGACCGTGATCGAGTTGTCCTTCGGCTGCATCGCGAGCAGGACGATCGTCTGCTGGGACCAGCGGCGCACCCAGAACAGCCGCGGCCAGTCGCGCCAGCTCGCCAGCGTCCGGCCGAGCGCGGCCAGCCAGCGCGGGGTCCGGCCGGTGTCGCCGACGAGGACGGCGGCCATGAGGCCGAGCAGGTTGCTGCCCGGGCCGTAGCGCACCGGCTCGATGTGCGTCTCGGCGTCCGGGTGGATCGAGGACGTGATCGCCACCCCGTCGGTGAAGTCGGCGTCGCGGCGGCGGGCGCGCGGGCCCAGGATGGACTCGGAGTTGGTCCGGCTCAGCTCGCCCAGCCGGGGTGAGAGGTTGGGCAGGTCCCCGCTGCGCTTGAGGTGGTGCAGAAGCCGCTGGGTGCCCACGGCGCCCGCGGCCAGGACCACGTCGCGCGCGGTGAACGTGCGGGCCCGGCGGCGCAGCTTGCCGCCGGTGTGCACGGTCCGCACGGTGTAGCCGCCGCCCGGCCGGGGGGTCACCCGGGTCACCGTGGTGCGCTCGTGGACCTCGGCGCCGGCCCGCTCCGCGAGGTACAGATAATTCTTCACCGTCGTGTTCTTCGCCCCGACCCGGCAGCCGGTCATGCACGATCCGCAGAACGTGCAGGTGGTCCGCTCGGGGCCGGCGCCGCCGAAGTAGGGGTCGGGGACGGTCTCGCCGGGGCGCTCGCCGAACAGGACGCCGACCGGCGTGCGACGGTAGGTGTGCGCGACCCCGAGGTCCTCGGCGACGGCGCGCAGGACCTCGTCGGCGGCGGTGGTGCGCGGGTTCTCGGCCACCCCGAGCATGCGCGACGCCTCGTCGTAGTGCGGGCCGAGCTCGGCCTTCCAGTCGGTGATCCCGGCCCACTGGGGGTCGGCGAAGAAGACGTCCGGGGGGCGGTACAGCGTGTTGGCGTACCCCAGCGACCCCCCGCCGACGCCGGCCCCGGACAGCACGAGCACGTCGGGCAGCAGCGTCATGCGCAGGATGCCGTAACAGCCGGCGGCCGGCGCGAACAGGTAGTCGCGCAGTCGCCAGCTCGTCCGCGCGAAGTCCGCGTCGGCGAAGCGCCGCCCGGCCTCCAGGACCCCGACCCGATAGCCCTTCTCGGCCAGGCGCAGCGCGCTGACACTGCCGCCGAAGCCGGACCCAACGACGATGACGTCGTACTCCATGCGGCCACCGTGCCCGCTTGTTGTCAGGCTGTCAACAAGTACGATGCCTGGGTATGGCGACCCTCGTGCTGCTGCACGGCCTCGGAAGCCGCCGCGAGGTCTGGGACCCGGTCCGGCCTGCCCTGGACGCCCGCTTCGACGTGCGCGCCCCCGACCTGCCGGGCTTCGGCCTGGCCCCGCCGACCGGCGCCGCGTCGGTCCCGGAGCTGGCCGACTGGGTGCTCGCCACCGTGCCGGCGCCCTTCCACGTGGCCGGCAGCTCGATGGGCGGGGGCGTCGCCCTCGAGCTGGGCCGGCGCGGGGCGGCCCGGTCGGTGACGGCGTTCGCGCCGGTCGGCTTCTGGGGCCCGGCGTCGCGGCGCTGGTGCCAGGCGTCGGTCACCACGGCCCGGGCCTGTGCCCGCGCGTTCGGGCCGGGCCTGCCGCGGCTCGCCGGGACGGCGGCGGGGCGGGTCGCGCTGTTCGGGCTGTTCTTCGGCCACCCCACGCGGGTCGACCCGGCGGCGGGGGTCGCCGACGCGCGCTCGCTCGCCGTGGCGCCCGGGTTCCGGGCGGCCCGGGACGCGTTCGCCGGGTACCGGTTCGGGGAGCCGGGTGCGCTGACCGACATTCCCGTCACCGTGGCCTGGGGGCCGCGGGACCTGATCCTGCCGGCGTTCCAGGCGCGGCGGGCCGGGCGGTTGCTGCCGGGGGCGCGGCATGTGCGCCTGCGCGGGTGCGGGCACCTGCCCTTCGCCGACGACCCGGAGGCGTGCGCGGGGCTGATCACCGAGACGGCGGCCGGCGCTTGACGCCCACGACCGCGGCAACTTGGTCTGTTGCCCGGACGCGTGTCTTGGCGTGCTTGACGCGCGCTCTTCCGGCGACATGATTGGGGCATGGCGACGAAGGGCACCGCGGAGGTCACGCTCCCGGCCGACCTGCAGATCCTCATCACCCGCGAGTTCGACGCGCCCAAGGCGCAGGTCTGGCGGGCCTACACCACGCCCGAGCTCGTCGGGCGCTGGTGGGCCGGCGACCGGGGCACGGTCCGCAACGCCGAGATCGACCTGCGGGTGGGGGGCTCGTGGCGGTACGTCATGATCGCCAACGGTGGCTTCGAGGTCGCCTTCCACGGGGAGTACCGGGCGATCGAGGCCCCGGACCGGCTCGTCAACACCGAGGTCTTCGAGGGGCTGCCCGACCCCGACGCGCACAGCGGCGTCGTCACCGTGACGTTCACCGAGAGCGGCGGGCGTACGCGCATGGAGATGCTGTGCGAGTACGACGACCAGGAGACCCGCGACTCGGTCATCGCCTCCGGGATGGAGAGCGGGATGCAGGAGTCGCTCGACCACCTGGAGGCCGTCGCGGCGTCCCTCTAGGCCGTGCCGAGCAGGGGCGGCAGCGCGAACAGCATCACCATGGACCACGTCACGTGGGTGAGCATCGGGGCCAGGATGCCGCCCGACGCGCGGCGCTGCAGGCCCAGCACGGTGCCGAGCACCGCCGCGGCGAAGACCAGCATCGGGTTGGCCGTCGCGATGGTCGCCAGGGCGTAGACGACCGTGGAGATCAGCACCGGGCGGACGCGGCCGATCGCGGCGAACAGGGCGCCGCGGAAGAAGACCTCCTCGGCCAGGCCGTTGAGCACGGTGACCGCGGTGATGGGGACGATCGCGCCGTAGCGGGCGTGGTCGAGCACCTCGCCGGCGTAGTCGCGCAGCGGCGGGATGTGGGCCACGACCAGCGCGCCGGCCACGAACACGGCCCCGACGAGCAGGCCCGTGGCGATCGGGGTCAGGACGGGGCGGCGGAGCTGGTCGCGGTACAGGATGCGGCCCAGATGCAGGCGGCCCGAGAGCAGGCTTCCGGCCACCCAGGTCGCCGCGACCGCGAGGGTCGTCGCGTAGAACAGCGGGTCGCCGGGGCGGATGGTCAGGGACCAGCCCAGCAGTACCGCGCCGGCGACGAGGGTCGCCGCTACCACGATCCGGCGGCGGCGCACGGCCGCGGGCGCCTCCTCGTGGCTGCGCGGGACGCGGTCGACGAAGGCGGCCCGCGCAAGGTCGCGCAGGCCCTTCACCGGGTGCCCACGCCCAGCTCCGTACGGACCTCCCGCACGTGTTCGCGGGCGTCGCCGGCGGCGCGGCGGGCGGTCTCGGCCGCCTCCGCGGCCTCGGCGGCGGCGGTCGCGGTCCGCTCCGCCTCCCGCCCGGCGAGCTCGGCGGCGCGTTCGGCCAGGGCGAGGCGGACGGCGTCGTCGTAGCCGAGGGCGGGGCCGGGGACGAGCTCGGCGACGGGGTGCTCGCGCACGACGGTCTCGGCGCTGAGGGAGTCCACGAGGTTGCGGGCGGTCGGGATGTCCACGTCGGTGACCAGCGACAGCCACATCGAGGACAACCGGGGCGTGAGCAGGGGCACGGTCACATTGGGCAGGTACTTGCCGCGGAGCTTCGCCACCCGCTGGAGCATGTCGGCGAAGCTGAGCACGTCCGGGCCGCCCACCTCGTAGACGCGGCCGGTCGCCTCCTCGGACTCCGCGGCGGCGCGGAGGTACCGCAGCATGTCGGGCAAAGCGACGGGCTGGGTGCGGGTCGTGACCCACTGCGGGGTGATCAGGGCCGGCAGGTGGTCGACGAGCTGGCGGGTGATCTCCCACGAGATGCCGCCGTGCCCGACGATGACCGCCGCCCGCAGCGTCGTCACCGGCACCGGGCCGGCGGTCAGGATCTCCTCGACCTCGCGCCGCGAGCGCAGGTGGTCCGAGAGCGCGTCGCCGTCCGCGCCGAGCCCGCCGAGGTACACGATCCGCTTCGTCTGTGCCCCGGCGGCCGCGGCGGCGAAGTTTCGTGCCGCGGCGGCGTCGCGCTCGACGAAGTCGTCCAGGCCCAGCGAGTGCACGAGGTAGTAGGCGACGTCCACGCCCTCGAGCGCGGCGCGCAGGCTCGCGGGGTCGCCGACGTCCCCGGCGACGGGCTCGCCCGCCCCGGAGTACTGCTGCGGCCGCCGGGTCATCGCGCGCACCCGGTGCCCGTGCGCGAGCAGCTCCGGGACCAGGTTCGAGCCGACGAACCCGGAGGCGCCGGTCACCAGGACGGTCAAGGTCATGCCCTCCCTGATACCACGCGGCGTTGCATGTCACTCGCGGCTCCGCTATGTTAGCGCTCACATATACCGCACCCGATCCGTACCGCCACACGGAATGAGGTCCACCACCATGCGAAAGGCCCTTCTCGGGGCCGCGTTCGCGTGCGCGCTCGTTGTGAGCGCGCTCGTCGGCGTCGGCACCTCCCAGGCGGCGACATCGCAGCCCTGCGACATCTACGCCGCCGGCGGCACGCCCTGCGTCGCCGCGCACAGCACCACCCGGGCGCTCTACGGGACCTACAGCGGCGCGCTGTACCAGGTCCGCCGGGCCTCGGACAACACCACGAAGGACATTGCGCCGGTCAGCGCGGGCAGCTACGCCAACGCCGCCACGCAGGACACCTTCTGCGCGAACACGTCGTGCGTGATCACGATCATCTACGACCAGTCGGGCCGCAACAACCGCCTCACCCAGGCCCCGCCCGGCGGCTTCAACGGCCCGGCGGCCGGCGGCTACGACAACCTCGCCAACGCCACCGCCGCGCCCGTCACGATCGGCGGGCACAAGGTGTACGGCGTGTTCGTCGCCCCGGGCACCGGCTACCGCAACAACAACACCAACGGCGTGGCGACCGGGGACCAGCCCGAGGGCATGTACTCCATCTTCGACGGCACCCACTTCAACGGCGGCTGCTGCTTCGACTACGGCAACGCCGAGCGCAACAGCCGCGACAACGGCAACGGCACCATGGAGGCCATCTACTTCGGCAACAACAAGGTCTGGGGCTACGGCGCCGGCAACGGCCCGTGGATCATGGCGGACCTCGAGAACGGCCTGTTCTCCGGCGTCAACCAGCACCTCAACTCCGGTAACCCGAGCATCAGCCACCGGTTCCTGACCGCGATCGTCAAGGGCGAACCCAACCACTGGGCCATCCGGGGCGGCAACGCGCAGTCCGGCAGCCTGGGCACCTTCTACAACGGGGTGCGGCCCAACGTCGCCGGGTACAACCCGATGAAGAAGGAAGGCGCGATCATCCTCGGCATCGGCGGCGACAACAGCGTCGGGGCCGCGGGCACCTTCTACGAGGGCGTCATGACCTCGGGCTACCCGTCCGACGCCACCGAGAACTCGGTCCAGGCCAACATCGTGGCCGCGAACTACAACACCTCCGGCAGCACCAGCGGCCCCGCCGTCGGCTCCACCATCTCGCTGCGGGCCACCACCGCCTGCTGCACCACCCGCTACATCAGCCACTCCGGCGCGACCGTCTCGACCCAGGTCGTGAGCGCGTCGAACACGGCCACGGAGAAGGCCAACGCCTCCTGGATCGTGCGCGCGGGGCTCGGCAGCAGCTCGTGCTACTCCTTCGAGTCGAAGAACACGAGCGGGCAGTACCTGCGGCATCAGAACTACCAGATCTCGTTGCAGGCCAACGACGGCAGCTCCCTGTTCGCCCAGGACGCGACGTTCTGCTCGGAGGCCGGCATGAACGGGCAGGGCAACTCGTTCCGGTCGCTCAACTTCGCGGACCGGTACATCCGCCACTACAGCAACAACGTCTACATCGCCAGCAACGGCGGCTCCAACACGTGGGACGCCACCGGCCTGTGGGCCGACGACGTGAGCTGGGTCGTCACCGCCCCCTGGACCCCCTGAGGGGTTTTGATCCCGTATCGAAGTCGGTAAGTTCGGGTGTCATGAGGAATCGCATCGTCGCGATCGCGCTCGGACTTGCCGTCGTCCTCGGTGCCGGCGGCTTCGGATGGCCGCCGGCACCGTCGTGGAAACTGCTCGACACCGGCTCCACGGCCCGGCTGCGCGGCCTCGCCGCGGTCAGCGAGCGGGTGGCGTGGGCCTCCGGGACCGGCGGCACCGTGCTGCGCACCGTCGACGGCGGGCGCACGTGGCGGTCGGTGGGCCCGCCCGACACCGCCGACCTGCAGTTCCGCGACATCGAGGCCTTCGACGCCGAGCACGCCGCCGTGCTGTCGATCGGCAATGGCGATGCTTCCCGGGTGTACCTCACCGCCGACGGCGGCCGCACCTGGACCGAGACCTTCCGCAACACGGACCCGGCGGCCTTCTACGACTGCTTCGCGTTCTCCGGCCGTCACGGCCTCGCCCTCGGCGACCCGGTGAACGGCCGCTTCCAGCTCCTGTCGACCGCCGACGGCGGCCGGCACTGGGCTCCGCTGAACGCCGACCTGCCCCCGGCCCTCGACGGCGAGTTCGCCTTCGCCGCGAGCGGCACCTGCCTGGTGACCGCCGGCCCCGACGCCTGGATCGCCACGGGTGGCGGCGCCGTGTCGCGCGTCCTGCACAGCGCGGACTTCGGCCGCCACTGGAGCGTCGCCGCCAGCCCGATCCCGTCCGGCCCGACGGCGGGCATCTTCTCGCTCGCGTTCCGCGACCGCGCGCACGGCCTCGCCGTCGGCGGCGACTTCGCCGCCCCGGCCACCGCCCCGTCCGGCGCCGCCACGAGCCGCGACGGCGGGCGCACGTGGGCCGTCGCGCGCACGGTGCCCGGCGAGTACCGCTCGGGGGTGGCCTGGCGCTCCTCCCACGACGACATCGCCTTCGCGGTCGGCCCGACGGGCAGCGACTGGACCCGCGACGGCGGCCGCACCTGGGCCCGCTTCGACACCGGCAGCTTCGACTCGGTGGCGTGCGCTGCCGGGGCCTGCTGGGCGTCCGGGGAGGCGGGGCGCATCGCCGTCCTCCGGCTCCGCTGAAATGACCCGACCTGGAGGCGCCGGTAATGTTCGTCTGGTACGTGGTCGCGAGCCTGCTGCTCGCCGCCATCCTGGTCGGCTCCGCCCTCGGCAAGCTGCGCCGCGCCGACGCGGTGGTGCAGAATCTCGACCGGGCCGCGGTACCGCACGCCTGGTACCCCTGGCTGGCCACGGCCGAGCTCGCCGGGGTCGCGGGGCTGCTCGCGGGCCTGGCGTGGCGTCCGCTGGGCACGGCGGCCGCGACGGGCCTGACGCTGTACTTCATCGGCGCCCTGGCCGCCCACCTCAAGGCCGGCGACCGGACCGGCCTGGGCCCGGCCGGGTTCCTGCTGTTCCTGTCCGCCGCCGCGGGTGTGACGTCGCTGCTGTAGCGGGGACGAACCGTTCGAGCGAGGTCATTCCGCCGCGCGCCTTGGCACAATGAGGCCGTGTCGTCAGTGGAGATCATTCTCGCGGCGTTGCGCGCGGGCGCGGCCGACCCGGCGGCCGCGGAAGCCTACGCGGTGCTGCGCCGGCGCCTCCCGCCCGACGAGGCCGATCTGCTCGCCCCCGGAACCGAGTTCGACGAGGAGACCCTCGCCGCGGCGCGGGCGGTGCTGCGGGTCGCCGGTCCGAGGTACACCCTCGGCATCCACGGCGCCGAGGGCGTCCAGGTCGGCGACCACAACCTGCAGATCCTGCTGACGCTCCCCCCACTGTCGCCGGCGGCGTAGCCGGGTCACCCGCCGCCGGCACCGCACCGGACGACCCCCGCCTTCCCGGCATCGTCCCCCAATCGGCCTACCTGGAGCAGGTCCGCCGCATCGCGCCCCCGCAGCTGCGGGACCGCGAGCCGGAGCTGGCCGCCCTGGCCGCCTTCTGCGCCGCCGCCGACCCCGCCCCCGCCTACCTGTGGTGGCGGGCCCCGGCCTGGGCCGGCAAGTCGGGCCTGCTGTCCTGGTTCGTCCTGCACCCGCCGCCGGGCGTGCTGGTCGTGTCCTTCTTCATCACGGGCCGCTTCGCCGGCCAGGCGGACCGCGTCGCCTTCACCGACGTGGTCGTCGAGCAGCTGGCCGAGCTGCTGAACACCCCGCTGCCGGCCATGTTCACCGACGCGACCCGCGAGGCGCACCTCCTGCGCCTGCTGTCCCGCGCGGCGGCGCACTGCCGGGAGCGGGGCCAGAGCCTGGTCCTGGTGGTGGACGGCCTGGACGAGGACCGGGGCGTCACGGTAGGACCGTCGGCGCACAGCATCGCCGCCCTGCTCCCGCCGGCCCCGGTCCCGGGCCTGCGCATCATCGTGGCGGGCCGGCCCGACCCGCGCATCCCGCACGACGTCCCGGACGAGCACCCGCTGCACGACCCGTCGACGGTCCGGGCGCTGGCCACCTCGCCGCACGCCCAGGTCGTACGCCAGGACGCCGAGCGCGAGCTGCGCCACCTGCTGCACGGCAGCGCGACCGAGCTGGACCTGCTGGGCCTGCTGACCGCCTCGGGCGGCGGCCTGGCGGGCGCGGATCTGGCCGAGCTGACCGGCCTGGAACCGTGGCGCGTGGACGAGCACCTGGGCGCGGTCTCGGCCCGCACCTTCACCCGGCGGGCCGACGCGTACGTCCTGGCCCATGAGGAGCTGGAGGCCCAGGCGACCGCCGCGCTGGCGAGCCGCCTCCCCGCGTACCGGGACCGCATCCACGCGTGGGCGGAGACGTACCGGGCCCGCGGCTGGCCCGACGGCACGCCCGGGTACCTGCTCCGCGGCTACTTCCAGCTCCTGCACGGCGCGGACGACGAGCCGCGGATGCTCGCGTGCGCGCTCGACCGTGCCCGCCACAAGCGCCTGCTGACGGCGACGGGCGCCGACTTCGCGGCGCTGTCCGAGATCGTCGCGACCGCTCGGTACCACTTCGACCACCGCGACCGGCCCGAGTTGGTGACGCTGGCCCGGCTGGCGGTGCGCCGCGACGAGCTGCATCAGCGCAACCAGAACACCCCAGTCGATCTGCCCGCCGTGTGGGCGGCAATGGGCTGCCCCGATCGCGCCGAGGCGATGGCCCGCTCGATGACCGACCCGCGGCGTCGCTCCCAGGCCATGACCGCGGTCGCCGCGGCGTTGCTCAAGCTCGGTGACAACGAACGGGCGCGGCTCCTGGCGGACGACGCGGCCGCCGTCACCGACCCGGAGTCCGATTTCAAGCAGTT
The DNA here is from genome assembly GCF_040648435.1 of Dactylosporangium sp. NPDC049140. Taxonomy (NCBI): domain Bacteria; kingdom Bacillati; phylum Actinomycetota; class Actinomycetes; order Micromonosporales; family Micromonosporaceae; genus Dactylosporangium; species Dactylosporangium sp. NPDC049140. The sequence continues at coordinate 138,413 of NZ_JBEZDS010000005.1, read as the reverse complement.
CACGCGCACGCAGAGGGCCATCGTCGCCGCCGCGCTGCAGGCCGGCGACCTGTCGTCGGCGGAGTCCGTCGCGCGCGGGATGGTTGACCGGTTCGCGCAGGTCAATGGGCTTGTGGCAGTGGCCGACGCCCTGGCCGGACGGCTCGACCTGGCAACGGCCCGAGCGATCGCGTTCGAGGCCGACACGGCTGCCCGTGCGATCGGCGAACCGTTTCAGCAGGCGATGGCCCTGGCCGCGATTTCCGCCGTGCTGGTGCGGGTCGACGAACACGATCGGGCCCGCCGCACACTTGCCGGAGCGGAGCCAGTCCTGGAGTTGATAGTCGAGCCAGAATCGGCCATGAAGGCTCTTGCCGCGACCGCCGAGGCGTTCATCCGAACCGGGCAGCTGCGACGGGCGATGGCGATCGCCGGCGCACACGTCGAGCTGCGCCGCCGGACCTTGGCGCTCACCGCACTGGCCGCCGCGGCCCTGCGGACGGGCGAGGCCGAACGGGCGTGCGCGCTCGCGCTCAGGGCGGAAGTGGCGGCCCGGAGTCTCGATGATCCTCGGGCCCGCGCCAGGGCTCTGACCGGGACGGCGGCCGTGCTGCTCCAGGCCGGAAACGTCGGTCCGGCCCGCATGCTGCTGGACGAGGCCAAGGCCGCGGCCCGGGCGGTTGCCGGGGTCTACCCCCGGGCCGAGGCGCTGACGGCGGTCGCGTCGCTGCTTGCGCGGGCCGGAGACATGGACCGTGCCCGGGCGGTTGCCGCCGAGGCGGAGGCCGCCGCCGGATCGATCACGAGTACACCCGTCAGGGCGCTGGCGTTGACCGGAGCGGCGATCGCACACGTGGCCGCGGATGCCTTGGAGCGAGCCGAGCACGTCGTGCGCGACATCGTCGATCCGCACCGCCGGGCGGCCGCGATGTGCGAGGTGGCCGCTGCCCTCGTACGCGCCGGTGAGCTGCGGCGAGCCGAGGCGCTGGCGCTGGCGGCCGAGGCGGCCGCCCGGCTGATTGTCGACGAGAGCCGTACGGATTCGGCTCGCGCGCTGCTGGCGGGCGCGCTGGTCCGGGTTGGCGCGGCCGGCCGCGGCGAGGCGGTGGCGGGCGCGATCACCGATCCCGGACGCAACGGCGAGGCCGTCGCGGAGATGGTCGCGGCGCTGTCCGAGGCGGGAAGGTTCGACGAGGCGGACAGGGCGATTCGGTTGATCAGATCCGACCAGGGCCGGTCGTCGGCCGTGGCGCGCACGGTGCCGCACCTGATCCGTGCCGGTGAGCTCGATCGCGCGTATGCGGCAGTCCTTCTAGTCGCGCAGCCGGACTGGCGATACGACCCGCGCTTGGCCTTGTCGACGGCGTTGATCGAAGCCGGCCGCGTCCGGGAGGCGGCAAACCTGTTCACGGAGTTCGACCACGCAGCCATGGACGACGCCGTGCAGGCGCCCATGGTTTCCGCGCTCGTCCGAGCCGGCGAGTTCGCGTGGGCCGAAGGCATCGTGCGCACGGCGCAGACTCCGTATCGGGAGCGTCCTGGCCTGGCCGCACTGATCTCCGCTCTCGTCGATGCGGGTGAGGCGGCTCGCGCCGAGGACTTCGTACGGCATCTGCAAGTCGCGACCCGGCCGGCTTGTACGGTACTGCTTGAGGCACTGCTCGGGGCGGGAGACCTCGAGCGGTCGGTCCGGTTCGCCCGTTCAGGTCCGGTTCCCTTCCCGGCGGGCTCCGCCGCCGTCATGCGGGCCCTCGTCCGGTCCGGCTCCGGCCGCGCGGCGAAGGCGCTCGCCGCCGATGCCTGGGACTGGTTCGGCCGCGGCGCCGCGGCGCCGGCCGACCCGGCTTCGGCCATCGACATCGCGTGTATCCAGGTGTACGCCGGCCGCCCGGACCGGGCGGAGACGGTCGCCCGGTCGGTGGAGGGGACCGCCGAGTGGGGGCCGCTGTTCGATGCCCTCATCGAGGCCGGTGATCTCGACCGCGCGGAGGCGCTGGCCGGCTCGCCGTTCGGCGAGCAACGGTGGGGGCGACTCGTGGTGGCGCTGGCCGATGGCGGTCACGCCGACCGCGCCACGGCGGTGGCGCGTGCGCTGCACGACCCGCGGCTCCACTCGGCGGCCCTGCGCCGGGTCGCGCTGTCCCTTGTCGACGGCGGCGACCACCGGAAGGCGATCGGCATCGCCGCCGGACTCGGCGATCCGCTGGACCGGGCCGTGGTACTCGCGGCAATCACGGCCGTCTCGGTCCGGGCCGGCCGGTTCGACGAGGCCACGCCGACGGCAGCCCAAGCCCGCGACGCGATGCGCGGCGCCGGATCCCGGCCCCAGGCGATCGTCGCCGCCGCGGTCGCCGCCGCGCTCGCGGGTCGCCGCATCGCATCGGCCGACGTCCTCGACGGCGTTCGGGGCCGTGAGGGCCCCCAGGAGGAGGCGCTCGAGCGGATGGTCGCAGTGCTCCTCGAAATCGGGGAGATCGGCCAGGCGGAGGCGGCGGCGCGTTGCCTGCCGTACGAGGAGCGTCGGGCCGGTTCGCTGGCCCGGGTGGTCGATGCGCTCCTCGCCGCGGGTGACACCGCGCAGGCCGAGGTGGTGGCCCGTGACATCGTCGCGGTTACGTCGCGGGCGGCGGCCCTGACCCGGGTGGCGGCCGCGTATCTGCGAGCCGGCGATGCCGCCCGGGCGGAGACGCTGCTGCGGCTCGACGGCGTGACGCGCCAGTGGGGCCCGGCGCTCGAGCGGGAGCGGTATGCACCGCTCACCGCGCTGGCGCTGCTGGTCGGGGGCTGGTCGACGGCCGTCGGGGCGCTCGTGGCCGTCGACCCCGATGCGGTGCTGGCGATCGCGGACGAGCTCGGCTTCTGACCCCGGCTACTCGAAGTCGCCGAAGTCGCCACCGTCGTCGTCGAAGACCTCGTCGATGACCTCGCCCGCGACCAGGCCGCCCACGATGCCCGCCGCGCCCGCCGCCACCACCGTGCCCATGCCCATCCCGCGCCGCCCGTGGGGGTCGTGGCCGTGGCCGTGGCCGTAGGCGGGGGCGGCGAAGTGGCGGTCGGTCGCCTCGCGGAGCCAGCCGTCGACCGTCGCGGTCCAGTTGGTGGCGCCGGCCGCGGCGTGGGTGATGCCGAAGCGGCTGTAGGCGTCGCGGCCGCCGCGCCTGTCCAGCGCCAGGAGCACCTCCACGCCGTCCGGGTCGGCGACGAAGGTCAGCTCGACCTCGTTGACGCGGCCCGCGTACCGCTCCGGCGGCCAGAACTCGATCTCCTGATAAATCGGGCGGCGCTGCGGCACGCCGTGGAGGTGGCCGTGCTCCACCTCGGCGTGTTTGAAGCGGAAGCCGAGCTCGGCGAAGGCGTCGAGGATCGCCTGCTGGGCCGGGAGCGGCGTGATCGACACCGGGTCGAGGTCGCCCTTGTCGCGGGCGCCCGCGATCTCCAGTTCGGTGCGTACGCCCATCACCATGCCGCGCAGGGGGCGGTCGTACACGCTCGTGATCGGGGTCTCCCACGGCACCGCCAGGCGGAACGGGATCGACTCGGTGGTGCCGGCGCGGACGGTGAAGTGGTCGGCGACCGACTCGCGGTGCAGGTCGAGGGCGCCGGTGGCCAGCGCGAGCACGACGTGCTCGATGCGGGCGTCGGCGTCGCCGCCCTGGATGTGCACGTGGCCGTCGAGGAAGCCGCCGGGACGGGCGGTGGGGGTGTCGAGCACCGTGTCGACGCTCGGGCCGCCGACCCCGAGGGCGGCGAGCATCTTCTTGAACACCATGGCACCCGACACTATCACGTGGCGCTGTACAGTCTCCGTGAAAGCCACTCCGCCGACGCCCGTCCGAGCGCTGTCGCCGTGCCGCCCACCGCCGGGTTCGTGGCCCGCAGCGCCAGCGCCAGCAGGAAGCCGGCGTGCGCGGCGAGGAACGCGTCGACCGTGCGGGGCGGCAGGTCGCGGGTCAGCGGGTTCGCCGCGCACAACGCGGCGGCGTCCGGGGCGCCGGCCATCAGCATGAGCGCGTCGCAGTAGCGCGGGCCCACCCACGCGTGCGCCCAGTCCACGATGTACACGCGTGACGGCGACACCAGCGCGTTGAACAGGTACAGGTCGCCGTGCAGGAGCGTGTCGCCGTCCCGGGCGGCCGCGGACTCCAGCGCCACCAGGTCGTCGAGGTGCTCGGCGGCCCACGGCGACACCCGCGCCAGATCCGCCGCGGCCAGCCCCGCGAACCCGCCCAGCCGCGGCGGAGTCGCCGGGCGCACCGGGGCCGGCGTCAGCGCGGAGGCCATGACGGTCACGGTGTCGAGGACCCGCGGCCGGTCCGCCGGCGAGGGCAGCACCGCCGCCACGAACTCGAAGACCAGCACGGCCCAGGGGCCGTCGTCAAAAGCGAACAGCAGAGGCGGCGACGGTACCGACACAGGCAGCCGCGCCGCGACGACCGCCTCGCGCCGGTGGAAGTCGCGCACCGCCGGGTCGGCCGCCGCCTTCACGAACACGTCCCGCCCGTCGGCGAGCCGCAGCCGGGCCGCGGCGCCCTCCGAGTGCCCGCCGCTCACATCGACCGCGCCGGCCACCCGGCCGCCGAGACGCGCCTCCACACCCGCCCGCACCGGCCCCGGCACGGCGGACCACGAGATCCCCATGCGCAGGACAGTAGCTTTCAAGTGGACCATCGGTGGGTACGCACCCCGCATGGCGGAACTGGGCTGGCTGGGTGTGGTGCGGCACGGGCAGAGCGTCGGCAACGTGCGGGCGGAGGCGGCCGAGCGCGGCGGGCTCGAGGTCATCGACCTCGCCGAGCGCGACGCCGACGTGCCGCTGACCGACCTCGGCCGCGAGCAGGCCGCCGCCGTCGGCCGGTGGATTCGCGCGCTGCCCCCGCCCGAGGCGCCCGAGTTCGCCGTCGTCTCGCCCTACCTGCGCACCCGGGAGACGGCGGCGGTGGCGCTGGCCGGGACCGGGATCCCCGTGCGGTACGACGAGCGCCTCCGCGACCGCGAGCTCGGCGTACTCGACCTGCTCACGAACCGGGGCGTGGCCGTGCGCCTGCCGCTGGAGGCGGCCCGGCGACAGCGCCTCGGCAAGCTGTACTACCGGCCGCCGGGCGGCGAATCCTGGTCCGACGTGCTGTTGCGCCTGCGCAGCCTGATGCGCGACGTGCGCGCGGACCACCCGGGCGGGCGGGTCCTGCTCGTCGGGCACGAGGCGATCGTGCTGCTGCTGCGGTACCTCCTCGAAAGCCTCGACGAGGAGACGCTCCTGGGGCTGTCCCGCGCGACCGCCATGGCCAACTGCTCGGTGAGCAGCTGGACCGGCGCCGGCGGGGTGCTGCGCCCCGAGCTGTTCAACGAGGTCGGCCACCTGCGCGAGGCGGCCGCGACGACGCAGGAGGCCGTCGGTGCCGACGACTGAGATCATCACGCCCCGGGTGCTGCGGGAGTGGCCGCTGCCCGAGCCCACCGGCGACAAGCACAGCCGCGGGACCGTCCTCAAGGCATCCGCATATGCCGCGGAGGGGGCACACGATCAAGCCGGGTTACAGGTGCGTCGGCGCCGTCGCCGCTGCGACCATGCAGCTATGGAACCCCGACACATTCGACCTGCGGTCGAACGCAGGCTCGGCCTTCTCAGGGTGTACGAATCCCGGGCCGCTGCTACGACGACCCAACGCCTTCGGACCCTGGCAAGAGACCCGATCCGGGCAGTGCGGCTGTGGACCGCCCGAAACCCGAACACTCCACCCGACGCCCTCGCAACATTGCTGCAGGATGAGGACCACAGCGTGCAATGGAACGCTCTACTCCATCCTCGAACCCCGCCTGAAGCGCTAGAACTCCTGGCCCGCCAGGAAACGGAAGAGGCCAAAGCCTCCCGGCGCCCAGGGTTGACGGTCAACCGAGAGTACGTTGCCCATCATCCGAACACTCCGCCGCGACTACGTGATGAGCTGATCGCTGCCGGCGTCTGCCGTGCGTGTCCCGACCACCCCTGCACAACCTTTCGAGTCTTCATGAGAGCGGCCGACCGTTCGTCCAGCGTCCAGGACGGCTGATCAGCGACATCCTCTTCTGCCGCTGGTCGCTGAGAGCTATTGATCATCGGGCCATACCGGTTCGAGTCTTCCCTGTGCGTCGTAGAACAGGTATGGCCGAAGGTCCGCGGACTGCTCGAGCACGTGGTGGAGTGCGTACGGTCGGCCACCCTGTACGGCAAGGATCGGCTGGCTGGCCAGCAATTCGCGAAGTGCACCGATCGGCCATGTGACGGCGAGCAGCTTCCTGAGACGGCTCAGGGTCGCGACGGAGTCGGGCGGTACATGGTCGACGTAGATGTCGGCGGTCTCGGGCAGGTCAGGGAACCCGGCCGACGGGGCGTGGCAGTCGCAGTCAGCGAGATCCTCGATGTTGGTTCGCCCTCGGCATGCCTGCGCCAAGCCGTCGGCGACGGGCCAGCACTCCGGCGGGTAGCACTCGTCGTGGCCGGCCCAGCCGAGGTTGCCTGCGTGTGCGGCGACCACCGGGTACTCGCCGTCGGCGTCGGCGGGCTCGCGCATGTCGAACAGGTAGAACACGCCGCCGCCGTTGAACGCGAACGGCAGCGCCGCGGGCATGTACTCCGGAACGTGGTAGGCCAGCATCATCGCCCGTACTCCGCTTGGGCCATCGATCGGGAACAGCTGCAGCCACCGCTCACCATTGCCGAAGTCACCGCCGCCTGACCACGCCAGCAGGGCAAGGTAACCGGGTGGCAGCGGCCGTTCGGGCAGCTGCCACCGGCTCGGGTCGATCGGCCGGTACGAGGCGCGCCCCGGGCCGTCGGGCGGCACCAGGTTGCGCTGCTGCGCGGCGACGTCGGCGATCTCCTGCTCGGTGGGCGGCTGACGCACCTCGGCCACGAAGCTGGCAAGCTGCCGCTGCGTAACTCCCGGCCGAAGATCCCGATACTCGAACACCGACGACCAATCCACAGCGCCGGATCATCCCGCATGATCGTCACGCGCGCCCACCTCGAGGCGCGAATTCGATGGGCCGCTCGAACCGGCGTCCACTCGCGGGGAGGGTGCGGCCGCGCCCCGGACTCGAACATCACCGGCGTGAGCCTGAGCGTCGAGATGGCGCGAGAGACGGCCTGTCGCTCATCAGCCAGCTCACCCAGCGTAGAACTCACGAACACCCGGAGGTGCTGGTCAGGAGTCCGGATGATGCTGTCACCCCGCGGCCTTTCGCTCACCGAATCGCCCCCCGGTGAGCCCACCGTCCAAGTCTGGAACGGATCGGTGCCAGCGACACCGGCCCGGCAGGATCGACCGTCGTGTCCCGCGCCCACCACCACCGGCTCATAGCGAGCAGACATGCCAGCCCTTCCCCCATCAGAGTTGTTACCGCGCAGCGAGCAGGCCGCGTAGCCGTTCGAGGGGGCCACGGCGGAGCAAGTGGGCCGCGACGATGTGACCCGACGCGCCGGACAGTCCGGGTCCGGGGTGGGTCGCGGCCCCTATGTGCCAGAGCCGCTCGACCGGTGTCTGGTGGCCCGGGCGGGGCGGTATCGGCCGCCAGAGCAGGAACTGGTCCAGGGTGCAGGCGCCGGAGTACGGGTCGCCGTGCACCAGATTGGGGTTCTCCCGCTCCAGGTCGGCGGGGCTGAGCACCGCGCGGGCCAGCATCGCCCGGTCGAGGTTGGTCACCTGCTCGCCGAGCTGGGCGAACACCCGGTCGGCGTAGGCCTCGGTCAGCTGCGGCGTCCACCTGCCGTCGCCTACATCGATCTCACCGGCGGCGTCGGCGCTCGGCCGGTACGGGGTCTCCAGCAGCTGGATCCACAGCACCGCGGCGCCGTCGGGCGCCCGGGACGGATCGAGCACGGTGGGCTGTCCTGCCGCGATCGACGGCCGAGCGGGCAACATGTCGCGGCCCGCCTCGCCGACGGCCTTGCGCACCCCGTCCAGGCCCGGCGTCACATGTACCAGGGGCACGCTGTCGAGCCGGCTGTCGCGCCAGCGCAGCGGTTCGCGCAGCGCCGCGTGGATCTGCATGTCGCCCCGAACGCGAGCTTGGACTGAGCGCCGAACTCGTCCATCTCCCGCCGCCACACCGCGCCGTCACCGTCGGCGTACTGGTCCAGCTCGGCGGTCAGGGCATCCTCGTCGGTGCTCAGAACAGCGGCCGCCCCGCCGGTCATCGCGACGCCGGTCGGGGTGGCGGTGTTGCGGTAGGTAAGACCACGCCGGTCCAGGTCGTCCTTGAGTCCCGGGTACGCCGGCCCGCCGACGAACAGCGGATGCCAGCAGGAGAAGACCTCGTGCCGGTACCCTGGCGCGGTGAGTTCGGCGGTCCGGATCGCACCGCCTTCAACCGCGAGTTGGGGTTCCCCGATGACGAGATGCCGCGCGGGCCGACGAAATGGACCATCGTCGGCATAGGCTGGCCGCAGGGCGATGAGCGTCCAGCTGTTGGGCCCTGGAGGTGAACGATGAAACCTCACATCGATGGGACGAGATTTGGTTCGATCACGGTCGACGGAACAGTCTTCAACCACGACGTCATCATTCGGCCCGACGGTCGGGTGAAGAAGCGCAAGAAGAAGCTCTCCAGAGCCGTCTACGGCACGTCACACACGATCTCGCGGCAAGAAGCGAGATACGTGTACAAGCAGGCGGCCGGCGCGGACCGTTTGATCGTGGGCAGCGGGCAGGACGGCAACGTAACGCTCTCGCCTGAGGCAGCGGCCTATCTGAAACGAAAGAATTGCCGCGTGAGGCTGGTGCCGACGCCAAAAGTGACCAACGTTTGGAACCGGATGAAGGGCACGGCGGTCGGCTTGTTCCACGTAACCTGTTGATCCAGCCGAGGCTTGACTCGGTGACCCGAACCACGGCCCTGCCCTGGCCGAAAATGTTGGGGGTGTCGGCGCATCCACGGCGAACTGGCCGGCCTAGGCTACCGGATCACGCCGAGCATGATCTGGGCGAGGCACTTTGCATTTGGCGATCGGGAGACACGGTTCAGCCGGGTGCATCCGGTTTCAGACGGTCCGCACCCACCATTTCAATGATCGCGTTCATGTTCGACACGCAGGTGATCGTGAGGCTTCTCAAGCTGAGTTACCGGGCGCTGCGCCGCTGACGTGTCCGGCGGATCGGGTACCGGGCGACGTGGTCGCCGGACAGGCCGTTGACGCCGCCGCCCGGCCCGGTGGACGCTCCGATCAGGTACAGGTGCCGGACCGGGGTCTTGTAGCGGGACATGCCGGGGAACGGCCGGAATGCGAAGTTCTGCCGCAGGTGCATCGAGCCGGCGATGGACCTGGATCCACAGCACGTGCTTGCCGGGCGGCGACCGAGTCGGGTCCACGACGGACGTCTGGGCGCAGACCAGCATCGGGTCGCGTGGCAGTAGGCCGTTGAGCGCGGCGGTGTACGTGCGGGCCAGGTCCTCGACGTACGGTCCGATGTGGACGTAGGCACCGCGGTGCTGCTGGCCGAGATGGCCCGCGTCGGCCTGCGGCGGCTGGTGCTGGCCAGCTCGATGGTGGTCTACGGCGAGGGGGCGTACGCCTGCCCGGTGCACGGCGCGGTCCGGCCGGCCTCGCGTGCGCTGGACGACCTGGCGGCCGGCCGGTTCGAGCCGAGGTGCCCGCGCTGCGCCGTGCCGCTGGTCCCGGCGTTGGTCGACGAGGATGCGGCGCCGGAGCCGCGCAGCGTGAAGATCGACCGCTCGTTCCTGCCGCACAGCCGCGACGACGTGGCCGGGCAGACCGCGCTGGTGCGGGCGATCGTCGACCTGGCGCACAGCCTGAACCTGCTGACGGTCGCTGAGGGCGTGGAGACGGTCGGCTGACTCACTCGCTTCAGACCTTATTGACAGCCGTAGCTCTCCGGTTCTAGTGTCGGGGCACTTACTCGGTTCAGTAAAGGTACTGAACTGATGGAGCCGGGCGCCGCCTCGCCCGGCCCTTCATCGGAGGGAGTTCCCCGTGCGCAAGGCTCTCGCCGCGGCGGCGATCCTGCTCGCCGCGCTCATCGCCAACCCCGCACCCGCCCAGGCGTTCCCCGCATCGACGCGGGCCGCGCTCGTCAGCTACCTGTCGGGCATCTCCGGGCAGTACACGATCACCGGCCAGCACAACCGCGAACCCAACTCGGACCCGACCAAGTGGACGCGGGTGGCCCAGGGCATCACCGGGCAGACGCCCGGCCTGTGGGGCGGCGACTTCCTGTTCGCCTCCTCCGACGTCAACGCGCGCCAGACGATGGTCAGCGAGGCCATCCGGCAGTGGCAGGGCGGCTCGATCGTCGCCCTGACCTGGCACATGTGCCCGCCGACGGTCGGCTCGACCTGCGGTTGGGACAGCAGCGGCGTGCTCAGCCACCTCTCCGACACCCAGTGGAGCCAGCTCATCACCGACGGCTCCGCGCTCAACACCGCGTTCAAGAACCGGCTCAACGAGGCCGTGCCGTACCTGCGGCAGCTGCAGAGCGCCGGCGTGCCGGTGCTGTTCCGCCCGATCCACGAGATGAACGAGGGATGGTCGTGGTGGGGCGGCCGGCCGGGCGCCAACGGCAGCCGCCGGCTGTTCCAGATCGTGCACGACTACTACACCGCGCAGGGCCTGTCCAACCTCGTGTGGGTGTGGAACGTCAAGGACGTCAACATGGGCTCGATCGGCGACTACTGGCCGGGAGCGTCCTATGTGGACGTCGCCTCGCTCGACATCTGGGTGAAGCTCGCCCCGAGCGCCTCGGACTACCAGGCGATGCTCAACGTGGCCGGCGGCAAGCCGATCGCGCTGGCCGAGGTCGGGCAGGTGCCGAGCGTGGCGCTGCTCAACGCCCAGCCCCGCTGGACGTACTTCATGGTCTGGGCCGAGTACCTGCAGGACCCGGCGTACAACACGAACGCGAACGTGCAGAGCACGTACTTCAGCAGCCGGGCCCTGGTGCGCGGGGAGTTCACGGTCCCCGGCTCCACATCCCCCGGCGGCGGATCCGGTCCCGTGAAGGGCCTCGGCGGCAAGTGCCTGGACGTGGCCGCGTCGGGCACCGCGAACGGGACGAAGATCCAGCTGTACACCTGCAACGGCACCGGGGCCCAGAGCTGGACGGCCGGCTCCGACGGCACGCTGCGGGCCCTGGGCAAGTGCCTCGACGTGGCCGGGGGCACGAACGCGGACGGCACCAAGGTGCAGCTGTGGGACTGCAACGGCAACGGCCACCAGCAGTGGTCGCGCTCCGGGTCGGCGCTCGTGAACCCGGAGACCGGCAAATGCCTGGACGTGACCGGGCAGAGCAGCGCCGACGGCACCCAGATCCAGATCTGGTCGTGCACCGGCGCAGCGAACCAGAGCTGGACGCTGACCTAGTCTGGGGTGGTGACCGACTTCCCGCAGTTCGACATCCCGGGCCGCGCCGCCCTCGTGACGGGGGCGGCGCGTGGCCTGGGCCGGGCCATCGCGCTCACGCTCGCCAACGCGGGCGCCGACGTGGCCATCGGCCTGCGCGACCTCAGCGCCGACGCCGGGCTGGCCGCCGAGATCGAGGCGCTCGGCCGGCGGGTGCTGCCGCTGCAGATGGACGTCACCGACCCGGGCCAGGTCCGCGCGGCCGTCGACGCCGTGGCCGAGCGCTTCGGCCGGCTCGACATCCTCGTCAACAACGCCGGCATCGCGCCCGAGAACCGGGCCGAGGACGTCACCGAGGCGGACTTCGACGCCACCCTCGGGGTGAACCTCAAGGGCACGTTCTTCGCCAGCCAGGCCGCGGGCCGGGTGATGATCCGCCAGGGCTACGGCCGGATCGTGAACGTCGGCTCGCAGGCCGGGGCGGTCGCGCTGCCGGGCGAGTCGGTGTACTGCATGACGAAGGCCGCGATCGCGCACCTCACCCGCTGCCTGGCGGTCGAGTGGGGCCCGCACGGCATCACGGTCAACGCGGTCGCCCCGACGTTCGTGCACACGCCGGGCACCGCGGAGTACCTCGCCGACCCCGCCCACCGCGCGGACGTCGTCGAACGCATCGCGGCCCTGCACCGCATCGGCGAGCCGATGGAGGTCGCGGGGGCCGTGCTGTTCCTCGTCTCCCCGGCCGCTTCCCTCATCACCGGCGAGGTCATGCTCATCGACGGCGGCTGGACCGCCCGCTGAGCGAGGCCGCGTGGTCCAAGCACCACAGCAACGACCGTGGGCCACATGCGCGTGACCCTACTGCGACGGGGCCTGGGCCTCCGACGGCTTCGGGTGGCGGCGGCGGTACCGCCCGGCGACGACGCCGCCCACGGTGAGGACCAGCAGCGTGGCGAGCGCGGCCCACATCGGCCAGGCGCCGGGGTGCCAGCCGTAGGCGCCGACGGTGACGTAGGCCGTGGTCGCGGGGAGGATGCCCACCGCCGTGCCCAGGGTGAAGTCGCGCTGCCGCACCGAGGTGAGGCCGGCCACGTAGTTCACCGCGGTGAACGGGACGATCGGGATCAGCCGGGCCACGACGACCGTGCGCAGGCCGCGGCCGGCCAGGGCGGCGTCGAGGCGGTCGAGGCGGCCCCGGGTGAGCCAGTGCACGGTGTCGCGGCCGAGCAGCCGGCCGAGGTGGAACGCGGCCACGGCGCCGAGCATCGCGCCGGCCACGACGACCACGACGCCGGCCGCGAGGCCGAACAGCGCGCCGGCGGCCAGGGTGAAGACCGTCTTCGGCAGCGGGGAGAGCGACACCAGGGCGTACAGGCCGCCGAAGGCCACCGGGGCCCACCAGCCGAGCGCGTCGACGCTGCTGCGCAGTTGCTGGGCGTCGGGCACTCCGACCAGGAGCGCGGCGGCCACGAGCAGCGCCACGAGAGCCACAAGGCCGGCGCCGCGCAGGAGCCCGGCGCGAACGGTCATGATCCCATCATGCCGCGGGAGGCCGGGGCCCGCCTTCCGGGAGCGCCGAGCGGCTCATGATTTGGGCGGGGCCGGTGCTGTCGCGCACGACCAGGGTCGCGTTGCCGTAGCGCACGCTGCGTGGCGGGCGGCCGTCCAGCAGCTCGAACAGCAGCCGGGCGGTGCGCATGCCGTAGTCGGTGATGTTGCGCTGCAGCACCGTCAGGGCCGGGTGCACGAGCTGGCACAGCGGGGAGTCCTCCCAGGCCAGGATCGACACCGCGCCGGGCACGGCGACGTGCATCTCGGCGGCCACGCCGAGCCCGGCCAGGGCCATGAGGTCGTTGTCGTACACGATGGCGCTCGGGCGGTCGCGGCCGCTCAGGATGCGCCGGGTCGCGGTCGCCGCGGCCTCGCCGGTGTAGTCGGCGGCCACGGTCAGCACCGCGTCCGCGCCGAACGCGGTGGCCAGGGCGGCCGTGCGGGCCGCGGTGTGCGCGAGGTCGGGCGGGCCGCTCACCCGGGCGATGCGGCGGTGGCCCAGCGCCGAGAGCAGCCCGGCGATCTTGGCCGCGCCCGCCTGCTCGTCAGTCGACAGGTTGGCCAGGCCCGGCAGCTCCCCGGCGCCGCCGGCCACGACCGCCGGCAGGGTCAGCTCGCGCACGGCGTCGAGGCGGGGGTCGCCGGTGCGCAGGTCGCAGAGGATGACGCCGTCGACGCGGCGCTCGGCGTGCCAGCGGCGGTAGAGGGCGATCTCCTCGTCGGTGTGCTCGACGAACTGCAGGGCCAGGCCGTAGCCGCGCGCGTACAGCTCCATCTGCAGCCCGGCGATGAACTGCCGGCGGAAGACCTCGCTGCGCAGGGCCGCGGACGTGCGCCGCAGGGCCAGGCCGACCACGTCGGCGGCCGCGCCGTGCAGGGCGACGGCGGCGCGGTGCGCGGTGAAGCCGAGCTCCTGGGCGACCTCGCGGACCCGTTCGCGCAGGTCGTCGGAGACGCCGGGGCGGCCGTTGAGCGCGTAGGAGACGGCGACGCGGGACACGCCGACGCGCCGCGCGATGTCGCTCATCGTCGGTCGCCGCCCCGCCATGGGACGAAGCGTAACCGGTTCAGTTCGGAAGCGGCGCCACGCCGCCGGGGGCCGGTTCAGGTCGGGGGCGGCGCGATGCTGTCCCGCAGCAGGAGCCGGGCCGTGGCGTCCTGGAAGTCCTCGAGCCGGCCGCCGAGCAGTATCCGGGCGGTGTTCGCCCCGTAGGCATGGATGTCCCGGGCCAGGGCGCTCACGGCCGGGTAGGCCATCTCGCACAGCTGGGAGTCGTCGCCGGCCAGGACCGAGAGCCGGCCGGGAACGTCGACGCCCAGCTTGCGGGCCACGTGCAGGCCGGCGGTGGCCATGATGTCGTTGTCGAACATGATCGCCGTCGGCGGCTCGGCGGCGGTCAGCAGGCGCTCGGTGGCCCAGGCGCCGGCCTCCCATGTGTAGTCGGTGTCGACCACCTCGGCCGTGGTCAGGGCGTGGCGGCGGCCCGCCTCCCGGAACGCCGCGGTGCGGATGCGGGTGTGGGCGAGGGAGACGAGGCCGCCGACCCGGGCGATGCGCCGGTGCCCGATGCCGGCCAGGTAGCCGACGGCCTCGGTGAGCGCGGCCGCGTCGTCGCTCCACACCGCGGGGACGGTCGAGCCCTCCGGCCGTACCGACGGATGACCCACCAGAATGCCGGGCAGCCCGAGCTTGTCCAGGGCCGCGACCCGGACGTCGTCGGTCCACAGGTCGGTGAGGATCGTCGCGTCGATGCGCCGCGCGGCCCACAGCCCGCGCAGCGCCTCGATCGCCCGCTCGTGGTCGCCGACGACCTGCAGCACCAGGGCGGTGCCGGTCGCCGACAGCTCGGTCTCGAGGCCCGCGATGAACTTCATGTAGAACGGCTCGACGCCCAGCGTGGCCGCGTCGCGGGCGATGACGAGCCCGATCGCCTCGGCCCGGGCCGCGGAGAGGTTGCGGGCGGCCGCGCTGGGCTGCCAGCCCATCTCGGCGGCGATGGCCATGATGCGCTCGCGGGTGCGCGCGGACACGCCGGGCCGGTCGTTCAGGGCGAACGAGACGGCGCCGATGGAGACGCCGGCGGCCTCGGCGATGTCGCTGATGGTGGGGCGTTTCACGGGGTTCCTTGCGTGGTCATTTGGTGGCCCCGGACGTGAAGCCGTTGTAAATGAACCGCTGGAGCAGCAGGAACAGAATAAGGGTGGGCAGGATGACGAGGATCGCCCCGGCCGAGATCGTCTCCCAGTGGGCGCCGAACGGGCCCTTGAAGCGGAACAGCGACGTGGAGATGGTGCCCAGGTCCTCCGAGGGCATGTACAGGAACGGGATGTAGAAGTCGTTGTACACGAAGATGCCCTTGATGATGACGACCGTGGCGATCGCGGGCTTGAGCAGCGGCAGGATGACCGACCGGTAGATCTTGAACGTCGAGGCGCCGTCGAGCCGGGCCGCCTCGTCGAGCGAGACCGGGATGCCGCGCATGAACTGCAGGAAGATGTAGATGGCAACGATGTCGGTCCCCATGTACAGCAGGATCGGCGCCCACCGCGAGTCGAACAGCCCCAGCGTGTCGATCACCCGGAACGTCGCCACCTGGGTGGTGACCCCGGGCACGAGGGTGGCGACGAGGAACGCCCCGACGACCAGCCGCTTGAACCGGAACTGGAAGCGGTCCAGCGCGTAGGCCGCGAGCGTGCCCGCGACGACCGTGCCGGCCACGGACACGAGCAGGATGACCGCGGTGTTCGCGAACCCGGTCAGCATCCGGCCGTTGGTGAACGCCGTGACGTAGTTGTGCAGGTTCAGCCAGTCGTGCGGCAGGTCGAGGGTGTCGCCCGAGCTCATCTCGGCCGGCGTCTTGAGCGAGGTCAGGAACACGGTGACCAGCGGCAGGAGGACCACCACGGAGGCGATCACGAGGGAGGTGTACCGCAGGAAGGCGCCGGCGGCGTCGCGCACGCTCACGTCAGGTCGGTCCTCTCGTCGGGCACGAGGCGCCGCTGCAGCCACGTGACCAGCAGGACGATGATCAGCAGCACGACGGCCGCGGCCGAGGCGAGCCCCGTCTTGTTGAACTGGAAGGCGAGCTTGATGGTCTGGATCACGAACGTCTTGCTCTCGCCCGCGCCGCCGGTCATCACGAACGGGATCTCGAACACCGACAGCGACCCGGACACGGCGAGGATGACGCTCAGGCCGATGATCGGGCGGATGCCGGGCGCGACGATGTGCCGGAAGATCTGCCAGCGGCTCGCCCCGTCGAGCCCGGCGGCCTCGTACAGCTCGCCCGGTATCGCCTGGATCGCGCCGAGGAACAGCACGAACGTGAGCCCGGTGAACCGCCACACCGAGACCCCGGACAGCGACACGTTCACGAGGTCCGGGTCGCCGAGCCAGAGCTTGTCCGGGTGCGCGCCGACGAGCGCCAGCACCGAGTCGAGGGTGCCGTGCGGGCGGAAGAAGTACAGGAAGACGAACGACACGGCGACGCCGTTGATGAGGTACGGGAAGAACAGGATGCCCTTGAACAGGTTCCGCAGCCGCAGGTTGAAGCTGAGGATGAACGCGAAGTACAGCGCCAGGACGATCTGCACCGCGGCGGCGGCCAGGTAGTAGAGGCTGACGAAGAACACCTGGAACAGTTCCGGGCGGGTGAACAGCTCCGCGTAGTTGCCGGCCCCGACGAACGCGGGGTCGTCGCTCAGGCCGTCCCAGTCCGTGAAGCTGTACCCGACCATGCTGGCGACGGGCACGTAGGTGAACACGACCAGCAGGGCGAGCGCCGGCAGCAGGTAGATCCACGGCGTGAGCAGGCGTTTCAGGCGCGTCCGGGGTGCGGCGGGGGCGCTCGCGAGCGGCGCTTGGGTGACGGTGTCGAGCATCTGGATCCTCTCCGGGGGTTGCGGGCCGGCGCCCGGTCGGGGGGCGCCGGCCCGCCGGGTCAGCCGACGGTCTTCGCGGCCTCGGTCCAGCGCTTGGTCAGGTCGGCGAAGATGCCCTTGAGGTCGCCGGGGGCGGCGCCGCGCGCGGTGTCGACGATCTTCTGCCGGTAGTCGGGCTTGCTGATGCCGACCTCGGAGGCGTTGTCGATCTTCGTCAGCTTCGCCGACTCGGCCTGGGACAGCTCGATGAACTGCACGCCGGCCGCGGTGAACGGCTGCAGCGCCGGCGGCATGGGGGCGCCCTTGACCGCGGAGACGGCCTGGTTGACCGCGGCCGCGTCGGACTTGTCGATGAACCAGTCGAACCAGGCGCGGGCGGCCGCCTTGTTCTTCGAGTGGCTGTTGATCGCGTACTGGTAGTCCGGCGCCACGACCGAGCAGAACCTGCCGCCGACCTGCTTCGGGAACGGCATGTAGCCGATGCTGGCGGGGTCCTTGCCGGCCTTCTTCGCCGCGTCCTGCATCTGCACGATGGCCCACGAGCCGAGCCACATCGTGGCGACCTTGCCGGTGGCGATCGCGCCCTTCGAGTCCTCCCAGTTGGTGGTGGTCGGGTCGGCCTCGGACAGCTTGTTCTTGACGATGTCGTACAGCAGCGTGTCGCCGGTGTTCAGGTCGCTGCCGGCCGCCCACGGGTCGGTGCCGGGCAGCTTGTCGTTGGCCTTCGGGTCGCAGGTGACCGAGCCGACGACGCTGGACCAGGAGCTCAGCGGCCAGCCGTCGTGGTAGTTGGTGTAGTACGGCGTGGCGCTCGTCTTCGACTTGATCGACTGCAGGTCGGCGACGAACTCCTCGGGCGTGGCCGGCCACTGCGTGACGCCCGCCTGCTTCCAGACGTCCTTGTTGTAGACGAAGCCGTTGACGTACGCGAAGCCGGCCACCCCGTACACCTTGTCGCCGACCTTGGCCTTGTCGGTGAAGCTGTACTTGTTCGCCAGGTCGGCCGCGCCGCCCAGGCTCGCGAAGTACTTCGGGTAGTCGTCGGTCGACACCGTGTTCGGGATGAGCAGGACGTCGCCGTAGTTCTCGGTGTTCATCCGGATCTTGACTTCGCCCTCGTAGTCGGTGACGCCCTCGAACTTGACGTTCACCTTCGGGTAGAGCTGCTTGAACTGGTCGGCGTACTTCTGCATGGTGCCGTCGGTGACCAGGTCGGTGCGGTTGGTCAGCACGGTGATGTCGCCGGAGACGGCGGAGGCGTCGGCGGGGGACAGGGCCTCGTCCGACGAACCGGACTTGCTCGAGCCGCCGCACGCGGCCGCCGCGAGGGCGGTGGCGGCGAGCACGGCGACGAACGTTCGTCTGAACATTGGTGCGCTCCATTCGGGCCTAAAGCGTTTTAGTGAAGCGGGACGCAGAATGGCACCGCGGTGCGGCGTCGGTAAAGGTCCTTGGCCGAACCGTTATATTCGGATATTTGGTACGTTTCGGGCAGGCCGAAAGACCCGCTGAGCTGCGGGTTCGGCGTGTTCTATGGGGGTGTGGTCAGGCGGGGTCGGTCAGGGCGGGTCGGTCAGGCGGGGTCGGACAGGCGGGCGGTGCTGCCGCGCGGGCTCAGGTGGGCCGGCGCGCCATGGGTGCTGGTCACCGGCTCGCCCGCGACGGCGGCCAGGAGCAGGTGGGCCGCGCGCACCCCGTAGGCGCCGATGTCCCTGGTCAGGGCGGTCAGCGGCGGGTGCAGCAGGCGGCAGACGGGCGAGTCGTCCCAGGCGATGATGGACAGCCGGGACGGGACGGGCACGCCCATCTCGTGGGCGACGGTCAGGCCCGCCACGGCCATGATGTCGTTGTCGTAGATGATCGCGGTCGGCCGGTCGGCCCCGCCGAGCAGGCGGCGCGTGGCCCGGGCGCCCGACTCGCCGGTGTAGTCGGCGGCGACGGTCACCGCGTCGGGCAGGCCCAGGCGCGCGCAGACCGCGGTGAACGCGTCGGTGCGGATCGCGGTGTGCGCGAACTCGGCGATGCCGCCGACCCGGGCGATGCGCCGGTGGCCCAGCGCCGCCAGGTACTCCACCGCCTCCACCATCGACTGCGCGTCGTCGGACCAGACGCTGGGCAGCGTGCCGCTCGCGTCCGGCGGGCCGATGACGATCGCGGGCAGGCCCAGCTCCTCCAGGGCCGCGATGCGCGGGTCGCCGGTGCGGACGTCGCACACGAGCACCCCGTCGACGCGGCCCTCGCTGTGCCAGCGGCGGTAATGGGCGAGCTCCTCGTCGCGGCCGGACGCCATCTGCAGCAGCAGCGCGTAGGACTGCCGGGACAACTCCAGCTCCAGGCCGCTGATGAGCTCCATGAAGAACGGCTCGACGCCCAGCGTGCTCGGCGGGCGCTGCAGGGTCAGGCCGACGACCCGGGCCTGGGCGCCGGCCAGGGCGCGCGCGTTGGTGTCGGCGTGGAAGTTCAGCCGGCCGGCCACCTCGAGGATGCGCTCCCGCGTGGCGGGGGAGACGCCCGGGCGGCCGTTGAGCGCGTAGGACACCGCGCCCTTCGACACCCCGGCCTCGCGGGCGATGTCGGCGATGGTCGGTCGCTTCACCTCGGCTCCTCGGGTCTTGCTCGGTTCAGGTGATGCTAAGCCCAAGTGGCCGCACATTGACAGCCCCTGACCCTCTGGCTACGTTGGGCGCGCTTACTCGGTTAACAACGCACGATACAGGGGCCGCCGATGTACCGCTCGCTGCACGAAGGCTGGACCGTCACCGCCCTCGGGGACGACGACACCCTCCGCGACGTGCCCGCCACGGTGCCGGGCTGCGTGCACACCGACCTGCTCGCCGCCGGCCTCATCGAGGACCCGTACCGGGACGACAACGAGGTCCGGCTCGGCTGGATCGGGCGGACGCACTGGCGGTACACCACCGAAGTCCAATGGCAGCCGGAGGGCTTCGACCGCGTCGACCTGGTCTGCGACGGCCTGGACACGATCGCCGCCGTCACCGTGAACGGGCACCGGGTCGGCGAGACGGCAAACATGCACCGCCGCTACCGCTTCGACGTCACCCCGCACCTGCGCCCGGGCCCGAACGAGCTCGTCGTCGACTTCACCGCCCCCTACGAGTACGCGGAGGCGCAGGCCGAGAAGCTCGGCGCGCGGCCGGGCCCGTACGACGAGCCCTACGCGTTCATCCGCAAGATGGCCTGCAACTTCGGCTGGGACTGGGGCCCGACCCTGGTCACCGCCGGCATCTGGCGCCCGATCGGCCTGCACTCCTGGTCCGGCACGCGCATCGCCGAGGTCCGCCCGCACAGCCGCCGCGACGGCGCCGACGTCGTCGTGGTCGTCGAGCACGCGGGCGCGGGCGCGGCCGTCGAGGTGAGCGCGGCCGTCGGCGGCGTGCGGGCCGAGGGCCGGATCGCCGCGGGCCGGACCGAGGCGACGCTGCGGGTCGACGTGCCCGACGCGCGGCTGTGGTGGCCGCGCGGGCACGGGGAGCAGTACCTGTACGACCTCAGCGTCACCGCCGCCGATGACGTCTGGACGGGCCGGGTCGGGCTGCGCGACGTCGAGCTGGACCCGGACGCGTTCCGGCTCGTCGTCAACGGCGAGCCGGTCTTCGTGCGCGGCTTCAACTGGATCCCCGACGACACCTTCCCGGCCCGCACCGGCCCGGCCCGGCTCTCCGAGCGCTTCGGCCAGGCCGTCGACGCCGGCGCGAACATGCTGCGGGTGTGGGGCGGCGGGGTGTACGAGTCCGACGCCTTCTACGCCCGCGCCGACGAGCTCGGCCTGCTGATCTGGCAGGACTTCCCGTTCGCCTGCGCCGCCTACCCGGAGGAGGAGCCGTTCGCGGCCGAGGTCGAGGCCGAGGCCCGCGACAACATCGCCCGGCTCATGGGCCACCCGAGCCTGGTGCTGTGGTGCGGCAACAACGAGAACATCTGGGGCCACCAGCAGTGGGGCTGGGCCGGCGAGCTCGACGGCCGTAGCTGGGGCGCCGGCTTCTATTACGACCTGCTGCCGCGGCTCGTCGCCGAGCTCGACCCGGGCCGGCCGTACTGGCCCGGCACCCCGTACTCCGGCGACCCGGACCGCGACGTGCTCGACCCGGCGACCGGCACCATCCACATCTGGACCGTCTGGGGCGAGCGCGACTGGACCCACTACGCCGACTACACGCCCCGGTTCGTCGCCGAGTTCGGCTTCCAGGGCCCGCCCGCCTACGCCACCCTGCGCGCCGCGGTCTCCGACGACCCGCTCACCCCGGACTCGCCGGGCGTGCGCCACCACCAGAAGGCGGCCGACGGCGACGCGAAGCTGCTGTCCGGCCTGGGCGAGCACCTGCCGCGGCCGGAGACCTTCGACGACTGGCACTACTGGACGCAGCTCAACCAGGCCCGCGCGATGGCCTTCGGGGTCCGCCGCTTCCGGGCCCTCATGCCCTACTGCATGGGCACGGTCGTCTGGCAGCTCAACGACTGCTGGCCGGTGACGTCCTGGGCGGCCGTGGACGGCGGCGGCCGGCGCAAGCCGCTGTGGTACGCGCTGCGGCGCGCCTACGCCCCGCGCCTGCTCACCTTCCACGAGGACGGGGTCGCGGCCGTCAACGACACCGCCGAGCCGTGGACCGGCACGCTGACCCTGACCCTGCGCGACCTCGACGGCACGGTCATGTCCTCGTCGTCGCGTCCGGTGACCGTCGCGCCGCGCACGGTGACCCTGGTGCCGGCCGGGCTCGCCGGCGGGGCGGCGCAGCTGCTCGAGGCGACGTTCGACGGTGCGCGGGACGTGCGTTTCTTCGCCGAGGATCCGCGCGTTCCGTTCCCGCCGGCCGCGTTCGACGCGCAGGTGACCGACGTGCCGGGCGGACACGAGGTGCGCATCACCGCCCGCACGATGCTGCGTGATCTGGCACTGTTCCCGGATCGGTTGCACCCGTCGGCGACGGTGGACGACCAGCTGGTCACCCTGCTGCCGGGGGAGTCGGTGGTGTTCGCCGTCCGGGCCGAGGTCGCGCTGGATCCGGCCGCGCTGGTCGCCCACCCGGTGCTGCGCTGCGTCAACGAGGCCCGGTCGTGACGCGCGTGCTCGCCGTCGACGTGAACGAGGCCCGGTCGTGACGCGCGTGCTCGCCGTCGACGTGAACGAGGCCCGGTCGTGACGCGCGTGCTCGCCGTCGACGTCGGCGGTACCAAGTTCGCCGCGGCCGTCATCGACGCCGACGGGGCGATCCACGCCCGGGCCGAGGAGCCGATCGCGGGCGCCGACCCGGTCGACGTGCTGCGGCGGGTCGTCGCCGCGGCCGGGTCCTCCGGCGTCACCGCGGCCGCGATCGGGTCGGCCGGGCCCCTCGACCGGGAGCGCGGGACGGTCAGCCCGGTGAACATCCCCGCGTGGCGGGACTTCCCGCTCGTGTCCACTGTGGCCGGTTGGCTTCCGGGGGTACCACTGAGCCTCGCCGGCGACGCCCAGTGCATGGCGCTCGGGGAGTGGTGGCGCGGCGGGCGGCCCGGATCGCTGCTCGGCGTCGTGGTGTCCACCGGCATCGGCGGCGGCCTGGTGCTCGACGGCCGCCCGCACCTCGGCCCGACCGGCAATGCCGGGCACATCGGCCACATCACCGTCGACCCGCGCGGACCGGCGTGCCCGTGCGGCGCCGTCGGCTGCGTGGAGACCTTCTCCAGCGGCCCGGCGATGGCCCGCTGGGCCCGCGCCCAGGGCTGGTCCGGCCCCGACGCCCGGGCCCTGGCCGGCGACGCCCGGGCCGGGGACCCCGTCGCCGGGCGGGCGTTCGCGCGCGGCGCCGAGGCCCTCGCGACCGGGCTGCTCACCACGGCCGCGCTGTGCGACGTGGACCGGGTCGTCATCGGCGGCGGGGTGGCCGAGGCGGGCGAGGTGCTGTTCGGCCCGCTCCGCGCGGCGCTGGCGGCCCGCGGCGGCATGGCGTTCCTGCGCCGGCTGCGGGTCGAGCCGGCGGCCCTGGGCCGCGACGCCGGGCTGTTCGGGGCGGCCGCCCTGGCGCTGCAGACATCGATTGACTTAACCACCTTTAGCTGAATTACTCGGTTCAGAAGAGGTTAAGCAATCGAAAGGAGCCCCCGTGCGTAGAGTCCTGGCCGCGACGGCCGCAATGCTCGCCGCGCTCGCCGGCATCGCCGCGCCCGCCATCGCGGCCCCGACCCCGAGCGGCACCGCCACCGCCGCCGACGTCGTGAACTACCTGCAGAGCATCACCGGGCGCGCCATCGTCTCGGGCCAGCAGGACGGCCCCAGCTCCGCCCCGAACACCTGGCAGCAGAAGGTCCACGACATCACCGGCGTGTACCCGGGCGAGTGGGCCGGCGACTTCGCCTTCGAACAGGCCGACATCAACGCCCGTCCGACCGTCATCGCGCAGGCCAGGTCGGTGTGGGCGGCCGGCAGCATCCCGGCCCTCGTGTGGCACATGTGCCCGCCGACCGTCGGCTCGTCCTGCCACTGGGACTACGGCACCGGCGCCATCGAGAGCAAGCTGACCGACGCCCAGTGGAACGAGCTCGTGACCGACGGCAGCGCGCTCAACACCGCGTTCAAACGGCGGCTCGACGAGGCCGTGCCGTACCTGCAGGACCTGAGGAACAGCGGCGTGCCGGTGCTGTTCCGGCCCCAGCACGAGATGAACGAGGGCTGGTCCTGGTGGGGCGGGCGCCCCGGCGCCAACGGCAGCCGCAAGCTGTACCAGATCACCCACGACTACCTGGCCGGCACGAAGGGCCTGTCGAACCTGGTGTGGGTGTGGAACCTCAAGGACGTCGCCGGCGGCGAGGGCCACGTCGCCGACTACTGGCCGGGAGCGTCCTACGTGGACGTGGCGACGCTCGACGCGTGGGTGAACAGGCAGCCGACGACGGCCTGGTACAACGCGATGCTCGGCATCGCCGGGGGCAAGCCGATCGGGCTGTCCGAGGTGGGCACGGTGCCGACGCCGGAGACGATCACGGCCCAGCCGCGGTGGACGTTCTTCAGCGTCTGGATCGGCTGGCTCACCGACCCGGCGTGGAACACCAACGACGCCGTGAAGCGCACGTACTACGACCCGCGGGTGCTGCACCGCGGCGACATCCACTTCGGCACCGCCTCCGCCGGCGGCCCCGTCACGGGCCTGGCCGGCAAGTGCCTGGACGTGGCCGCGGCGGGCACCGCGAACGGGACGAAGATCCAGCTGTACACCTGCAACGGCTCGGCCGCCCAGAGCTGGACGGCCGGCTCCGACGGGACCCTGCGCGCGCTCGGCAAGTGCCTCGACGTGGCCGGGGGCGTGAACGCCGACGGCACGAAGGTGCAGCTGTGGGACTGCAACGGCAACGGCCACCAGCGGTGGACGCGCGCGGGACAGACCCTCGTGAACCCCGAGACCGGCAGGTGCCTCGACGTCACCGGCCAGAGCGGCGCCGACAGCACCCAGATCCAGATCTGGACCTGCAACGGCCAGACCAACCAGAACTGGGTGCTGCCGTAACCCGTCGGCTGCAGACCCAGCCGGCCCGGGCCGGAGCCGTGTTGTGGTCGATCAGTACGACGGGGCGGTGGACGGCCAGACGACGGCGCTGGTCGGTATCGGGGACGTGAGCTTCTGCCAGTAACCGGCGCCGAGGATGCCCTGGCCGTTCAGGGCGGTGGCAACGAGCCGGGCGACCTCGATCGCGCCGTACGCCTGGAAGTGCGTGTTGTCCTCGATGCCGGACGGGTAGTTGGGGTACTGCCCGGCCGCCAGGATCATGAAGTACTGCCTGGTGCCCTCGACGCGCCACTGCGTGCACGCGTTCAGGCACTGCCCGGCGGACGCGATCGTGTAGGTGCCGCCGGCCGCGGGCGCATCGGCGGCCTGGGCGGGCAGCATGGACACGGCGAGGCCGGCGATGACGGTCGCCAGCACCGCCCCGCAGAGCAGAGCCCGGCGACGAAACGATGTAAAGGTAGCCACGGCCCGTAGATGGCCCGGCCATCCATCGGATAACACGAATATGCTGAGGCACCGCTCCGACGCCGGAGGGCTACGAGACGTTCACGGCCCGGCGGCGGTGGGCCAGGGTGCCGCTGAGGGCGGCGAGGAGCGCGACCCCGTCAGCGGGGCCGCCTCGCGGCTCGCGGCGGTGCCCGGGCCGTCGTCGGCGGCGGGGGCCTGGGCGGCGACGTCCGCGGCGAGCGGGGGCGTTCGGGGCCGCCGCGCCGGCCTCGTACGCGGCGCTCGGCGCGGGTGGGGCGGCCGGGCCGATGCGGCCGATCGCGCCTGTCCGGGCGTCGGTGTAGTAGACGATCCCGTCGGCGGCGGTGAACAGGGACGCGGCGCAGGGGCCGGGCACGGTGCCTGGCAGGGCGCTTCCACCGCTCGGCCACCGGCGACGACCTGGCCGCGCAGGGCGCCGGGGTGGGCCTGACCATCGTGCGGGCGATCGTCGACGCGCACGACGGGACGATCGCGGTGGCGAGCAGCACGGGCGCGGACTCCGGCGCCGTCGTGAGCGTGATGCTGCCGCGGCCGCAGGAGGGGGATGCCTGCCTCAGGGCGTCGCCGGTGTGCCCGGCGTAGGACGGCACTCAGGACGAGCGTGGCGTCGGCGGCGGGCTTGACGGAACGGGACGTCGCGCCTGTTCGTCGCCGGGCGCGCTGGTGCAGGTGTTGAGGGGGTGTGGGTGGAGCGCAGCTCCCCCACCGCGAGCGCAGCGAGCTAGGGATACAGCTCGGCTTCGAGGTCGGCCGGGCACTGCCACAGCTCGTGCGGCAGGCGCACGTTGCTCGCCGTCCAGATCATGCTCAGCCGCGGTGCGCCGTCGCCGCAGTCGAGGCCGACCATGGGCTTGGACTGCTGGTTCATGCCCTTGAGCCCGAACAGCGCGATCGGCTCGCCGGTCGGGCGCCGCACGGCCCGCCGCTCGTCCTGGTGCACCTCGTACGCGGCCGCGAGCCGCCACGGCGCGCACAGCTGCAGCTGCTCGTACAGCCGCTTCACCCACGTCTCGGTGTGCCGGGCGAACCCGTAGGTGATCGGGTAGCCGGCCAGCAGCGCCTTCAGCTCCTCGTCCAGCTCGACCCCGCACGACGCCAGCGCCTCGGCGGGGGCGTGCCGGTCGAGCAGGCTCACGACGGGGCGGGCGCCGGCGGCGTCGGGAAGCTGCCACCGTACCGCCGCCGGGGCTTCGGCGTGGGCCGCGCTCCACAGCCACGGCAGCCGGTCCCAGCGGTGGTCCTGGTTCGCGCCGATCAGCCCCTCGACCCCGACGACCAGCGTGTCGCCGTCGGCCCGCACGGCGAGCCACGGCCCGCGCTTGCTCAGCACGGTGCCGTCGCCGGCGAGGGCGACGACGGCGCTGCGGGCGTACCGGCCGGTGCGGTCCCGCGGGAAGTTGAACGCCAGGGCGGCGTGGTCGAGCTCGGCGAGGCGCAGCCCGAGCGCCGGGGGCAGCTCGGCCGGGGCGGCCGCGACGGATACCTGGGGCGCCGCGGCGGCCGACCGGCGGGCGGCGGCGGTGCGTGCGCGCAGGGCCCGGCGGCGCTGCGGGCCGGGCTTCGGCGGGGTGGCACGGAGCATGTCGCGGTACCCGTGCCACAGCCGCACCGCGTCGACGACCGCCTCCTCGTCGACGACGAGCTGGCGCGGCGCCCACACCGAGGCCGGCTCGCCCGGGACGCCGGCGACGCCGTCGAGCAGCGTCACCTCGAACACGACGGCGTCGCTGTCGGCGAGGTCGTGCTCGATGTCGACGTCGCGGGTCCAGACGTGCCCGTCGGCGGAGAGCCCGCCCTGGCCGGGCGGCACGATCCGGCGGGCGGCGACCACGGTGACCTGCATGCGGCCGGTGTTGTGGGGCTCGCCGACGACGAGGCCGGTCAGGTTGCCGGGCACCTTGCCGTAGAAGTCGTAGGTCGGGGTGAGGGGGCCGAACGCGGGCTCGATGCCGACCTCGCGCAGCCGGGCCGACACCCCCGCGAGTTCCGCGCGGCGGCGCCGCTCGTGCCGGTCGAGGACCTCTGCCACGCGCGCAATCCTTCCACAGCCCACGGTAATTCCGGCAGGGGTGATCCGGTCCCGGCGCAGGGTGTTGTAGCAATGGGATATGGACTTCGGAGTCGGGTACTTCCCCACGCACAACGCAATGGACCCCGCCGCGCTCGCCCGGCTGGTCGAGGAGCGCGGGCACTCGGCGCTGTTCTTCGCCGAGCACACCCACATCCCGGCCGGCCGGGAGACGCCCTACCAGGACGGGCGGGAACTGCCGCAGCGGTACTGGCACACCTACGACCTCTTCGTCGCGCTGACCGCGGCCGCCGCGGCCACCGGGCGGCTGCGGATCGGCAGTGGCATCTGCCTCGTCATCGAGCGCGACCCCATCATCACCGCGAAGGAGGTCGCGTCGGTCGACCAGCTCTCCGGCGGCCGGTTCGAGTTCGGCGTCGGCGCCGGGTGGAACCGGGAGGAGATGCGCAACCACGGCACCGACCCGCGGGTGCGGATGGCGGTCCTGCGCGAGCGGGTCGAGGCGATGCAGGCGATCTGGCGCGACGACGAGGCGACGTACCACGGCCGGCACGTGAACTTCGACCGCATCTGGTCATACCCGAAGCCCGTGCAGCGGCCGCATCCGCCGGTGCTCGTCGGCGGCGACGGCCCCGGCGTGCTCGACCGGGTGCTGGCGTTCGGCGACGCCTGGTTCCCCAACTACGAGGAGGGCATCTTCGAGCGCATCCGCGAGCTGCGTGCGCGGGCCGAGCGCCCCGTCGACGTGCAGGTGATCTCGGCGCCGGCCGATCCGGCGGTACTGCAGCGCCTGCACGAGGCCGGCGTGCAGCGCGCGAGCCGGTGGGTCCCGTCGGGCCCGCGCTCGACCGTGGAGCGGGCCCTGGACAAGTGGGAGCACGCGATCGCCGTCTTCGCCGGGGAGGCGTCGTGACCGGGCTCGCGGCGGTCGAGGCGCGCCGCCGGTTCGCCGGCGCCCGGGTCGCCCACCTGGCCACGGCGACACCCGACGGCCGCCCGCACGTGGTCCCGATCGTGTTCGCGGTGGACGCCGACACCATCTACCACGGCGTCGACGCCAAGCCCAAGCGGCACCTGGCCCTGCGGCGCCTGGCCAACCTGGCCGCGAACCCGCGGGCCGCGGTGCTGGCCGACCACTACGAGGAAGACTGGTCGGCGCTGTGGTGGGTGCGGGCCGACGGCTCCGCCCGCGACCTGGACCCGGACGCGCCGGAGGGCCGGATGGCCGTGGACCGCCTCGGCGAACGCTACCCGGACTTCGCGCTGCGTGGCGGCCTGGTCGCCATCGACGTGGCCCGCTGGTCGGGCTGGGCGGCGTCCGGCGCGCCGCAGGAGGCGGGGCCGTAGAGTTCTGATCATGACGGACTTCTCTGCGGTACTGCAGCAGCTCATCGACACCGTCGCGGCTCCCGGCGCGCGCCCGGAGGAGTCGGTGGTGACGTACGAGCACGACGGCCGGGCCATGGAGGGCTTCTCGGTGCACGACGCCGCTGTGGCCGGGCCGAAGCCGGCGGTGCTGGTCGTGCACGACTGGACCGGCCTGCGGGAGTACCCGAAGGCCCGCGCGCACATGCTCGCCCGGCTGGGCTACTTCGCGTTCTGCGCCGACGTCTACGGCCAGGGCCGCCGCTTCGACAACGACGACGACTCCAGCGCCGAGGCCCGCAAGTACTACGGCGACCTGCCGCTGCTGCGCGCCCGGGTCCGGGCCGCCTACGACGTGCTGGCCGCGCGCCCGGAGGTCGACGCGGCCCGGATCGCCGTCATCGGGTACTGCTTCGGCGGCTCGGCCGCGCTGGAGTTCGCGCGCACCGGCGCCCCGCTGCGCGGCACGGTGTCGTTCCACGGCGCCCTCATCGCCCACGAGCCCGCCGACGTCGCCGCGATCGACGGCGCGCTGCTGGTGCTCACCGGCGGCGCCGACGAGGTCGTGCCGGACGCGGCGGTGGCGAAGTTCCAGGACGAGCTGCGCACCCGCGAGGACCTCGACTGGGAGGTGACCACCTACGCCGGCGCCGAGCACGGCTTCACGCTGCCGGGCGAGGCCCACCACGCCGTCGCCGACCGCCGCAGCTGGCGCGCGCTCGAGGCGTTCCTGGCCGAGGTGCTCGATGGCGGCTGAGGGCGGCAGGCCGCGTCGAAGGCGAACGTCGCGCGGATCCGCGAGTCGCTGCTAGACCGGGTCGTGCACCTGCGTCCCGAGGAGATCTCGGCCGCGACCAACAGCGCCGAGGCGCGGATGGCGTCCACGCGACCGGGCGCTCGCTCACGACCCGGGCTGGGCGAGCCCGGCGGTCGCGGGCCCGGCCCCGGCGAGGGCGAGCAGGAACACGGCGGCGGCGAGCAGGCGGCGCTTCGTGGACACGGATTTCAACGACCCGGCCTCGGGCCGCGTCACGCCCCGGGCGTGACCTGGACGGCGGACAGAATTTCGTCGAGGTGCGCCAGCGGGTCGCCCGTGCGGCCGCGGAAGTAGTCGTCGTACCAGACCCGGAACCCGGCGATCGCGCACCCGACGAGCAGCCGGCGGCGCCAGTCCACCGCGCCGCCGCGCTCGGCGAGGCGGTCGGCGAGCTGGGCCTCCTCGTCGGGACGCACGCCGGGCTGGCTGCCGCGCAGGTGCGCGGACTGCAGGGCGACGGTCCGCAGGCCCAGCAGCAGGTCGCGGTGCTCGACGACGAACCGGCCGACGGCCAGCAGCGCCAGGCGCAGCACCTCGGCGTCGGCGGTGCCGGGCGGGGCGGCGGCGATGCGCTCGTGGGTCAGGGCGGTCATCCGGCGGACCGGCTCGGCGACCACGTCCTCCTTGGCCGCGAAGTACCGGTGGAACGTGCGCGGCGCGATGTCGGCCGCCGCGCAGATGTCCTGCACGGTCACGTGGTCGTAGCCGCGCTCGATGAACAGCCGCCACGCCGCCTCGGCGGTGGCCGTGCGGCTCTGCTCGCGCTTGCGGTCGCGGAGGCTCTCGATCGCGCGGCTCCTTCCGTGTGATGGCGGTCTCAACTGTACGTCCACCCGGGCGGTCTCGTGGCAGGCTCTGCCTCGTGGCAGATTGTGCCACATTCCTCGAACCTGGAGTCCGCGCTCATGTCCCAGACAGCCGTCAAGGCCGCACCCGCATCCGTGCGCGGGGCCTGGACCGGCCGGCAGCTCGTCGTCGTGCTCGTCATCGGCACCGCGGCGCTCATGGTGTCGCTGACCCAGTCGCTGCTGGTCCCCGTCCTGTCCCAGCTCGCCGTCGACCTCAAGGCCGGCGGTGACGGGGTCGCCTGGCTGCTCACCTCGACGCTGCTGGTCGGCGCGGTCGCGGTGCCCGCCTTCGGCCGCCTCGGCGACTTGTTCGGCACCCGCCGGATGCTCCTGGTCACCCTCGCCGCCCTGGTCGTGGGGTCGCTGATCTGCGCCCTCGCGAACGACCTCACCGTCATGATCATCGGGCGGTCGGTCGTGGGCCTGTCGGTCGCGGCGGTACCGCTGAGCATCAGCCTCATCGGCGTCACCCTGCCCCGCGAGCACGCGCCCGCCGGCATCGCCCTGATCAGCGCCATGCTCGGCGTCGGCGGCGCCCTCGGCCTGCCCCTGGCCGGCCTCATCGCCGAGTACGCCGACTATCACGTGCTGTTCTGGGTCTGCGTCGCCGGCGGCCTCCTCACCGTGCCCGGCATCTTGCTGCTCGTGCGCGAACCGGCCCGGGTGGCCCGGGGCCGCATGGACCTCGTCGGCACCGCCCTGCTCGGCGCGGCCATGCTCGCCCTGCTCCTGCCGCTGGCGCAGGGGTCGTCGTGGGGCTGGTCGAGCCCGCGGACCATCGGGCTGCTCGCGGCCGCCGCCGTGCTCCTCGTCGTGTTCGTCGCCGTCGAGCTGCGCCGCGCCTCGCCCCTCGTGGACGTGCGCACCACCGCCCGCCCGTCGCTGCTGCTGACCAACGTCGCCTCGCTGTGCGTCGGGTTCGCGCTG
This sequence comes from Dactylosporangium sp. NPDC049140, assembly GCF_040648435.1. Classification (NCBI taxonomy): domain Bacteria; kingdom Bacillati; phylum Actinomycetota; class Actinomycetes; order Micromonosporales; family Micromonosporaceae; genus Dactylosporangium; species Dactylosporangium sp. NPDC049140. The sequence continues at coordinate 107,698 of NZ_JBEZDS010000005.1, read as the reverse complement.
TTCGCCACCCTGATCGGCACCGCCTCCTACGTGCAGGCGCCGGCCGCGACCGGGTACGGCTTCGGCAAGTCCGTCCTCGCCGGCGGCCTGTGCATGCTGCCGGGCGGCATCGCGATGCTGCTGCTGTCGCCGTTCTCGGCCCGGCTGCGCCCGCGGACCGCGCTCATCATCGGCTCGCTCATCATCGCCGCCGGCTTCGCGACCCGGATCGTGCTCGTCGACTCGCTGTGGCAGGTCGTGCTCGGCGCCACCATCGCCGGGGCGGGCACCGGCATCGCCTACGCGGCGATGCCGGGCCTCATCATCCACGCCGCCCCGCGCGCCGAGCTGGCCGCGGCCAACGGCCTCAACGCCCTGTTCCGCAGCGTCGGCAGCTCCCTGGCCAGCGCGATCGGCGGCGCGATCCTGGCCGCGCAGACGATCAGCCTGGCCGGGCACGCCCTGCCGTCGCTGGCCGGGTACCGCACCCTGTTCGCCATCTGCGCCGGCGCCGCGGTCCTGGCCGCCCTGCTCGCGGTCTTCATCCCGAAACACACGGCCACGACGGACGCGGCCCTGCCGGAGGAGTAGCGGCGGGTCAGGCCGCGGTGTTCTGCCGCTCCAGCACCTTGGCGACCCCGTCGCGCCAGCCGCTCTCCAGCCGGTGCGACATCGGGTCGGGGAAGATCTCCTCCTCGCCGCGCTCGACGGCGTCGAGGATCGCCGCCGCGACCGACTCCGGCGTGGCCTTCGGGATCGGCAGGTCCCGGGTCATGTCGGTGTCGGTCGGGCCGGTCAGCACCGCGTGCACCCGCACGCCGCGGCCGGCCAGCAGCGCCCGCTGCGACTGGGTGAGCGACAGCGCGGCCGCCTTCGACAGCGAGTACGCGGGCGTGATCGGCAGCGGTGCGAGGGCCATCAGCGAAACGTTTGTGACAACGGTGCCGCCGGCCGCGACCAGGTGCGGTTCGAACGCGCCGGTCACCGCCCACGGCCCGAACAGGTTGACCGCGAGGTGCCGCTCCAGCGCGGCCCGGCCGGTCAGGTCGTCGGGCTCGAACACGCCCGCGTTGTTGACCAGCACGTCGAGCGCGTCGACGCGCGCCGCGGCGGCCCGGATCTGCTCCTCGTCGGTGACGTCGAGCGCCAGCGGTACCACGCGCGGGTCGGCGTGGGGGAGCGGGGCGCGCATCCCGGCGTACACCCGCCGCACGCCCCGGCGCAGGAACTCCTCGGTCAGGGCCCGGCCGATCCCGCGGCCGGCCCCGGTGATCAGGACTGTCGTGTCGTTGAACTCCATGCCGGTACAGACCACCGATCCGGCCGGAAATCGCCGACGAAGCTGACGATTTCCACGATCCCGCCGGCCTTCGGGACCGGCAGGAGCACGGCATGGGGCCGATTGTGGCGGTACACCAGGAAGCCCTCCCGTCCATTCGCCCGCGTCGGGTCCAGGCGCAGGTCGCCCGGCCCGGTCAGCAGGTGCAGCTCGGCGCAGCGCACCACCGCGGCCCGGCCCGCGAACCAGGCCGCGAAGGGCGGCATCTCCAGCGTGACGTCGTCGCGCAGCAGCGCCGCGAACGCCCGCACGTCGGCCGCCTCGATCGCCGCCGCGAACCGGTCCAGCAGCGCCCGCCGCGCCGGCTCGGGCGGCTCGGCCAGCTCGTCGGCGACGGGGTGGGAGGCGGCCAGCAGCGCCCGGGCCCGTCGCAGCCCGCTGTTGACCGCCGTGGTCGTCGTGCCCAGCAGCGCCGCGACCTCCGCGGCCGGCCGTTGCAGCACGTCGCGCAGCAGCAGGACCGCCCGCTGCCGGGCCGACAGGTGCTGCAGCGCCGCGACGAGCGCCAGGCGCACCCCGGCCCGGGCCTGAGCCACCGCGGCCGGGTCGGCGTCGGCGGCGGCGAGCAGCGCGTCCGGGAACGGCTGCAGCCACGGCACCTCCGCCGTGGCCGACATGGGCGCCGCCGGGTCCGCCGCGGGGCCGCCCAGCCCCGACGGCAACGGCCGCCGCGCCCGCCGCCGCAGCGCCGTCAGGCACGCGTTGGTGGCGATCCGGTACAGCCAGGTGCGCACCGCCGCCCGCCCCTGGAACGCGCCCCAGCCGCGCCAGGCCCGCAGGTACGTCTCCTGCACCAGGTCCTCGGCCTCCTCGGCCGAGCCGAGCATCCGGTAGCAGTGCGCCAGCAGCTCGCCCCGGTAGCCGCCGGTGCGCGCGGTGAAATCCTCGTCGACTCCCATGCGTGTACCGACCCGCGGCGGGCCGGGAACTGGTCGCGGGTCAGGCCTCCACGGCGAACCGCTCGGCCTCGTCGAGCAGGCGGCGGGCGTCGGGCAGCGCGAGGTACCGGGTGTCGACCTCCATGACCAGGCTCACCGCGCCGGGCTCGTCCTCGACGTGGAACATGAGCTTCGGGCCTAGGAACGCGGCGGGCTCCTCCCGGCTGCTGGTCTCGGCCCGGGCCGCCCGCGGGTCCGCGCCGTCCGGGGCGGCCATCGGGGTCGTGCGCCGGTCGTTGTACAGCACCCGCAGGTCGACCCGGGCGCCGCGCTCGCGCCCGACCCGCTCCTCGAGCTCGGCGCGGGCGGCCGGGTCGTAGTAGGCGTACTTCGACGCGCTCATCGACGCCGTGCGCGCCCGCGCGATCGCCTCCGGCGCGGCGACCCCGGCGACGTCGAGCACGCACAGGCCGTCCTGGGTCAGCGGGCTGACGACCTCGCGCAGCGCCGGGCGGAACCGGTTGCCGATGATGCCGAGCGCCACGAACGGACCGCGCCCGGGCACCGCGCGGTCCAGGCCGGTCGCGATCGCGGCCAGCAGCACCCACGCCGGGTCGGCGCCGAGCCGCGCGGACAGGTTCGCCGAGGCCAGGTGCAGTGCCCGGGAGCGCCAGTGGATGCGGCAGAACGTCGGGTCGCCGCGGTCCACCGGGTCGCCGAGCAGGCTCAGCGGGACGCGGCGCAGGTGGCTCTCCCAGTACCGCATCGCCGCCGCCGTCTGCCGCTGCATCGCCGGCTCCCGCTGCGCCCGGGCCAGCTCGAGCGGCGACGGGGCGGCGTGCGGGCCGGGCTCGGCGGCGGCCAGGTCGCGCATCATGACCTCGACCCCGCCGAGGTCCGCGGCGATGTGGCACATGAGCGCGACCACGTGCGTGACGGCGCCGTGGTGGCGGACCACGCCCATGCGCAGCGGCCACTCGCAGTCGTAGCCGAACTTGCGCTCCCGCCACCGGGCCGCAAGCGCCTCGGCGGTCGCGGCCGGGTCCTCGCCCTCGTGCACCTCGAGCACCGCCTCGCCGGCGGCGAAGATCTCCTGGGTGACGGTACCGTCGCCGCCGAATCGCAGCAGCGTGCGCAGGGACGGGTAGCGGCTCATGTGGAAGCGCAGCTCGTCCGCGAAGTCGGCGACCGTGCGCCCGTCGGTGACCGGGGCGACGCCACCCATCGGCAGCGACGAGCCGATGTCGACCATCGCGTCCCAGACCTGCCGCTGGCCCCACGCGAGCGGCCCGGCCCCGGCCCCGCGCCCCTCGAACGGCACGGCGATGCGATCCACCAGCACGGTGAGCTCCTGTCTGCGAACCCCCGTGCCGACATCCGTCACCATGAATGCTGGCACCGCCGCAAACCCTTGCGCGATCGACCGTTCGGCTTACTTCGCTACTTGAAATATCTCCCGTTACAGGGATATGGGCGCTTCCGGACCAACCCGTTGCGGGCTCGCGGTGGCGCGGGATCGCACGCCACCGCGAGCCCGCCGGTCAGGTACTACACGAGACCGACGGCCAGTTCCAGTTGCCGTTGGCCATGATGGTCACGCCGAAGTTGTTGCCGCTGCCGTTCGGCTTGCCGACCATCACCTGCGAACTCGTCCAGGTGGCGTTGACGTTCCACGTCGCCGAGATCTTCGCGGGGCTCGGCACGTTCATCGTGACGGTCCACGCGCTGGAGCCGGAGACCGAGACGTTGAGGTTGTACCGGTCGCCCCACTTCTGCCCGGCGGAGAGCGTGGCGGTACAACCGCCGCCGCCACCACCTGGAGGAGGCGTGGTGCCGCCGCCGCCCGGAGGCGTGCCACCGCCGTCGGGGGCCACGGCGCGGCCCGTCTGCGGCGAGATCATGCCCGCGCACAGGTTGCGGCTCGCCAGGCCCTGCGCGATGCGCGGGATGGCGGCCAGGGTGTTGCCCGGCCACTCGTGCATGAGGATGACCTGGCCGTTGGTGAGGCGGGCGTTCGCGGCGACGATGGCATCGACGCTCGCGTTGTTCCAGTCCTGCGAGTCGACGTCCCAGATGATCTGGGTCAGGCCGTACTTCTGCTCGACGGCCTGCAGCGTGCCGTTCGTCTCGCCGTACGGCGGCCGGAACAGCTTGGGCGTGCCGCCGCCGGCGTTGGCGATCGCCTGCTGGGTGCGGGAGATCTCCGAGTCGATCTGGGCCTGGCTCTGCTGGATCAGGTGCGGGTGGGTGTAGCTGTGGTTGCCGACCCACATGCCCGCGGCGACCTGGGCGCTGACCTGGGACGGGTACGAGGCGGCGTACTGGCCCTCATTGAACATCGTGGCCCGCAGGCCGTTCTGGCGCAGGGCGTTCAGGATCGCGGGCGTGTGGTCGTTGGACGGGCCGTCGTCGAAGGTGAGCCCGACGTACCCGTTGCAGGTGGCGGCCCGGGCCGGGGCGGCCCCGACCACCCCGACGGCGAACGTGACCCCCGCGGCGAGCGCGAGGGCGCCGGCGATCAGCCCGATGCGTTTGTTCATGTGCGCGCTTTCCTCCTTGGCAAGGCAGCGTGCCGCGACCCGGTGGGGCAGCCGGGTTGACGGTTGTCGATGGCGTCAGTATTGGGCGGCCGTCCGGCGGGTGTCAAAGATTTCCGTTACTGCCTTAGCCGGTTCAGCTGCTATGACGTGGGAGTTTGCTACCGTACATCGCTGAAATTTCCGGATCTGTTTCCGGAAAGTCGCGACGTGCGAAAATGTCGAAAACAGTTGAAGGGGATGCTCGTGTCAGTCGAGGACGCAGGCCGGGTCACCATCACCGCGATCGCGCGGGAGGCCGGCGTGTCGGTACCCACGGTGTCCCGCGTGCTCAACGGGCGCTCCGACGTGTCACCGCAGACGCGGGAGCGGGTCGAGGCGATCCTGCGCGAGCACGGGTACCGCCGCCGCACCGCCCGGAACAAGCCCGCCGCGAACCTCATCGACCTGGTCTTCAACGACCTGGACAGCCCCTGGGCGGTCGAGATCATCCGGGGTGTCGAGGAGGTCGCGCACGCCACCGGCATCGGCACCGTCGTGTCGGCCATCCACGACAAGCCCGCCTCGGCCCGGCAGTGGCTGCAGAACCTGCGCGCCCGCGCCACGGACGGCGTCATCTTCGTGACCTCCGACGTGTCCCCGCCGCTGCACGCCGAGCTGCGCCGCCACGACATCCCGCTGGCCGTCATCGACCCGGCCGGCGTGCCGACTATCGACGTGCCGACGGTGGGCGCCACGAACTGGGCCGGCGGCCTGCGCGCGACCGAGCACCTGCTGTCGCTGGGCCACCGGCGGATCGGCTTCATCGCCGGCCCCAAGCGCCTGCTGTGCAGCCGGGCGCGGCTGGACGGGTACGGCGCCGCCCTGGCCGCGGCCGGCCTCGAAACCGACCCCGCCCTCATCCAGCAGGGCGACTTCTACCACGAGTCCGGCTGCTCGGGCGCCGAGGCGCTGCTGTCCCTGCCGGACCCGCCGACGGCGATCTTCGCCTCGAGCGACCAGATGGCCTTCGGCGCGTACGAGGCCGTCCGGCAGCGCGGCCTGCGCGTCCCCGACGACGTGTCGGTGGTGGGCTTCGACGACCTGCCGGAGAGCCGCTGGGCCTCGCCGCCGCTGACGACGGTGCGCCAGCCGCTGGCGGAGATGGGGCTGCTGGCGGCGCGCACGGTGCTGCGCATGGCCCACGGCGAGACGATCGAGACTCCGCGGGTGGAGCTGGCGACGGAACTGATCGTGCGCGACAGCTCGGCCGCCCCGCGCGCGTGACCCCGCGCGGGGCGGCACCCCGGGACCCGGGGGTTACTCGCGCTGGCCGATGTTCTCCATCAGCGGCGCTCGCAGCAGCCGGCCGATCGGCAGGATCGTGGTCACGAGGGCCAGCACGGTCGCTCCGCCCAGCACCAGCACCCAGCCCAGCGGCGGCACATACGGCAGCAGGCTCCCGGTCAGCGCCCGGACCACGGCGACGAGCGTGACCGCGGCGATCGCGACCCCGAGCAGCAGCGCGGTGCCCAGCAGCCCGGCCTGCTCGGCGCGAACCATGCGCTTCGCCTGCCGGCGCGTCACCCCGACCAGCCGTAGCAGCGCGAGCTCCCGCCGCCGGGACAGCGCCGCCATCACCATGACGTTTGCCGCGGCCAGCGCCGCGTACCCGACCATGACGCCGATGAGCAGCCGGTTCAGCCACGCGCTGACCGCGAGATCGTGGCCGACCCGGGCGGTGAGCTCGGCCGCGCCGGTGACCCGGCCGCCGGGGTAGCGGGCCGCGATCGCGGCCAGCGCGGCGTCGACGTCCGCGGCAGAGCCCGCGCCCGGGCCGGAGCGGATGAGGACGGCCTCGTCCACCGCCGCCGCCGTGTGGCCCGCCACCGCCGCGCGCGCCAGGGTCACGTCGCCGAAGCCCAGACCGCGGTCGTACAGGGCGACCACCGTCAGCGTCACCGGTGTGCCGTCGCCCAGGCGCAGGTCCGCGCGTGTGCCCACGTGCCAGCCCTGCGTCGCCGCGCGCATCGACGACACCGCCATCGTGTCCGTGGTCAGGGCGTCCAGGCGGCCCTCGGTCACCCGGAGATCCATCGTCGCCGACAGGTCCGCGGGGTCGACCACCTGCGCGGGCGCCGTGTCCGGCTCGCCCATCAAGGTCACCACGACGCTCGTGTGCGACACGCCCGTCGCTGCCCGTACGCCCGGGATCCTGCGCACCTCCTCGGCCGCCGAAGGGGGCAGGCCCGCCGGGGCGACCAGGGCGCGGTCCGCCTGCAGGCCGGCGCGCGACTGCGACACCGTGCCACGTTCCAGATTGTTCTGGACGAACCACACCGAACCGCCGAAACCGATAGCCAGGACCAGAGCGGTCAGGACGGCCGCGGAGCCGCGGGCGTTCGCGCGCAGGTTGGCCGCGGCCAGGCGGCCGCTCGGGCCCCGCAGGACGCGCGCCAGCACGCGGGCCGCGAAGGCGTTGATCCACGGGGCCAGCAGGGCGACCGCGGCCACGAAGAGGTACAGCATGCCCGTCGCCGACGCCAGGGCCGCCTGGCCGCTCGCGGCCACGGTGAACGAGCTCGCCGTCGCCGCGCCCGACAGGAACACCACGCCGAAGATCAGGCGTACCTTGCCGCCGCGGGCCGGCTCGACCGCTGCCTCGCCCAGCGCCTCCGTCGGCCGGACCCGGGTGATCCGCCGGCCGGCGATCAGGGCCGCCAGCACCGCCGACGCCACGGTCAGCACGGCCACCGCGGCCGCGGCCAGCACGCCGGGCACCATCGGGAACGACGCCGGGATGAAGCCGCGGCCGACCAGCTCGTCGTGCACCCACCGCGCCGCCAGCAGGCCGGCCGGGACGCCTACGGCCGCGGCGACCGCGCTCACCACGGCGGCCTCGGCCATGATCAGGCGGCGGGCCTGGCCCGGGGTCGCGGCGATCGCGCGGAGCAGGGCCAGCTCGCGGCGGCGGTGGCGCACCGACAGGCCCACGGTGCCGGCGACGACGAAGACGACGAGCAGCACGACGTACCCGCCGAAGCTCGCCCCCGCCAGGACCAGCAGGTCGCGGGCGGCCCCGTCGTCGGAGCGCAGCGCGCGGCCGCGGTCGTCGCCGGAGTACACCCGCAGGTCCGGTCCGGCCAGGCGCTCGATGGCGGCCACGTCCAGGCCGGGCGCCGCCTTGATCGCGATGGCGCCGGCGCGGCCCGGGTGGGCCGACAGGGCGGCCGCGCGGGCGTCGGTGAAGAACAGGGCCGGGGCCGGGCCGGTGGCCACGCCGCTGACCCGGAACCGCAGCGGGTGGCCGCCCACCACGACGTCCGCGGTGGCGCCCGGGGTGAGGCCGAGGCCCGCGGCGGCGACGATCTCGTCGTCGGTCTCCGGGGGATTCCCTTCCTTCAGGGTGTACGGCGTGAGCTGTGCACTCGCCCATCCGTGCCCCTCGACCACGCCGCCGGCGACCGCGACCGGCACGGTCTCGTCGACGACCACGAGCGCGGCCCCGGGCAGCGCGCGGATCTGCGTCGCCAGCGCGGCCGGCACCGTGCCGCCCTCGGGCAGGGCGATCGTGCTGGTGATGGTGGAGCCGTCGAGGTCGCGGCCGGTGACGGTGACGTCGGGGCGGGCGATGACGATGTCGGCCGCGGCGTACCGCCCGGGCGGGGGCGCATAGCGCAGGCCCGACTCGACGAGCACGCCCATGGCGGTGAGGATCACGGCCCCGGCGACCAGGGCGAGAAGGGTCGCGACAGCGGACCCGGGACGGTGGCGCAGCATGCGGAAGGCCAGCATCGTTCAGCCCCCCAGCACCGCGGCGCCGCCGCGCGGGCCGGACGGCGCCGGGGCGCCGGTGCGGCGGTCGAGCGCCGCCAGCAGCGCCGCGATCCGCTCCACGCCCGGCTGCGGTACGTCGCGCACGATGCGGCCGTCGGCGAGGACGAGCACGCGGTCGGCGTACGAGGCGGCGACCGGGTCGTGCGTCACCATCACCACCGTCTGGCCGTGCTCGTCGACGATCCCGCGCAGCAGCGCCAGCACGTCGGCGGCCGTGTTCGTGTCCAGCGCGCCGGTCGGCTCGTCGCAGAAGACCACGTCGGGGCGGCTCGCCAGGGCGCGGGCGATCGCCACCCGCTGCTGCTGGCCGCCGGAGAGCTCGGCCGGCCGGTGGTGCAGCCGTTCGGCGAGGCCCACGCGGTCCACCACGTGCGCCAGCCACGCCGGGTCGGGCCGGGTGCCCGCCAGCCGCAGCGGCAGCTCGATGTTCTCGGCGACGCTCAGCGCGCCGATGAGGTTGAACGCCTGGAAGATGAAGCCGATCCGGCCGCGGCGCAGCTCGGTCAGCCGCGTCTCGGACAGCCGCGAGAGCTCGGTGTCGCCGATGAGGACGCGGCCCGACGTGGGCCGGTCCAGCCCGGCGGCGGTCTGCAGCAGGGTGCTCTTGCCCGAGCCGGACGGGCCCATCACCGCGGTGAAGGTGCCCCGCGCGAACACGGCGTCGACGCCGGTCAGGGCGTGCACCGCCTGTGGCCCGGCGCCGTAGGTGCGCGTGAGGCCCTCCACGCGTACCGCCGCGGCGGACGCTGTCATGACGGACATGGCTGATGCCCTTTCGTGTCGTCGAGGTACGGTGCGCGCACTGGAAACGCTATGGTTCGGTTCGGCGACGGGCGATGCAGCACACTGGCCAACCGCGGTACAGCAGGCACTACCACGACCCGAGGAGCATCGATGGCGGCCCCCTTCGACACCGAGCGTCCCCATCCGGCCCGGGTGTACGACTACCTGCTCGGCGGCAAGGACAACTTCGCCCCCGACCGCGCCGCGGCCCAGGCGGGCCTGCAGGTCAACCCGAACGCGGCCACGGCGCCGCTGCAGAACCGCGCCTTCCTGGCCCGCACGGTCCGCTTCCTCGCCGAGGCGGGCGTGCGGCAGTTCCTCGACGTCGGGACCGGGCTGCCGACCTCGCCGAACGTGCACGAGATCGCCCAGTCCATGGATCCTTCGGCCCGGATCGTGTACGTCGACAACGACCCCATCGTGCTGGCCCACGCCCGGGCCCTGCTGACCAGCACGCCCGAGGGCCGCACCGCGTACGTCGACTCGACCCTGCAGGACGTCGACGGCATCCTGCACGCGGCCGAGCTGCGCGACAACCTCGACCTGCGCGAGCCCGTGGCGCTGCTGCTGTTCGCGATCCTGCACTTCCTGCCGGACGACGACGAGCCCTACGCCATCGTCCACCGCCTCCTCGACGCCCTGCCCAGCGGCAGCTACCTGGTGCTGTCGCACATCACGGCCGACTTCGAGCCCGAGGAGTGGGGGCGCTTCGCGGCGATCATGCGCGCCCAGGGCATCACGACCCGCCTGCGCGACCGCGCCGAGGTCGCGCGCTTCTTCGACGGCCTCGAGCTCGTCGAGCCGGGCGTGGTCCCGATCCTGCAGTGGCGGCCGGACGCGGCGGCCCCGCTGACCGACGCCCAGGCCGCCCTCTACGGCGGAGTCGCCCGCAAGCCGTGACGCAGGGTCACGGAGGCCAGGCGAGCGCCCTCAGCCCGGCCGGGCCACCGTTGACGACGTCGCGGTCGTGGCTGTGGGCCTGGTCCGGGTCGCCCGGGGTGTACTGCCACAGCGCGAACGTGGTCCAGCCCGCCGGCAGCTTCGGCGGGCCCTTCGTGTAGTTGGCGATGTCCAGCGGATAGCCGGCGTACGAGGCGTCACTGCCCGTGCACGGGTTCCACCAGAACGTGTTCGTGTAGATCATCGGCTTGCGGCCGACCTCGCGCTCGATCCGGCCGATGAACGCGCCGATCCAGGCCCGCATCTCGGCCGGGCTCAGGTTGTAGCAGTCGCCCGTCTTGAGCCCGTCGTAGGGCCACTCGAGGTCGACGAACGGCACCAGGGTGCGCGCGTCGCGGGCGAAGCGGGCGTGGCGCAGGAAGTGCTCGGCCTGCCCGACGGGGTCGCCCTTGTCCGGGCGGGCGTACACGTAGGCGCCTACGTACCGGCCGGCCGCCCGGGCCGCGGTGTAGTCGGCGTTGAAGTGCGGGTTGACGTACGTCAGGCCCTCGGTCGCCTTCACGTAGACGAACTGGCTCCCGGCCGCCACCTCGGTCGGCCAGTGCACCGTGAACTTGCGGTGGTCGTGGCTGGAGATGTCGATGCCGCCGATGTCGAAGCCGACCGGCCGGTTCTTCTCGATCGCGGCGACCGCCTCGGGCGAGGGCGGCTCCGGCGGCGGGCCCGGCACCGGCGCCAGCGGCGGCGCGGACGCCACGCCCCAGATCGCGCCGGTCAGCACGAGCAGCACAAACGCGACCGAACGGCGTTCGTGAGGGGTGCGGGCCATGCGGGCGAGACGCCGGCGCACGACGCGCCACACCACCCTCCACCGCTCCGGCACTCGTCCAGTGTGCCGCGTCCGCGCCCGCCCGGCAGGTCGAGGAGCGCCGGGCGGGCCGCTGAAACGTTCAAGCGGCCCGCGGTGCGATCGCGGCCGGGTGCGGGGGCCGAGGCCGAGGTCACGGCACCCGTTCGTCACGGAAAGTGACAAGCGATAGACCCGGCACTGTGTAGATGCCGGGGTGATGAGAGCGATAACACCTTTCCGGCCATTCGTTTTCCCCTATGTTACGGCGCCTTTACACGCCTGATGGGGTGTGCCAACATACGGCTTCGCCAGGGTCGTCCGGGCGGTGCCTTCCGTGGGCGCCCGGGCCGCGGGTGGAAGGGAAGCAGCGGTGACGCAGGGTGAGACCGTGCCGGTCCAGGACACGACCTCGCTCGTGCGGTCGGCGCAGGGCGGCGACGAGCGCGCCCTCGACGAACTCATCGCCGCGCACCTGCCGCTCATCTACAACGTGATCGGGCGGGCCCTCAACCGGCACGCCGACGTCGACGACGTCGTCCAGGAGACGATGATCCAGGTCGTGCGCGGGCTGCCGGGGCTGCGCGAGCCGGCCCGGTTCCGCTCCTGGGTGGTCGCGATCGCCTACCGGCAGATCCAGATGCACCGCCGCGGCGCCACCCGGCGCCACCCGCCGGCGCGGGAGGTGCCGGAGGAGCTCGCCGACCCGGGCGGCGACTTCGAGGAGCGCAGCATCACCGGGCTCATGCTCACCGGGCAGCGCCGCGAGCTGGCCGAGGCGACGCGGTGGCTCGAGGACGACGACCGGCACCTGCTGGCCCTGTGGTGGCAGGAGGCGGCGGGGGAGCTGACCCGGTCCGAGCTCGCGGCCGCGATGGGGGTGCGCCCGACCCATGCCGCCGTGCGGGTCCAGCGGATGCGGGCCCAGCTCGACGCGGCCCGCGGGCTCGTGCGGGCGCTGCACGCCACGCCGCGCTGCCCGGACCTCGCCGAGGTGCTCAAGCCGTGGGACGGCGCCACCGACGCGCTGTGGCGCAAGCGGATCACCCGGCACGTGCGCGGCTGCCGCCGCTGCTCCCAGCTGTCCGGCGACCTGCTGGCCCCCGAGAAGCTGCTGCCGGGCATCGCCGCGCTGCCCCTGCCGGTGTTCGCGCTGGAGGGGTTCAAGGCCTTCGGCGCGCACGCGGCCGCCGGGGCCCACGCCGCGGCCGGCGCCCACGCCGCCGTCCACACCGGGGTGCTCACCCACCTGCAGCACGTCGTGCAGACCAAGGCGGCCGCCGTCGCCGCGGTCGTGCTCGTGGCCGGCGGCGGGCTCGCCTTCGCGGTCTACGAGACGCCGCTGACCGGCGACGAGCGCCCGCCCGGCGTCGCCGCGCCGCCGGCGACCGGGGGAGCGGTCGCCCCCGACCCGCCGGACCCCACGGGCTCCCTGGCGCCCGCCGGGCCGCCCGGGCCGACGGGCACCGCCGGCCCGACCGGAGCCGCGTACTTCGTCGCCCCCGACGGCAGCGACAACGGCGACGGCAGCATCGCGCACCCGTTCGCCACGATCAGCAAGGCCGCGGCCGCGGTGAAGCCCGGCCAGACGATCGCGCTGCGCGGCGGCACGTACAAGCCGACCGCGCCCATCGTGCTGGACACCAGCGGCGACGAGACCCACCGGATCACGTTGAGCAACTACGGCAACGAGCACCCCGTCATCGACGCGGCCCGGATCCCGGCGGACAAGTGGGCCATCACCCAGCACGGCAGCTACTGGACCGTGCAGGGGCTGGAGGTCAAGAACTCCGCCAGCCACGCCTACGTGTGCCTGTCGTGCAAGCAGAACCTGTTCGTGCGCCTGTCGATGCACGACAACGTCGAGTCGGGCCTGACCCTGCGCGGCGACGGCACGACCGGCAACCAGGTGCTCGACAGCGACTTCTACAACAACCACGACCCGGCCGGCCAGGGCCAGTCCGGCATCGGCATGGCCATCAAGTTCGGCTCCGGCGAGAACAACATCGTGCGCGGCTGCCGCGCGTTCGACAACGCCGACGACGGCTTCGACTTCGGCGACTTCGCCAGCCCGATCGACATCCAGCACAACTGGGCGTTCGGCAACGGCGTGAACCGCTGGAACGTCGCCGGCTGGAAGAGCAACGGCAACGGCTTCACCTTCGGCGGCGGCAGCCCGCCGGTCGCGGCGGGCCACAGCGTGCGGCACAACGCCGCCTGGGACAACATCCACAACGGCTTCGCCGACGGCAGCAACCCGGCCGAGCTGCAGCTGTCCAACAACACCGCGTTCCGCAACGGCGCCACCGGCTTCGGCGTGCCGACCACGCCGGCGACGCTGCGCTCCAACGTCGCCATCGGCAACGCCACCCCCGTCAGCATGGCCACGGGTGCGCACACGAGCCGCAACACGTGGGACGAGGGCACCTGGACCGCGTCGATGTTCCGCTCCACCGACGCGACCGCGGCGCAGGGCGCCCGGCGCGCGGACGGCACCCTGCCGGCCACGGACTTCCTGTCCACGGGCAACGGCATGGGCGCGTCGATGTCCGAGTCGTGAAACTTTCACCGGTACATCAGCACTTCCCACATTTGTCCCGAGTTTTCGTTATCGGCCGGTAGTCCTCGTCATCTACGGGAGTGGCCGGCGCGGCGCTCGTTCTCGCCTCGCGCCGAAGCCCCGCCCCCGAGGAGAGGACGACCATGTCTCCACCCCCTGTCGCCGGCGCCCGCCGGTGGCTCCGCCCCCGAACCATCGCCGCGGTCGCCGTCACGGCCGCGGTGCCCGCCGCCGTCCTGGCCGTGACCGCCTGGCCGTCCGAGGCGGCCACCGCCCCGGTCGGCGGCGGCGTCTACACCCTCGCCGCCGGCGCGTCCGGCAAGTGCGTCGACGTGACCGGCGCGTCGGCCGACAACAGCGCCCTGCTGGTGCAGGTGGCGTGCGACACGTCCGCCACGCACATGCAGTGGAAGGCCGTGGCGCAGGCGAACGGCCAGTTCAACCTGGCCAACGGCAACAGCGGCCGGTGCATCGACGTGCCGAGCGCGTCCACCACGTCCGGGACGCAGCTGCAGCAGTACGGCTGCGGCGACGGGACGAAGACGAACCAGCTGTGGACGTTCACCGCCTCGACCGCGGCGTCCGGGAAGTATCTGGTGAAGTCGGTCGCGACCGGACTGTGCATCAGTGACAAGGACGGCTCGACGGCGGGCAACAACCCGATCGTCGAGGAGACGTGTTCGGACATCTCCCGGATGCAGTTCTCGTTCAACTACGTCACCGGCGCCACGTCCGGCCCGACGACCGGCACGGGCACGAAGCCGACCGTCGCCGCCGACGGCTCGGGGACGTACAAGACGGTGCAGGCCGCGATCGACGCCGTGCCGGCCGACAACACCAGCCGGCGGGTCATCACCATCAAGGCCGGCACCTACCGCGAGATCGTGACCATCCCGGCCAACAAGCCGTACGTCACCCTGCAGGGCCTCGGCTCCGGCCCGGCCAGCACGGTCATCGTGAACAACCACAGCTCGGCCGGCGGCTACGGCACCTCGGGCAGCGCGACGGTGTTCGTCGAGGGCCACGACTTCGCGGCCACCAACCTCACCATGTCCAACGACTACGGCGAGGGCAGCCAGGCGGTCGCCGCCCGGCTGACCGGGGACCGCTCGGTCTACGACAATGTGCGGTTCCTGGGCAACCAGGACACGCTGTACATCTACAAGAACCGCTCGTACATCGTGAACTCCTACGTCGAGGGCACCGTCGACTTCATCTTCGGCGGCGGCACCGCGGTGTTCAACAAGAGCAGCATCTACGAGCGGCGCTCCTCCGGCGGCCCGATCACCGCCGCCAACACGGACGCCGGGCAGGCGTACGGCCTGCTCATCTACAAGTCGACGATCACCGGCGCGGCCACCGGCGTGACCCAGCTCGGCCGGCCGTGGGGGGCCGCCGCGCAGGTCGTGTACCGCGAGTCGAGCCTCAGCAACACCATGAGGACCGCGCAGCCGTGGACCGACATGTCCGACAACTCGTGGAAGAACGCGCGGTTCTTCGAGTACAGGAACACCGGCGCAGGCGCCGGGACGAACAGCAACCGGCCGCAGCTCAGCGACGCGCAGGCCGGCAACTACACCCCGCAGAGGTATCTCGCCGGCACGGATGGATGGAACCCGCTGTGAACAACCGCAGAAAGCTCGCTGTCGCCCTCGCGGCGGTCTCGGTACCGGTGACCGTGCTGACCGTCGCCGTCTGGCCCTCCGAGGCGGCCACCGCCCCGGTCGGCGGCGGCGTCTACACCCTCGCCGCCGGCGCGTCCGGCAAGTGCGTCGACGTGACCGGCGCGTCGGCCGACAACAGCGCCCTACTGGTGCAGGTGGCGTGCGACACGTCCGCCACGCACATGCAGTGGAAGGCGGTGGCGCAGGCGAACGGCCAGTTCAACCTCGCGAACGGCAACAGCGGCCGCTGCATCGACGTGCCCAGCTCGTCCACCACGTCCGGGACGCAGCTGCAGCAGTACGGCTGCGGCGACGGGACGAAGACCAACCAGCTGTGGACGTTCACGGCCTCCACCGCCGCGTCCGGGAAGTACCTGGTGAAGTCGGTCGCGTCGGGGTTGTGCATCAGTGACAAGGACGGTTCGACGGCGGGGAACAACCCCATCGTGGAGGAGACCTGCTCGGACATCTCCCGGATGCAGTTCTCGTTCAACTACGTCACCGGCGCGACCTCCGGGCCGACGACCGGCGGGGGCGGCGGCGGGCGGACCTGGTCCAACACCGCCGACGGCTTCGCGCAGGGCACCACGGGCGGCGCGGGCGGCACCACCGTCACCGTCACCACCTACGCGGACCTGCTCAAGTACGCCACGTCGAGCTCCGCGTACACCGTGCGCGTGAACGCCACGATCACGTACCCGACGTACGGCTACGAGATCCCGGTGACGTCGAACAAGACCATCATCGGCGTCGGCAAGAACGGCCGGATCAAGGCCGGCGGGTTCTTCCTCGGGGCCGGGGTGCACAACGTGATCATCCGGAACCTGACGATCGGGGACACCGCGGTCGCGTCGGACGATCCGGATGACAAGGACTTCGACTACGACGGCATTCAGATGGACACGGCCGATCACGTGTGGATCGACCACAACACGTTCACGAACATCAACGACGGGTACATCGACTCGCGCAAGGACACGTCGTACGTGACGGCGTCGTGGAACGTGCTGGGCAACCACAACAAGACGTTCGGGATCGGCTGGACCGAGAACGTGACGGCCCGGATGACGATCCACCACAACTGGTTCCACGACACGAACCAGCGCAACCCGAGCGCGGACAACCTGGCGTACGCGCATCTGTACAACAACTATCTGCAGAACATCTCCAGCTACGGCAACTACTCGCGCGGTTCGACCAAGATGGTGCTGGAGAACAGCTACTTCGACCACGTGAACAACCCGTACTACCCGGACAGCACCGCGCAGCTGAAGCAGTCCGGCTCAATCGTGGTGAACAGCAGCGGCAAGCAGCAGACGTCGGGCTCGGCGTTCGACCCGCACAGCTTCTACTCGTACACCCTCGACCCGGCGGCCGACGTGCCCAACCTGGTCAAGACGTACGCCGGCCCGCAGTCGAACATCGGGGTCTGAACATGAACCGTTGGAGAGTCGCCGGGATCGCCGCCGCGGTGGCGGTCCCGGGGGTCGTGCTCGCGGTGTCGATCTGGCCGTCCGAGGCGGCCACCGCGCCGGTGGGCAACGGGGTGTACACCCTCGCCGCCGGCGCGTCCGGCAAGTGCGTCGACGTCGTCGGGGCGTCGGCCGACAACAGCGCGCTGCTGGTGCAGGTGGCGTGCGACACGTCCGCCACGCACATGCAGTGGAAGGCGGTGGCGCAGGCGAACGGCCAGTTCAACCTCGCGAACGGCAACAGCGGCCGCTGCATCGACGTGCCGTCGGGGACGACGACGTCGGGGACGCAGCTGCAGCAGTACGGCTGCGGCGACGGGACGAAGACGAACCAGTTGTGGACGTTCACGGCCTCTACCGCGGCGTCCGGGAAGTACCTGGTGAAGTCGGTCGCGTCGGGGTTGTGCATCAGTGACAAGGACGGTTCGACGGCGGGGAACAACCCCATCGTGGAGGAGACCTGCTCGGACATCTCCCGGATGCAGTTCTCGTTCAACTACGTCTCCGGGGCCACGAGCGGCCCGACCACCGGCGCGCCGCCGGCCGGGACCGGCCGGCAGGCCGAGAAGCTCAACCGCGGCCTCGTCAGCGTCCGGTCCGGCAGCGGCAACTACGTCAGCTGGCGGCTGCTGGGCACCGACCCGGCCGGGGTGGCGTTCAACCTGTACCGGGCCGGGACCAAGGTGAACGCCAGCCCGATCACGAACTCCACCAACTACTACGACTCGGGCGCGGCCTCCGGCGCGGGCTACAGCGTGCGCCCCGTGGTGGGCGGCACCGAGCAGGCCGACTCCGAGCCGGCGTTCCCGGTGGGCAGCAACGGGTACTTCGACATCCCGATCTCGCCCCCGTCCGGCGGCACCACGCCCGACGGCGTCGCGTACACCTACACGGCCAACGACGCCTCCGTCGGCGACCTCGACGGCGACGGGCAGTACGAGGTCGTGCTCAAGTGGGACCCGACGAACTCGAAGGACAACTCGCAGTCCGGCTACACCGGCAACGTGTTCGTGGACGCCTACCGGCTGGGCGGGCAGCGGCTGTGGCGCATCGATCTGGGCCGCAACATCCGGGCCGGGGCGCACTACACGCAGTTCCAGGTGTACGACTACGACGGCGACGGCAAGGCCGAGATCGCGATGAAGACCGCCGACGCCACCAAGGACGGCGCCGGCACGGTCATCGGCAGCTCCTCGGCCGACTATCGCAACTCCTCCGGCTACGTGCTGTCCGGCCCGGAGTACCTCACGATGTTCAACGGCCAGACCGGTGCGGCGATGGCCACCGTCAACTACGACGTGCCCCGCGGGACCGTCTCCAGCTGGGGCGACTCGTACGGCAACCGCGTCGACCGGTTCCTGGCCGGCACCGCGTACCTCGACGGCCAGCGGCCCAGCCTGATCGAGTCGCGCGGGTACTACACCCGCACCGTCATCACCGCGTGGGACTGGCGCGGCGGCAAGCTCACCGAGCGCTGGAAGTTCGACTCCAACAGCGCCGGCAGCCAGTACACCGACCAGGGCAACCACCAGCTGTCCATCGCCGACGTGGATGCCGACGGCCGGGACGAGATCCTGTTCGGGGCCATGGCGATCAACGACAACGGTTCCGCGCTGTGGAACACCCAGCAGGGCCACGGCGACGCCATGGACGTCGGCGATCTCGACCCGAGCCACGCCGGCCTCGAGGTGTTCAAGGTCGACGAGAACACCTCGGCGAAGGCGGGCTGGATGGCCGACGCCAAGACCGGCGCGCTGCTGTGGTCGTGGCCGACCTGTGGCTGCGACAACGGCCGCGGCCGCTCCGACGACGTGTACGCCGGCAGCCCCGGCGCCGAGTCGTGGAGCACCGGCACCACCGGGCTGTACAACACCAAGGGCGTGCAGATCAGCACCCGGCGCCCGGGTGCGGTCAACTTCGTCGTCTGGTGGGACGCCGACCCGGTGCGGGAGCTGCTCGACGCCACGCACATCGACAAATACACGACCGGGGGCGACACCCGCCTGCTGACCGCGAGCGGCGTGCACTCCAACAACAGCACCAAGTCCACCCCGTCGCTGACCGCCGACCTGTTCGGGGACTGGCGCGAGGAGGTCATCTGGCCCACGTCGGACGACAAGGCGCTGCGCGTCTACGTGAGCACCGCCGTCACGGACCGGCGGCTCGTCACGCTCATGCACGACATCGAGTACCGCGAGGGCGTGGCGTGGCAGAACACGGCGTACAACCAGCCGCCGCACCCGAGCTTCTTCCTGGGTGACAGCATGAGTACGCCGGCCGCACCGAAGATCTACACTCCGTGATTACCGGGGCCGGCGGGCCGGTTTGCTGGCCGCCCTGCCCGCCGGCCCCTTCTTCGGCGTCGCCTTCGCGGCCCGCGCGGGCTTCGCATCCTCCGCGGACTGGCCGCGCGTGCTGTTCACGCTGCGCCCGCGCACGATGCCGATCATCTCCTCGACCAGCTCCGAGTGCCCGTCGATCGGCCAGGCCAGGGCCACGGACGAGCCCGGGGCGTCGGTGACCGGCTTGTACTTCACGTCCCGGCGGTGGTACAGGCGGGCGAGGGACTGCGGCACCACGAGCAGCCCGGCCTCGGCCGCGACCCACTCGACCGCCTCCGCCGTCGTCGCGGGCCGCTCGCCGGTTCCCGGTGTCTCCCATGCCAGCACATCGTCGAGCGGGCGCAGCAGCGGCTCGCCCAGCTCGAGCAGCTCGGCCATCGTCAGCTCGTCGGCGGCGTGCACGGCGTGGTCGCGGTGGGCGAGCACGACGCTCTGCTCGGAGTA
Organism: Dactylosporangium sp. NPDC049140; assembly: GCF_040648435.1. Taxonomy (NCBI): domain Bacteria; kingdom Bacillati; phylum Actinomycetota; class Actinomycetes; order Micromonosporales; family Micromonosporaceae; genus Dactylosporangium; species Dactylosporangium sp. NPDC049140. The sequence goes on along the minus strand of NZ_JBEZDS010000005.1, from coordinate 88,137 downwards.
CAACGGAATCGCATGGTGCTTCGTCTTGTCGACGGGCAGCCGGAGCAGCGCGGCGTCGCCGGAGATCCCGAGCCCGGGCTCCGCCTCGGCGGCCTCGACGGGGACGAGTTCCAGCGGCGTCTCCGGCCGCCGCTGGGCCCAGGTGTCCCGCCAGCGGTCGATGACGACGCCGGGCACCACGAGCAGGCGAAAGGTCACGGGCGTTCACGCTACCCTTGCGCGGTGAGCAAGCCGAGACAGACCCAGACCATGAAGCCCGCGACCGCCGCGCAGAAGCTCGACGTGTACCTGCCGGCGACCCCGCAGGAGTTCCAGGAGGGCCTGGTGTCCCGCGACGAGCTCGACGAGCTGCAACGCAACCCGCCGCCGTGGCTGGTCGAGCTGCGCCGCGAGGGCCCGCACCCGCGCAGCGTGATCGCCGCGCGGCTGCGGGTGTCCAACAGCGGCCTGGCCCGCGGCGGGGTGACCGAGGCGCTGACCACGGCCGAGATCGCCGAGCTCAACGCGGCCCCGCCGGAGTGGCTGGTCCGCGAGCGGGAGTCGTACGCCGAGGTCCGCCGCGAGCAGCGCCGCCTGTCCGAGCGTGGGGACCGCTAGGCAGATCGGCCCCTCGAATTCCCGTTGCATCGTGGTGCTCCTCCGATGAGGTTCAGATCTCTGAGTAATGGAGGCACCACGCACGGTGTTGATGCGGCCGGTCGGTTATAGTTTCGGCGCGGCCGGGACTGGCGAGGGTGGGGCACCACCGGGGACCGGGCGCGCTGACGTCGGCCGCCGACCGCCTGGGCATCCGCGACGCACCCCGTCGCCCGCCCGGAGGCCCGCGTGCACCTGCGCTACGGCATGAACCCCCAGCAGATCCCCGCCGCCGTCACACCCCTGGACGCGCCGCCGTGCACGGTCCTGCACGGGCGGCCGTCGTACCTGAACCTGCTCGACGCCGTCACCGCCTGGCCGCTGGTGCGGGAGCTGGCGGCCGGCGGTACCGTCGCCGCCGCGTCCTTCAAGCACGTCTCACCGGCCGGGGCCGCCCTCGCCGGCCCGCTCGACCCGGTGACCGCCGCGCTGTTCGGCGTCGACCCCGCCGCCGACGCGGTGACCCGCGCCTACGCCCGGGCCCGCGACACCGACCCGAAGAGCTCCTACGGCGACGTGGTCGCGGTCTCCGCCCCGGTCACCGCCGGCCTCGCCGCGCTGCTGCGCACCGTGGTCAGCGACGGCATCATCGCCCCCGGCTACGAGCCCGGTGCCGTGGCCGTGCTGGCCGCGAAGAAGCGCGGGACGTACCTGGTGCTCGAGGCCGACCCGGCGTTCGTGCCGCCGCCGGAGGAGGTGCGCGAGCTCTACGGCCTGCGCTTCGTCCAGCGCCGCGACGACGCCCCGCTGCCCGGGGGTCTGACCCCGGACCTGCGCCTGGCGCTGGCCACGGCCCGCTACACCCAGTCGAACGCGGTCGTCCTGGCCCGCGGCGGCGCGACCCTGGGCGTGGCCGCGGGCCAGCAGTCGCGGGTCAACGGCATCCGCCTGGCCGGCGCGAAGGCCGAGCTGTGGCACCGCCGCCGCTTCGCCCCGGTCGAGCCGCTGCCATCGGCCCAGGAGCGCGTCACCGCCCACCTGGCTCGTGCGGCCACGCTGGATCCGCCGGTACCCCTGCAGGACGTCAGCCTCGCCTCGGACGGCGCCCTGCCGTTCGAGGACAACATCACCGAGGCGGCCCGCTACGGCGTGCGCCACATCGCCGAGCCCGGCGGCGCCGCCCGCTCAGCGCAGATCGCCGCGGCCGCCGAGCGCTACGGCATCACCGTGACCCACACCGGCCTGCGCCTCTTCCGCCACTGAAAGCCACGGGCGTCTGTCACGTCGAGTGGTGGGCTTCACCGGCGGGCTGGACGAGGGCAGTGCCTATCCGGTAAGGGGTCGCGCGGAGCCGGTCGGCACCCGATCGAAACATCCGGGATGCAGACTGGGTCGGTGAGCCAGTGGACGCCCGTCGCGCGCAGCACCGACGTCACGACGCGGCCCCTCGCGGTCGACGTCGACGAAATGCCGTTCGTGCTGGTCCGCTTCGCCGACGGCGGGCCCGTCCGGGTCTTCGCCGACCGGTGCCCGCACCGCCTTGTGCCGTTGTCGGCGGCCACCCCGACCGGCGGGACGCTGCGCTGTGCCTACCACGGCTGGGAGTTCGGGCCCGACGGGCGCTGCGTCAGCATCCCGTCGGCACCCGACCGGGCCGTCCCGCCGCGCGCCGACCTTCCGCCGGGCCCGGCGGTGCAGGAGCGCGACGGCCGCGTCTGGCTCGACCGGGCGACGATCGCTCCGGCCGAGCCGCCGTCGCTGTGCACCAATGAGGACCCGGTCCTGCGGCGGGCGTGGCACCCGGTCGGGCTGGTCGCCGAGCTGCCCTTCACCGCGGAGCTGCTCGGCGAGGTATGGAGCGTGTATGAGGACCTGCACGTCGAGCCGGCGCCGCACGCGGTGACGACGCGCTGGGGCCTCGTCTGGCTGGCCCCGGAGGAGCCGCTGACGGAGCTGTTCGACGACCCCGACGACGAGGACCGGCAATACGTGGGCGCATGGCTACCGCCGGCCCGCACCAACGTGTCGGCCGGCGTGGTCGCGGACAACTTCCTCGACGTCGCCCATTTCCCCTTCGTGCACGCCGCGACGTTCGGCGCCGGGGAGGAGCGGGCCGTCCCGGCGTACACCGTGCAGGACGAGCCGGACGGATTCCGCAGCGTGCAGGAGCAGTGGTTCGACAACCCCGGGGATCCGGGAGTGCTCGACGGGACGCGGCCGATGCGGCAGCGGCGTCGTGCGACATACGTCTACCGCGCCCCGTTCCAGCTGATGCTGCGCCTCGAGGAGCTGGACGCGGGCGCGGTCAAGACGATCTTGTTCTTCGCCCAGCCCGAGTCGATCGCCCGGACACGCGTCTATACGAAGATGCTGCTGTACGGCATCGGCGGGGTCGAGCGGCCCGGGCCCGAGGTCGTCGCGGACGAGTGCGCGTTCGAGGAGGCCGTCCTGGCCGAGGACCTGGCGCTGCAGAGCACGATGACGCTGCCCGGGCTGCCGCTGCGGATGCGCGACGAGCTGCACGTGCGTGCCGACCGGCTCGGCGTGGCCCTGCGCCGCGAGCTCACGCGGTTCCGTGAAAGGTCGGGTCGATGATCGACCTCAAGCTGCTCAACGCACTCGTGGCCGGCGAGACCGAGCCGCGTGCCATCGGCATCCACGCCGGCCGGATCGCGTCGGCGCAGGAGCCCGCCGCGCGCACGATCGACCTCGGTGGCCGGCTCGTCACGCCGCCCCTGGTCGAGCCGCACATCCACCTCGACGCCGTGCTCACCGTCGGGCAGCCGCGGCCCAACGTGTCCGGATCGCTGTTCGAGGGCATCGCCGTGTGGGCCGAGCGGGTCAAGGACCTGACCGTCGACGACGTCAAGGCCAGGGCGGCTCAGGCGCTGCGATGGCAGCTGGCCAACGGCGTCCAGGCGGTGCGCAGCCACGTCGACGTGTGCGACCCCGAGTTGCGGGCGCTGCGCGGGCTGGCCGAGCTGCGCGAGGAGCTGCGCGGCACGATCGACCTGCAGCTGGTCGCGTTCCCCCAGCAGGGCATCCTGTCCTACGACGGCGGCCGCGGCCTGATGCGCAAGGCGGTCGACCTGGGCGCCGACGTGATCGGCGCGATTCCCCACTACGAGCTGACCCGCGAGGACGGCGTCGAGTCGGTGCGGTTCGCGTTCGCACTCGCCGACGAGCACGGACTGCGCGTCGACATTCACTGCGACGAGACCGACGACGAGCACTCGCGGTTCATCGAGGTGATGGTGGCGGAGACGATCCGGCGGGGCCTGACCGGCCGGGTCACGGCCAGCCACACCACGGCGATGCACTCGTACAACGCCGCCTACGCCTACCGCCTGGTCGCCAACATCGCCCGGGCGGGCCTGCACATGGTGACCAATCCGCTGGACAACGCCGTGCTGCAGGGCCGCTTCGACACCGGCCCGGTGCGCCGCGGACACACCCGCGTCAAGCAGCTGCAGGAGGCCGGCGTCAACGTGTGCGTCGGCCACGACTCGATCATGGACCCGTGGTATCCGCTGGGCTACGGCGACCCGTTGCAGGCGGCGTTTGTGCTCGCGCACCTCGGCCACATGAGCGGCGACGCCGAACTGCCCCGGCTGATCGACATGATCACCGTGAACCCGGCGGCCGCGCTGGGCCTCGAGGACTACGGGTTGCACGTGGGCGGCCCGGCCGACCTGGTCGTCTTCGACGCACCGTCCGCGGTCGACGCCGTGCGGCTGGTCGCGCCGCGGTACCTGGTGCTGCGGGCCGGCCGCGAGGTGGCGCGCACGCGGCCGGCCGAGACGACGGTGCTGTGGAACGGTGTCGAGGAGCCGGTCAGCTTCCTGCGGGAGCAAACGTGAGCGTTTCCTCGCGGTCCTTGCCGCCCTGCAGCCGGAAACCGATCCAGTAGAGGACGGCCGACACCACGAACCCGACCTCGAAGGTCGAGTCGCCGAACTGCTTGATGTGCGACGGCACCGGCCCGGTGTAGTCCACCTGCTTCGAGAACAGCAGGATCGACACCGCCATGCCGATCGCCATCGCCAGCCCGCCGGCCCAGGGGTTGTGCCGCCGGTCGAAAAGGAACCCGTCGACCTGCTTGCCCCGCCGCAGGTACCAGTCGGTGAGGTAGACGCCCAGCCACGGCCCGATCCAGTACGAGATGACGAGCAGGAAGCCCTCGTACTTCGCGCCCGCGTCCTTGAGCCCGGTCCAGGCCAGGATGAACCCGGCCACGCCGAACACCAGCGCGACGATGGCCCGCCGCTGGTTCAACGGGAGCCGTATGCCGAGCGCCAGGAAGGACATCGCGCCCGAGTAGATGTTGATGACGTTCGCCGAGACGGCCCCGATGGCGATGGCCAGCAACGTGATGTCGGCCAGCCAGGTCGGCAGGTGCTGGGTGAAGTTGCCGGTCAGGTTGTCACCAATGGGCCCGGCGATCGTCACGGACGCGGCCCCGGCCAGTTCCAGGACCGTGCAGGAGACGAAGACGCCGAGGCCGGCCCACAGTCCCACGGCCCGCTCGTTCGTGTCCGGCTTGAGGTAGCGCGTGTAGTCGGTGGCGTACGGGTTCCACCCGGCCGCATACCCGAACGCGGCGCCGACCGTCAGCAGGAAGCCTCCGATGCCGCCGCCGCCCCCCGCGACCGCCGCCCCGGGGTCGGCCTTGGCGAACGTCCAGGCGACGGCGAGGAGGAACGCGACGGCAAGCACCGGGAAGGCGTACCGCTCGAAGACCTGGACCAGGTTGTGCCCGAAGAACGCGATGACGACCTGGGCCACCACCACGATGAGCAGGCACGGCAGCTTGTCCAGGTGGGTCAGGGTGGCCAGCGCGAACGCGCCGGAGACACTGTTGACGGCAAACCAGCCGACGCCCGCCACGACGGCGTTGAGCCCGGCCGGGAGGACGTTGCCGAGGAAGCCGAAGCCGATACGGCTCAGGATCATCTGCGGCACGCCGGCCCGCGGCCCGCGCGACGACAGGATGCCGTGCGTGAGCGACCCGAGCCCGGTGCCCACCACGATCGCCGCGACGGCCGCCCAGAACGACTGTTGGAAGTACAGGATCGAGATGACACCGACGAAGATCGTGGCGAACTCCAGGTTCGGCGACATCCACGTCCAGAAGAGGTCCAGCGGCCGCCCGTGCCGCTCGGACAGGGAAATGAACTCGGCGCCGCCCGGCTCCACGGCGGCGACCTTGCGACCGTAGATCCCCTCGCGAACCTCGGCGGCGATGACGTGGGTGTCGGTACCAGATGCGACCATGACGGCCTCCACTCGCTACCCTGATCCTCAGCGTTGGTTCAATGTCCGTTCGAGTTGTGACCACCACGTTCCACAGGCGTTTCCGGTCGCTGCATTTGTCGGCCCGCCTACGGCCCGCAGCAGCGCGGCCCGCGGCGTCGGCCGTGGTGGCCAGGCCCGGGCAGCACCGAAACTCTGCACGAGCCCGTAGCCGCAACTGGTGACTTGGCCGGGTCGCCGCCCGGCCGCGTCCGCGGAATGTCGTCAGGCCGTACCGGAAGGGCTGTACTCGTCGTATTTGTGGTCGCCGCTGTTGGTCGCCCAGACGTGCACCCGGACCCGGGTGCCTTCCGGCAGCGAGTAGTTGCACGTCGTGAAGCCACCGCCGCTGGTGTCGCCGTGGCTCGTGTCGTCCCAGCACGGCGTGCTGTGGTTCACCCAGTGCAGCACGCCACTGGAGTCCGGCAGCAGCGTCTGGATCTGCGCCCACGTCCGCCAGCCGTCGGCGTGCCAGTCCTGCACCTGGACGATCTCGCCGTACGCGTGGAATACGCCGTATCCACCGGACGTGGTGCTGCCGGGCTTCTGCCAGTACGCCCACAGGTAATCGGTGCCGGAAGCCGACGCGGAACCCGGTGTGGCCAGGAGGGCGAGCGGTACTGCCGCGCAGGCGGCGAGGGCAGCGGTCTTGACGCGCTTTCCGATCATTTGGGGCCCCGTTCTCGTCGATGGAGATCATTGACGACACGCACGCTACGGCCGGCAGGCCCGCGCTAGCGATCGCGCGACACCCAACTTGACGAGAAATTGACGACCATCCACATAGGCGCCCACTGACGGAGCACCCTCATTGCCGGGACACACCCGAGTTCAGGCTCAGGCGGCCGGGAAGAACTGCGGGTAGAGGTCGCCGGTCGGCCACGACGTCACCGCGGCCGCCGCATTCCACAACGCCTGATCGATGTCGGCGTAGGTCTCCGACTCGGGATGCAGATGGTCGTCCCGCTGGTTGAACAGCGCCGCCCAGCTCCGCCCGTTGAAGCAACGCACCAGCCAGGTCCAGGTGCCCGGGAGGCTGCCGTTGTGCCAGGAGTTGTACCCGACGCCGCCCGTGGCCTGCCGGACGAACCAGCCGTACCCGTAGTACGGGTCGGAGGTGTTTGCGGAATCCGGCGGCGCGAAGGTGGCCGTCACCGATGTCTGGTTGAGCACGCCGGCCGGCTTCACCGGCAGATCGAAGATCGAGGCGAACCGGACCAGGTCCACGGCGCTGGCGAGCCAGCCTCCGTGCGAGTCCATGTTCTCCAGGTTGAAGCCGCCGTACGGCCACCGCACATAGGCGGGCCGCTCCTCGCTCGAGTCCTCCAGCACCGTCGGCGTCGGTTCCAGCGAGGTGTTGTAGACCGCTTCGGTGTTCACGTAGTGGGGCGCTTGGTCCAGGCTGTGCCCGAGCTTCATCCGGGTGATGCCCGTCGGGCCGAGCACCGCCTGCTGCACGTAGGCCGCATAGGCCATGCCGGTGACCGCCTCGATCACCCGGCCCAGCAGCAGGTAGCCGTAGTTGCTGTAGGCAAATGTGGTGCCCGGGTCGCTGGCCAGCGCGCGGCCGGAGTTGTACTTGATGATCTGGCGCTGGGTGACCGGCAACGGGGTGCCGAAGAAGGTGGCGATCGCCCGGTCGGCGAACATCGGGTCGAAGTGGGTGACCGACGGGTCGCCCCAGCCGCCGCGGTGCTGCAGCACCCGGCGCACGGTTGCCTCACCGATTTTGTCCGGGGCGGTCTGGCCGGTCGGCGGCGTCAGGTCGACCAGCGACCCGATCGGCGTGTCGAGGTTGAGTCTGCCCTCCTGCGCCAGCCGGTTGATCGCGGTGGCGGTGATCGGCTTGCTGATGCTGGCGATCCGGAAGAGTGTGGTGGGCTGGACCAGGTCGGGGGCCACCGGCTGCCAGTTCGGGTTGACGGTGTAGCCGGTCGCCTTGACCAGGCGGCCCTGATCGGTGACCGCGAGGGATCCGCAGGTGATGCCGCGCTGCTCCATGAAGCCGAGCATGGTGTTGTCGAACGACGTCATGGTCGGTGTGGGAGGCCCCTGGATCGACGAGTACCAGGTGGTGTCCGCGGTTCGGGCCGACGCCCGAGCGGCGGGCGCCAGGGCGGTGGCCAGTCCGGCCGCACCGGCCAGCTTCATCACGTTGCGGCGACGCACTCCGGTCATGCTGCTCCTTCCAGGAACTGATGTTTATCGATTAACGCGCCGCGGGCTGCGCGTCGGATCGCAGAGTGAGGCGGCCCGGGCAATGGCCATGACCATCGCCCGGGCGATAGCGATTTGACGGACGGCTATGGGTGCGGGAAGCGCGCGACCTCGGCTGCCTTCGCCGCGGGACGGTCCGCTTCGCGAGCCGAGGACCGGTAGGGCGGACGGTCGGTGCAGGTCAAGCGCCGCGGATCGGACCGGCGACGACATTTGGCGCGCTGCGCACGAACAAACCCACGTTGACCATGAACGCCCCCGAAGTTCTGTAGCATTCGCTCTAGAACGGACGCTAACACGCATCTGTAGGGATCGCTATAGAATGGCGGTGTGACGATGGGACGGCCCCGGTCGTTCGACCGCGCCGAGGCGCTCGAACGGGCAATGGCCGTATTCTGGGAATACGGCTACGACGCGACGTCGGTCGCGCTGCTCACCACGGCGCTCGGCATCGGCCCGCCGAGTCTCTACGCCGCCTTCGGTGACAAGCGTTCCCTGTTCCTCGAGGCCCTCGACCACTACCTGCACACCCACGCCGCCTACACCGAACGGGTGCTGGCCGACGAGCCGAACACGCGCGAAGCCGTAGAACGCCTGCTCTGCGAGGCCGCGGCCGCCTTCACCACGCCGGACCGCCCGCACGGCTGCATGGTCCTGAGCGCGGCAACCAACAGCTCCCCGCAGTCCGCCGACATCGCCGCCCGCCTGCGCGACCAGCGGGCCGGCCGGGTCCGAGGGCTCGAGGCCAGGATCGCCGGCGCCGTGCGCGCCGGAGAGCTCCCGGCCGGCACCGACCCCCACGCACTGGCAGCGTTCTACGCCGCCGTCCTGCAAGGCATGTCGGCCCAGGCCCGCGACGGCGCCACCACCGCCGACCTGCTCCAGATCGTCGACATGGCCCTCCTCGCCTGGCCCCGGCCCCGCCGACCGCCAACGGCCAGGCGACCGGTCGAGGCTGACGGACCGGCACCGAGACGGAGCTCCCCGGCTCGCGGGTCGAAGGAAGGCACCGTTCAGGACGGGTAAGTGTTGCCAGGCGTGGTTGCGATCAGGACACCGGCGACCGGCTGCCAGCCCAGCGTTGTGTACAAACCTTGACCGTCCTCGCTGGCGACGAGCATGCCATGTTCGACGCCTTCTTCGATCGCGGAACGGGCGAGCGCACTCATGATCGCGCTGGCCAGGCCCTTGCGGCGATGAGCCGGCACGGTTTCGATCCGGTCTGCGATCGCATCCGTACCGGTCAGTCCCATCGTCCCGCGTGCGCCGATCTCTCCCGACTCGTGGCGCATCGTGGCCGTGACCACGCTGCCGCCGAGGTGCGAGTCGACCTGGGTCAGGAGCCGGTACGGTTCGGCGGGCACATGCTGCGGATGCCGGCGAAGATCGGCCGTCATCAGCAGCTCCGAACTCTTGAGCACGATCAGGCCGGCGTCCACCAGAGCCGAGGCCGCCTTCGCCGGATCGGTGGTGGGCACGGTCAGCCATGTGACGGTGTCCTCGCCGGCGACAAGCTCAGCCAGCCTGGTGAGCGATGCGAGGTCCTCGTCGGCGTCGAGCGCGACATACTCGACGTCGCGGCCGGGCTGCATGCACCGGACCCGCAACCCACCGCCGACGTCTTCGGCGACGGGTAGCGCGCGGGCCACGCCCCAGCCGTGCTGCCAGCGGACAATGAGATTTCGCAGGTCGCTCACCCACACAGTAGATCACTTGCACCTGAGCGGCCGCTGGGCCCTGGGACGCGTTGACCCTGAGACCAGGCGCGCGCACGTATTCGCCGTTGGTGCGCTGCCTGGTGGTACGGGTCAGCCGCGCCGGGCCACCTATCCGGTAAGGCTGTGGGCGTCGCGAGATGCTACGAGTCACATATCATTCGGGACTCGTATCATCTACCATGCGTAGTACATGCCCATCCAGCCTTGAAGGACGTCATCATGAGGATCGCCATCTTCGGTGCGAACGGACCGACCGGCCGCCTACTCACCGACCAGGCAGTGCAAGCAGGACATGAGGTCGTTGCCGTGACCAGGCGACCGGCCGACTTTCCGCTCGATCACAAGCTGCTCAGCGTCGTGGGCGCCGATGTACACGACGCCGAGGCCGTGGACCGTTCGGTGGCCGGCGTCGATGCCGTGCTCTCCACCCTCGGAGTGCCGTTCGCCCGCAAGCCCATCTCCGTCTACAGCGACGGGATTCGCAACATCACCGCGGCCATGTCGCGGCACGGCGTCAAGCGGGTCGTCGCGGTGAGCTCGAGCGCCACCGTGCCGCACCACCACGCCGACGGCGGCTTCGTGATGAACCGGATCCTGCAGCCGATCGTCGTCGCGACCATTGGCAAGACGACCTACGCGGACATGCGCATCATGGAGCGGCAAATGCGCGACAGCGACCTGCTGTGGACGATCGTGCGTCCGTCGGGCCTGTTCGACGCCGCGACCGTCAGCCGCTACTCGCTGTACGAGGACCGGGCGCCCGGCATCTTCACCAGCCGCGCCGATCTCGCCGCGGCCATCCTCGAGCAGGTCGCGGACAACCGGTTCGTGCGCAAGGCGGTCGCCGTGACCACCACCGAGGGCATTCCGACGCTGTGGCAGATGATGCGCCGTGAAGCCTTCCAACGCGATTGAGCGGCTCGGCGACCGACCGCGCCGGTTGAGGCACCCCTTTGCAAGTGCCGCCGACCGTCCACGCGCGGCCGGTCATCGCAGCCGTCCGGTGGAGGCGAGGACGAGCGTCTGTGCGGCGGCACCGGCATTCGGAGCAGGTTGGCCGTCCGCACGGTCGGCTGACCGGACGCCGGGTCGCGCTGTCGCGGCTCGCCGGCGCGGGCCTTGCCCGCGTCGACTGAGCGGGCAGCCTTGTGTGCACTCGGCTGCCCGGCGGACTGTTTGACGGTCAGCGTGCCCGGTCCGGGGGCGACGAGGGCAGCGTCGTCGTGATCCTTGCGGTACGGCTCATCTGGCTTCCTCTAGAAGGTCAGGCCGGAAAGGTACTGGTAGCCGACACGGGCGGTGCTGAGGGCGTCGGCGGGCGTGCGGGGTGGGCTGCCGGCGTCATCACGTTCGATGATGAATTCCTCGATGCCCGCCTCACGGGCGTGCTGGAAGATGCGGCCGAAGTCGATCACGCCCTGGCCGGCGTCGGCGAACGGGGCTGTGGTGAAGCTGGTGTCGACGGTGACGTCCTTGACGTGGACCTGGCGGATGCGGCCGCGGTTGGCGTGGATGAGGTCGACGGGGTCGGCGGTGCCGCGCCAGGCCCAGTAGAGGTCGACTTCGAGGTGGACGAGGGCGGGGTCGGTTTCGGCGGTGATGATGTCGAACCCGGTGCGGGTGCCGCCGGCGGACCCGGGACCGGTCTGGCGGATGAACTCGAGGTGGTGGTTGTGGTAGCCGAGACTGATGCCGGCGCGTTTGGCGATGGCGCCGGCCCGGTTGAGGTCCTTGGCGAAGGCGTGGTAGCGGGCGGCGTCGCGGATGGGCTGGAAGGTGCTGAAGTCCAGGCCGAAGAGTGGGTTGACGATGTAACGGTTGCCGATGGTGTTGGCGTCGGCCAGCGCGGCTTCCCACGCGGCGGCGTCGAACGGCTGGGGGATGCCGACGTGTCCTGAGGTGGCCTTCAAGCCGGCGTTGTCGAGTGCCGTGCGGAACTGCGCGGCGGTACGGCCGACGAATCCGGCGTGCTCGACGTGTGTGTAGCCGATGTGGCGCAGTTCCGCGAGGCTGCTCTCCAGGTTGATGCCGAGCTGGTCCCGCAGCGTGTAGAGCTGAACGCTGATCCGGTCGCGCGGGACCCGGCCGGCGGAACCACCGCCGTGGGTACCCGGGGCGGTGTTGTCGGGGGCGGCGATGGCCGCCGACGGGTGGAGCAGCGCGGCAGTGCCGATCGCGGCGACGCCGGCCGCCGCGCCGCGGAGGAGCCAGCGGCGGCTCGTCGCGTCGGGAGCGGTGTGCTGGTCGGTGGCGGTCGGTGTGTCCGCGATCGGGTCGGGGGTGTGGGCCATCTGAAGGTCTCCTGTCGGTCGGGCGGTGACGTGGCGGGAGTGGGTCAGGCAACGGCGCGTGATGGATGCGCACGGCGGCCAGGGGTGTGTAGGGCAGGACGCCGGTGCGAGGCTAGGCACTAACCTTCGAACAACGTAAACATTTTTTCGCGCGAGCGAAAGATATGCCCGTGCCAAAAAAAGTTCGGTGCCACAGAGCAAAAGTTGAGACGACCAATGTCGCGAATCGGTCACAGAGCGCCCAACAGTCCACGCTGGTTGCGCTGTCTCGACGCGCCGTCGACGGGGCTCACCGCGGTACTGGAGGGTCGGCGCGTCGCCACCGACACCGCTGCGTTCGACCCGCGCAGCGCTGCCCGCCTCGACGTCGTCACCGGAAAGCTCCTTGCCGACCTGCGCGGTTGTTGAGGATCAGGTCCGCGACCGCGTCCGGGCGGTCCAGCGGGACGAGGTGGCCGCTGCGGGCGACGAGCTCGCCGGTGAGGTCGTCGGTGACCGGTCGCAGCTGCCGGTGCAGCAGGTCGCCGACGGTGTTGCCGCCGACGGCGACGGTCGCCACGGTCAGCCGGCCCGCCGCCAGGACCGCCTCCGCATTCTGCTGTGCCGCGCGGTAGTAGCCGAAGCCGCACCGCAGGGCGTCGCGGCCGGTGTACGCGCGGACGAAGGCGTCCCGGATCGCCGGCGGGACACCGCGGTGCTCGTAGGTGCCGGCGGTGAGGAACCAGTCGACGTACGCGTCCTCATGGCCCTCGAGGACCGTCTCCGCGAGCCCCGGTGCGGTGTGGAAGCCGAACCACCACGGCGGCGTGGCGAACCCGCCGGGCAGTCCGGGCAGCGTCGCTTCGAGGAGCACCAGCCGTCGTACCCGCGCCGGATGCAGCGCGCTGAGCACGAATGCGGCCGGCACCCCGGCGTCGATCGCCACGACGTCGGCGCGATCGATGTCGAGGGCGTCCAGTAGGCCGAGCATGTCATCGGCTCCGGTGCCGGCGTCGAAGCCGTCCTCCGCGCGGGCGCTGTCGCCGAGCCCGCGCAGGTCGGGCGCGACGACCCGCCGCGCCGCGGTCAGTAGCGGCAGGACCGGCCGCCATACCTGCCAGGTGTGCGGCCAGCCGTGCAGGAACAGCGCTGGCGGCCCGGCCCCGTCCAGTGCCACGTGCAGCTCGGTGCCGTTGGTCTTGATGGTGCGGAACTCCATGCCACTCCTACCGCGGTTACCATCGGTTACCTACTCAATCTTGGAGATCGTGGCATGACCGGACAAGACGGCACCTCCGCGTTACCTGGTGAGCCCGGGGTGACCGGGGACCTGTTCAGCCCCGCCTGCCCGACCCGGCAGCTGCTCGACCGGATCGGCGACAAGTGGACGTCGATGCTGATCAAGGTGCTCGCCGAGGCGCACCCGGATGAGGTCGGTTTCGCGCAGCTGCGCCGTCGCGTGCCGGGGGTATCCCACAAGATGCTGTCGCAGACGCTGCGGAGCTTGCGCCGCGACGGCCTGGTCACCCGCCGGGTCGAGCCGACCGTGCCTCCACGGGTCTACTACGCGCTCACCGACCTGGGGATGTCGTTGGACGCACCGCTTTCCGTGGTCCGCACCTGGGCCGAGCGGCACATCGCCGCAATCGAACAGGCGCGTATCACCTTCGGGAGGGAACACGACGATGGCTGACAAAGGCGCGCGGCGTCGAGGGCGGAGGATCGAGGGTGCCGGGCCGGAGCAATCTGGTCCGAGTCCGGATGACCGCCGACGTCGGTGACGAGGGTGCGCGGTGGTTGAGCCGTCAAGCCGAACTACCGTCCAACCAACGCGGTAGTGGATGAGCGCCCTGTCGATGCCCAGGGGCCGGGCACCGGTGGAGGCTGACGGCCAGCGTCACGAACCCCGTCCGCTCTGTTACCAGGTCCAGGTGAGCGGCGGTTTCCAAGTTTCTTGCCGTGGCCGAGCAACCTTCTCCTTCCCCCGAACCACTCAAGGTCGTCGAGTCGGCCGGGAAGGCTGAAGGAGAACCTGGACGTGCCCCCGTCACACCCGCGCCGCCCGTGGCGGCGCGCGTTCACGTCCGCCGTGTCGGCGGCGGTGCTCGTGGCCGTTGCCGGCTGCGCAGGTGGTCCGTCGCGACCGGCCGCCGGGGGTGCCCCGAGTGCGGTGGCCTGCCGCTGGACTGGTAGCCGGCATAGCCCCGCTCACCACGGCAACCCGGCCATGTCGAGCCGGCTCGATCGGTGCCCCTGACCCCCCCCGACTCGAGCGGAAGCACGCAGAGATCCCGTGGTGACGGTGCGAACCGGCAGTGACAGTGCTACCGCATTTGATAGACACCCCTGAAGGAGTACACCCGGAATGAAGACACAGCGAAGCAGACGACGCCTCGGTATCGCCGTCGCGGTGGTGACCGCGCTGGTCGGTGCCGGCGTGGCGGTGCTGAACATGACGGCCGCCTCGGCGGCGACGGTCGATACCAGCGCCTGGTACGTGCTGCTGAACCGCAACAGTGGCAAGGCTCTCGACGTCAACGGCGCGTCGACCGCGGACGGCGCCCAGCTCATCCAGTGGACCCGCACGAACACGTACAACCAGCAGTTCCAGTTCGTGGACGCCGGCGGCGGCTACTACAAGCTGCGCGCGCGGCACTCCGGCAAGGTCGCCGACGTCTACGGCAAGTCCACCGCCGACGGGGCTTCCATGGTGCAGTGGGCCGACAACGGCGGCACCAACCAGCAGTTCAGCCTCGCCGACTCCAGTGACGGGTACGTCCGGCTGGTCAACCGCAACAGCGGCAAGGTCGCCGACGTGCAGGGAGCCTCGACCGCCGACGGCGCCAGCGTGGTGCAATGGAGCGACTGGAACGGCAGCAACCAGCAGTGGCAGCTCGTCCGCGTCGACGGCGGCGGCACAGGGTGCGCGCTGCCGTCGAGCTACCGCTGGACGTCGACCGGCCCGCTGGCCACCCCGAAGTCGGGGTTGTCCGCGGTCAAGGACTTCACCAACGTCGTCTACAACGGCCAGCACATCGTCTACGCCTCCACGACCGACCTCAGTGGGAACTACGGCTCGATCGGCTTCAGTCCCTTCACCAACTGGTCCGACATGGCCTCGGCCAGCCAGAACACGATGTCCATCGGTACCGTCGCGCCGACGCTGTTCTACTTCGCCCCGAAGAACACCTGGGTGCTCGCCTACCAGTGGGGTCCGACCACCTTCTCCTACCGCACCTCGAGCGACCCCACCAACGCCAACGGCTGGTCGTCGCCCCAGACGCTCTTCACGGGCAGCATCTCCGGCAGCGCCCCCCTCGACCAGACCCTCATCGGCGACGACACGAACATGTACATGTTCTTCGCCGGCGACAACGGCAAGATCTACCGCGCCAGCATGCCCATCGGCAACTTCCCGGGCAGCCTCGGCTCGTCGTACACCGAGATCATGAGCGACACGCAGGCCAACCTGTTCGAGGCGGTCGAGGTCTACAAGGTCCAGGGGCAGAACCAGTACCTCATGCTGGTCGAGGCGATGGGCGCGAACGGCCGCTACTTCCGCTCGTTCACGGCCACCAGCCTGGGCGGGTCGTGGACCCCGCAGGCCGCCACCGAGGGCAATCCCTTCGCCGGCAAGGCCAACAGCGGCGCCGCCTGGACCAGGGACATCAGCCACGGCGACCTGGTCCGCACCAACCCCGATCAGACCAAGACCGTCGACCCTTGCAATCTGCAGTTGCTGTACCAGGGCCGGGACCCGAGCTCCGACGGCACGAACTACAACCTCCTGCCTTGGCGGCCGGGGGTGCTGACGCTGCAGCGCTAGTCGCTGTGGTGGCGTGTTAGGTCGGCTTGGTCGGGGGTCACCGGCGCGGTGAGCATGCGTCGGTGACCCCCGACGAGCTGCCGTCGGGTCTTCGGTACACCGTTGATTGTGTAGACCGTGCCGCTCACTTGCTTGCCGGGGGCGCGTTCTTCGCCAGGAAATCGTCGATGGCCTTGGTGACGGTGTCGGCGGCCGAGCCGGCGAACAGGGCCGTACCGTGTTCCGGCGCGCCCGGGACCACCAGCAGCCGGGGGCCGACGGCCGGCGGGGTGGCGTCGTAGAGCTGCTTGGCGTCGTCGTTGAACGGGGAGTCGTACTCCCCGGCGATGTACAGCACCGGGAACGCCGCCCCGGACGCCGCGCTGAGAGCGTCGGCGGAGGCGAAGGACACCGGGGAGGACAGGGTCACGACCGCCTTCGGTTTGGGGTCCAGTTTCGTCGTCGCGGCCAGCGACGCGGTGCCGCCCTTCGACGCGCCCATCAGGACCAGGTTCGTCGCGCCTCGCGTGCGCAACCAGTTCGCGGCCGACACGGCGTCTCCGACGATCGAGGGGCCGCCAGGGTGCTTGTCGGAGTCGCCCTCACCGCCGAAGTCGAACGCGAGGACGTGGTAGCCCTTGTCGGCAAGCTTCCTGGCGAACGGCAGCCACTCGCAGACGCTGCCTTGGTCCTGGTGGGCGAGCACCACGCCGGTGCCGCTGGTGCCGAACTCGACACCGCGCAGGACGGTACCGTCCTGCTCGGCCTTGAAGCCGACCGTCTTGCCGGGGCCGACCAACTGGGCGCAGTAGCTGGCGGCTTCAGGCTCGGCGGTGGTCGGGGAGGGGTGGGCGGGCTTGTCGGAGCCGCAGGCCGTGAGCGCGAGGGCCAGGGTGATGGCCGTGGTGGGCAAGGGGATACGTCGCATGCCTGGAGGGTATGGCTTCGAGCGAACTTTTGTCGGCCCGGTCACGTGGAGTTCTCGCCGCCCCGGGGCCCCACTGTCCAAACAGGACAGAATTGGCTCCCGCGAACGGACGAAAGGCTGACCTGGCTGGGCTTCACGACGGGCTTGCGTCGTCGCTACGCAGGATCACCGGTCGTGATCAGCGCCTGTGCGGCGGCGGCGATGTGGTCGGCGTCGATGCCGGCCCAGGCGAGGAGTTCGTCTCCGGTGCCGGAGCCGGGCATCTCGCGGACGGCGAGATGGGTGATATGCAGGTCGGGGATGCGGGCGGTGATGAGGCTGTCGATGACGGCGGAGCCGAGGCCGCCTTCGGGGTGGTGGTCTTCGGCGACGACGATCCGGCCGGCGGTGGCGTTCGCGGCTGCGGCGAGGGCAGCGCCGTCGATGGGCTTGATGGAGTAGAGGTCGATGACCCGTGCGGTGATTCCCTTGTCCGCGAGGGTATCGGCGGCGGCCAGGGCGGCGTGCAGGGTGACGCCGGCGCCGATGAGGGTGACCTGGTCGTGGTCGGTTTCGCGGAGAGTCTTGGAGCCGCCGATGGGGAAGGATTCGCCGTCGGGGTAGAGGACGGGGTAGTTGCCGCGGGTGGTGCGCAGGTAGCTGATCCCGCGGGTGGTGGCCATGGCGTCGGTGAGGGCGACGGTGCTGGTGGCGTCGGCCGGGTACAGCACGGTGGAGCCCTGCACGGCGCGGATCATGGCGAGGTCTTCGAGGCCCATCTGCGAGGGGCCGTCGGCGCCGATCTCGACGCCGGCGTGGGAGCCGACCAGGCGTAGGCCGACGCCGCTGACAGCGCCCATGCGGATGAAGTCGTGGGCGCGGGTGAGGAACGCGGCGAAGGTGGAGGCGTAGGGCCGGTAGCCGCGGACGGCAAGGCCGGTGGCGGCGGCGACCATCTGTTGTTCGGCGATGAACATCTCGAAGTAGCGGTCGGGGTAGGCCTTGGCGAACTCGGAGGCGTAGGTGGAGTTGCTGACCTCTCCGTCGAGGGCGACGACTTTCGGGTCGCGGGCGCCGAGGGCGACCAGGGCGTCGCCGTAGGCCTTGCGGGTGGCGACCTTCGCACCAACGTCGTACGTCGTCGCGGGCGGTTCGACCGGCTTGGTGGTGTGCGGCTGCGCTGCCCGGTCGGCGGCCGGGGCGCTACTGTCGGTGCTGCCGTCCGGCGGCAGGGGGCCGCGCAGGATGAGGTGACGTTCGCCGCCGAGTTCGGCGATCGCGCGGCCGGCCATGTCGGCCGGTAGCGGCTTGCCGTGCCAGTTGGGCCTGTTCTCGACCTCGGAGAAGCCCTTGCCCTTGATCGTCTTGGCGAGGATCACGGTCGGTTTGCCGTCGGTCCGCGCGGCCGTGGTGAAGGCGTCGTCGATGGCTTCGACGTCGTGGCCGTCGACGGTGAGCACGCGCGCGCCGAACGCTTCGGCGCGGGCGGTGTAGGCGTCGAGGTTCCAGCCGAGGTCGGTCTCGCCGCGCTGGCCGAGCCGGTTGACGTCGACGATCACGACCAGGCTCGACAGCTGGTAGTACGACGCCTTGTCGAGCGCCTCCCAGATGGAGCCCTCGGCCATCTCGCTGTCGCCGCACAGCACCCACACCCGGTAGGGGAACTTGTCGAGGTACTTGCCGGCCAGGGCGACGCCGACACCGTCGGGCAGCCCCTGGCCGAGGGAGCCGGTGGCCACGTCGACCCAGGGCAGGATCGGGGTGGGATGGCCCTCGAGGCGCCGGCCGAAGCGCCGGTAGCCGGTCATCAGCTCCTCGTCACTGATCACGCCGACGGCCTTGAACACGGAGTACACCAGCGGGGACGCGTGGCCCTTGGAGTAGATCAGGTGGTCGTTGCTCGGATCGTGCGGGTTGTCCCAGTCGTAGTGCAGGTGCCGGGTGACGAGCACGGCGAGCAGGTCCGCGGCCGACATGCTGGAGGTCGGGTGCCCGGAGCCGGCGCTGGTGGACGAGCGGATCGCGTCGACGCGCAGTTGGGCGGCGAGTTCGGCGACGGTGTCCAGGCCGGTTTCCGGGGTGGTGATCGTGGTCATGACGCTTCCTTCACGGTAGCGGTATCGAGGTGCGGACCTGACGGTCGGTACCGCTACCCGCGCGTGGCGGCGGGTAACGGCGGGCGGGTTCAGGTTTCGACGATCGGGGCCTCGGTCGAAGCCCTGGTGAAGCGGGCGCAGGGCGGCGAGTGTGGCCGCGCCCGGTGGACCCCCGTGCCCGCAACGGTACGCGTAAATATTTACGTTCTTGCTCCTGATACGTATGACGTCTACCCTCGGATCGAGCCGCTTGGGGAAGGGTCGTGCTCGGCCGGCGGGACCGCCGGCCGGCGGTCCGACACGTCGTGGCCGGCGCCTGCCGCCCGTGCCCCCGCGCACGACGTCATGCCTCCGCCCGGCCGCGTCCGCACGGAGTCCGTCCCCGCCGTCGCGGTCACCATCGATGCGTTGCTCGCGGCCGAACGACGTCGGTTCGCAGGCAGAGAAAGGACACGAGCGTGAAGTCCGCCCTTTCCACCGCCGGAAGGTCGTTGACGGTGCTTGCGGTGCTCGCCTTCGCCGCGCTGCTGCCGGCCGTCACGCACCAAGCGCCGGCCGCGGCCGCCACCCAGGCGGCGTACTACGTCGCACCGGACGGCAACGACGCCAATCCCGGGACGCTCGCGGCACCGTTCCGGACGGTGCAGCATGCGCGGGACGTCGTTCGCACGATCAACGCGAACATGACCGGGGACATCTACGTGTACCTGCGCGGCGGAAACTTTCAGGTGACCGGCACCATCGAGTTCACGCCGAACGACTCCGGGACGAACGGCTACCGGATCATCTACGCCGCCTACCCGAACGAGACGCCCGTGCTGACCGGCGGCGTCCAGGTCACCGGGTGGACGCAGCACAGCGGGAACATCTGGAAGGCCCCGCTCGATCGCGGCAACAAGCTGCGGGCGCTCTACGTCAACGGCAAGCGGGCGTACATGGCGGCCAAGACGATCAACTCGGCGGGGTGCTACGGCACGTACAGCGTCACCGCCGGGCAGGCACCCTGGGCGTGGGAGTCCGGCTCGGAGTGCGACGGGGCCAAGTACAGTCTGGCCGACTTCCCGGCCATCTCCCGCAATCAGGACGACCTCGAGATCGAGACGGCCACGACCTGGACCACGGCCATCGTGGGCGTCCGCCAGGTCACCACGAGCTCCGACGGCGCCAACCGGGTGGCCCTCTTCCAGCAACCGGGCGCGGCCATCGCGCAGGGCGCGTACAACGGCGACGCCCAGGCCGGCGGCAGCCACAAGGTGATGAACGCCTACGAGTTCCTGGACACGCCGGGCGAGTTCTACTTCGACAAGACCAGCCGGACGCTGTACTACTACAAGTCCGGCTCCGAGGACATGACGACGGCGACGGTCTTCGCGCCGAACAACGTGTCCACCGTGCTACGGGTCGCCGGCACGTCCACGAGCAGCCACGTCCGCAACCTCACGTTCACCGGGCTCACCGTCGAGCACTCCGACTGGAACCTGGTCAACGTGGCCGGCTCGGTGTTCAAGCAGGCGCAGCAGGGCAACCTCAGCTCCTTCGTGTACGCCAAGCGGAACTTCCACGACTACTACTACCGCAACGTCGACGTCGCGCCCGGCATCATCCAGGTCGAGAACGCCGACGGGATCCTGCTGGAGCGCAACCGGATCGAGCACACCGGCGCCGACGGGATCAACATGGTCAACGACGTGCAGAACACGCGGCTGATCGGGAACTACACCAACGACATCGCCGGATCCGCGGTCACGGTGGGCCATCCGCAGCACGTCTACATCGGCGACGCCACGCCGACCAACGGCGAGAAGTACTCCACCCAGGCCGAGGGCCTGTGCAAGAACATCGAGATCAGGAACAACTACATCTACGACAGCGCCGTGCTGTTCAACGGGCACAGCCCCATCTCGGCGTACTTCGCCGACACGCTGAGCATCCAGCACAACCGGATCGAGAAGGCTCCGTGGTCGGGCATCACCCTCGGCTGGGGCTGGTGGAACTTCGACGGGTCCTCGGGCTCGGTCGCACCCAACCGGCCGACCACCACGGCGCGGAACAACACCATCAGCTACAACCACATCATCGACACGGTCCAACGCCTCAGCGACACGGCGCCCATCTACACGCTCGGCAGCCAGCCCGGCACCACGGTCACCAACAACTACCTCGACGGCGTGCCGGCCGGCCACAAGTACGGACTCCACCCGGACGAGGGCTCGGCGTACATCACCTTCCGGGACAACGTGCTGAGCGTCGACAAGAACGTCACGTGGCTCATCAACTCCGACGACTTCGGACGCAAGCACGACCTGAGCATCACGCAGACGTACGGGCCCATCAACAAGGTCTCGAACAAGAACCTGCCGAACAGCACCGTTCAGGACATCCTCGTCTCGTCCGACTACGTCTGGCCGGCGGCGGCGTACGGCATCGCCGCGAACTCCGGGCTCGAGGACGCGTACCGCGACATCATCCCGTCGGGCCGGGTGTCGCTGCCGGACTACGCGCTGCCGGCGAGCACGTTCGTGGGCGCCGGCGCGACGCCGATCCCGATCCGCGGCACCGGCGACGCGACCAGGACGGTCTGGCTGGCCCCGTCCGGCACGACCACCTTCACGGCCGGCCCGACGATGACCCGGGCGGGCGGCACCGCGACGTCCATCGCCGTGCCGACGTCACCGGGGGAGTACCGGCTCTTCGTGGTGGACGCCCAGGGGAACCGGTCGGCCGAGTCGAAGTGGATCGTCCGGCAGCAGGGCGGCGGCGGGCAGGGCGCCACGATCGTGGGCGCGGCGTCCGGCCGGTGCATCGACATCAGCGGGGCGTCGACGACCAACGGCGCGCAGGCCCAGCTGTGGGACTGCCACGGCGGCACCAACCAGCGCTTCACCTACACGTCCGGCAAGCAGCTGCAGGTGTACGGCAACAAGTGCCTCGACGCCTCCAACCGGGGAACCACCAACGGCACCGCCGTGGTGATCTGGGATTGCAACGGTCAAACCAACCAGCAGTGGAACGTCAACGCCAACGGCACCATCACGGGTCAGCAGTCCGGGCTGTGCCTGGACGCCAACGGCGCCGGCACCGCCAACGGCACGAAGATCATTCTCTGGTCGTGCAGCGGCGCCGCCAACCAGCAGTGGAGCCTGCGCAGCTGACGTTGCTGCCCTGATCGAGTCAACCGCGCGGCCGGCCGGGGATCGTCCGGCCGGCCGACGCGTACCACCGCCCGGATCGCGCGCAGGTGGGCGGCGACCTCCTTGTCGGGGCGCTGGCCGAGGACCAGGTGCCCGTCGGCCGCCCAGCGGGTGCGCCGCAGCGCCGTGCACCGCCCGCGCGGCGTACGTCGGCCGACCGCCGAGCCGGAGTACTTCAGCACCAGGCGGTCGCCGTGCCGCACCAGGAACGGGCCCTCGGCGACGTCGTCGTTCCATCCGTACGCCGCGGCGACGAGGCGGACCGGGCCGCTGGTCAGTCGCCACGGGTCGGCGGGGTCGATCGGCGCCCCGGACCGAACCGGTCAGCACCCCGGGTAGAACATGGACAGTACGGACAACAGGGCGAGTACCGCCCAGCCCGCGCGCAGCGCCGCCCAGTACCCCGGCGGCGGCTTGGCCAGCCACGACAGCCCGAACGCGGCGCCGAGCAGTACGAGCTGGGCGATGCCGTAGGTGAGGATCAGCGCGGTGAGCAGCTCGAACCGCCCGCTGGGATCGAGCGACGACCCACACCCCAGCCCGTCACCGTGCGAGCGCATGACAACGAACGCCGCGGCGTCGGCGAGCCCGTTACCGACAATGGCGACCGCGACGCCGAGCAGCGACTGGAGGAAGCGAGGCGACATCGCCGCCGATCTTAGGCCGTCCTGCCCCGGTTCCGGCACTGGCCTCTTCCGGCAACCTGGCCGTCCGATCGGCCGGACCCGGCCCCCCGCGCCGACGCGGCGACGACGGTCCTTCAACGCCACATCACCGGCGCAGGCGCTCGCAGGTGTGCAGGGCCTGGGCCAGCAGGCGCTCGACCGTGGCCAGGTCGCCCGTCTCCAGTACATCGGGCAGCCGGGCCAGACGGCGGCGCAGGTCCGCCACCTCGGCCGACGGGGACGGCGGGCGGGTCACGCCGCCGCGGATGCGTGCCACGGCGCCGCGGTCCGCGAGGTGGGCCAGGTCGCGGTGGACGGTCGAGGGCGAGGCGCCCGTCGCGGCCTGGATCTCGGTGATCGTGGCGTACTCGCGCTCGGCCACGAGGTCGAGGATCGCCCGGTGGCGCTGGGCGGCCAGATCCTGGATCACGGTGTACCTCCATGCAGGAGCACCATCACCGCCCGTGGTGCCAGCACGCGGCCGGGGCCGGCGATCGCGGACACGTCGAGCGGGCGGTCGGTGCGGTTGAAGAGGAAGCGGTGCGGGCCGCGCACGGCGAGCTCGACGTGGCCGCGCAGGGCCGCGGGCAGCTCGCTCGTCACGCCGGCCCGGGACGCCAGGGTCGCCAGCAGCGGGGTCAGGCCGGCCGGGCCGAGGCGGGTGGAGACGTACGCGGCCGAGCCGGGGCCGGGCGCGCGGCGGGTCACGGCCGGGCGGCCCGCCTGCTCGCCGGTCTTGTACCGCACGAGCACCTCCGTCGCCGGGTCCACGACGTCGATGCGGTCGGTCCACAGCGTGCCGGTCGAGCCGTCGTCGAGCTCGGCGGTCTCGTCGTCCAGCAGCGGGCCGAACTCCTCGATGCGGATGCCGAGCAGGTCCCGCAGCGCGCCCGGGTACCCGCCCAGCCACACGTGCTCGTGCTCGTCGACGATGCCGGAGAAGTACGTGGTGACGAGGTGGCCGCCGGCGTCCACGTAGGCGTCCAGCCGCTCGGCGAGCGGCCGCGGCACGACGTACAGGATGGGGGCGACGACGAGCTCGTAGCGCTCCCAGGCGCCGGACGCGGGCACCACGTCGGCGCGGATGCCCAGCTCCAGGAACGCCGAGTACCAGTCCAGGGCCTCCCGGCGGTAGCGCAGCCGGTCGCTCGGGTGCGAGTCCTGCTCGCTGGCCCACCACGAGTCCCAGTCGAACAGGATCGCGGCGCGGGCCGGCTCCCGGGGCGTCCCGGCGACCGGCGCCAGCTCGCGCAGGGTGGCGCCGAGCTCGGTGACGGCCCGGAACACGGCGCTGTCCTCCCCGGCGTGCGGGACCATCGCCGAGTGGTACTTCTCGGCGCCGCCCGCCGACTGGCGCCACTGGAAGAAGCAGACCGCGTCGGCGCCGTGGGCCACGTGCGTCAGCGAGTCCCGGGCCAGCTCGCCGGGGGCCTTCGCCTTGTTCACCGGCTGCCAGTTGACCGCGCTGGTCGAGTGCTCCATGAGGTACCACGGAAGCCCGCCGGCGATGTTGCCGACCAGGTTCGCGGAGAAGGAGAGCTCGTCGCGGGCCTGCGGCCCGGGGATCACGTAGTGGTCGTTGGCGACGAAGTCGAGCTCGCCGGCCCACGCGGCGTAGTCGACCGGGCCGGTGTCGCCCATGACGAGGAAGTTCGTCGTCACCGGCACGTCCGGGGTGGCGGCCCGCAGCACCTCGCGCTCGGCCCGCAGGTAGTCGCGCAGCGCGTCGGAGGAGAAGCGCTTGAAGTCCAGCTGCTGGGTCGGGTTCGGGTAGGAGGAGGGGGCGGACAGCCGCGGCGGGAGGAGCTGCTCCCAGTCGCTGTAGCGCTGCGACCAGAACGTGGTCGCCCACGCGCGGTTCAGCTCCTCGACGGTGCCGTACCGCCGCCGCAGCCACTCCCGGAACGCCCGCGCGGCGTCGTCGGAGTAGTCGTA
This sequence comes from Dactylosporangium sp. NPDC049140, assembly GCF_040648435.1. NCBI lineage: Bacteria > Bacillati > Actinomycetota > Actinomycetes > Micromonosporales > Micromonosporaceae > Dactylosporangium > Dactylosporangium sp. NPDC049140. The sequence goes on along the minus strand of NZ_JBEZDS010000005.1, from coordinate 63,465 downwards.
GGCGTTGTGGCAGCCGAGCTCGTTGTTGATGTGCCAGGCGGCCAGCGCCGGGTGCCCGCCGTAGCGCTCGGCGAGCGCGCTCACCAGGGCCAGGGCGTGCGCGCGGAACACCGGCGAAGTCGGCCGCCAGTGCTGCCGCGCGCCCGGCCACCGGGTGTGCCCCTCCCGGTCGACGGGCAGGATCTCGGGGTGCGCGGCGGTCAGCCACGGCGGCGGGGACGCCGTCGCCGTGGCCAGGTCCACCGCGATCTCGTTGCCGTGCAGCAGGTCCATGACCTCGTCGAGCCACGCGAAGTCCCAGACGCCTTCCCGGGGCTGGATGCGGGCCCACGAGAAGATGGCCAGGGACACGATGTTGACCCCGGCGGTCTTCATCGCCCGCACGTCGTCGCGCCAGACCTCGCGCGGCCACTGCTCGGGGTTGTAGTCGGCGCCGAACGCGAGGCGCGGCCGGTCGGGCTCCGACGGCCAGCGCAGCCATCGGTGACGGGGGTGGTGCGGCACGGCGACGGAACTCCTTACTTGACGGTGAAGCCCTGCTCCTGGCCGTACTTCACGGACGCGTCCTGCCAGGCCTTGAGGCCGTCCTGCAGGGTGGTGCCGCTGATGTAGGCCTTGCCGGCGGTGTCGTTGAAGACGCTGTTGGCGTACACCTGGAACGGCAGGTACGACCAGCCGCTCGCGACCTGCCCGGCGGCGTCGGCGAGCACCTGGTTGACCTTCTGGCCGCCGAAGTACGGGAACTCCTTGTCCCGGAACGCCGCCGCGCTCAGCTGCGCGGTGGTGGCCGGGAAGGCGCCGTTGTCGGCCCGGCTCTGCGCGCCGGCGTCGACGGTGGCGTACTTCATGAAGGCGTAGGCCAGGTTCTTGTTCCCGCCGAGCTTCGGCATCGCCAGCGAGCTGCCGCCGTTCTCGGCCACGACCTTGCCGCCGGCCTCCCACTGCGGCATCGGCGCGACCCGCCACTTGCCGTTGGCGTCCTTCACACCCGACTCGAGGTTGGCCGGCATCCACGCGCCGATGACGAGCGTGGCGAGGGTGCCGTCGCCGAGGCCCTTGTACCAGCCGTCGCTCCAGCCGTTGACCGGGGCGAGGAGCTTGCCGTCGATGAGCTTCTGCCACATGGTGGTGAACTTCTTGGTGCCGGCGTCGGAGAAGTCGACGCCGACGTTTGTGCCGTCCACCTTGTACGGCCGCCCGCCCGCCTGCCAGATCATGCTGGTGGTGAAGCCGGCGTCGCCGGTGTCGCTGGTGATGTACACCTTCGGGTCCGCGCTGTGCAGCTTCTGGGCCGCCTCGTAGTACTGGTCCCAGGTGGTGGGCACGGCGACGCCGTGCTTGTCGAAGACGTCCTTGTTGTAGAACAGCGCCATCGGGCCGGAGTCCATCGGCAGCCCGTACAGGGTGCCGCCCGAGTGCACCGCGCCCCACGGGCCGGGGGTGAAGGTGCCGTCGAGCTTGGCCGAGCCGTAGCCGCCGAGGTCGTCGAGCTGCTTGCCCAGCGCGAACTGCGGCAGCGCGTAGTACTCGACCTGGGCCAGGTCGGGCACGCCGCTGCCGGCCTTCATCGCGTTCTGCAGCGCGGTGTACTGCTTGTCGCCGGTGCCGGCGTTGGTGAGCGTGACCTTCACCTTGGGGTACTTGGTCTGGAAGTCGGCGACGACCTGCTTGAGGGTCGGCTCCCAGGCCCAGACGGTGATGCTGCCGCCGGCGTCGAGCGCGGCCTGGATGTCGGCGTCGGAGGCGCCGGCGGGCTTGGCCCCGCCGTCACCGCCGTTGTCGTCCGAGCCGCAGCCGGCGACGAGGAGGGCGGCGGCGGAGGCGGCGCCGAAGAGCAGTGAGCGGCGACTGATGGCAGTCATCCTGGATTCCCTTTCTGGGGCGGGGTGTCCTTCATTCCTTGACGCTTCCGGCGCTGAGGCCGGACTGCCAGAACCGCTGCAGCAGCAGGAATGCGGCGATCAGCGGCACGATGGTGAGCAGCGAGCCGGTGACGACGAGGTTGAACACGACGTCGCCGCCGGCGGTGACGGCCTGCTGGTTCCAGGCGGACAGGCCCAGCGTGAGCGGGTACCAGTCGGGGTTCTTGAGCATCACCAGCGGCAGGAAGTAGTTGTTCCACGTCGCGACGACGTTGAACAGCAGCACGGTGACGGTGCCCGGGGCCAGCAGCGGCGCGGCGATGCGGAAGAACGTGCGGAACTCGCCGGCGCCGTCGACCCGCGCCGACTCGAGCAGCTCGTCGGGGACCGCGTCGGCCGCGAACGTCCACATGAGATAGAGGCCGAACGGGGAGACGAGCGACGGGATGATGATCGACCACGGGGTGTTGGTGATGCCGAGGTGGGCGAACATGAGGAAGGTCGGCACGGCCAGCGCCGTGCCCGGCACCGCGACCGCCCCGATGACGACGGCGAACACGCCGCGCCGGCCGGGGAAGTCGAACTTGGCCAGGCCGTAGCCGGCGAGCGCGGCGAGCACGGTCGCGCCCCCGGCCCCGACCACGACGTAGAGCAGCGTGTTGAGCAGCCAGCGGGTGAAGACGCCGCCGTCGTACGTGAACGTGTCGGCGATGTTGTCCCACAGCGCGAACCGGTGGCCGAACCACAGGCCGAACGTGCCGAGCAGGTCGGGCTGCGTCTTGGTGGCGTTGACGAGCAGCCACACGAGGGGCAGCAGGGTGTAGACGAGCATGATGCCGCACAGGACGGTGAGGGTGACGCTGCGCCGGGCCCGCATCTAGACCGCCTTCCGCATCCCGCGCAGCTGCACGACGTAGGCGACGAGCATCGTGAGCAGGCCCATGACGATGGCGACGGTGGCCGCGTAGTTGTACTGCTGGCCGCCGAAGCTGAGGTAGTACGCGTACAGGTTGGGCGTGAAGTAGGTCGCGATCGCGTTCGGCGCCAGGATCCGCAGGATGCTCGGCTCGGCGAAGAGCTGGAAGCTGCCGATGATCGAGAAGATGGTGGCGATGAGCAGCGGCCCGCGCAGCGCCGGGAGCTTGATGGCGCGGATGATGCGCAGCTGCCCGGCCCCGTCCAGCGCGGCCGCCTCGTAGAGCGCCGGGCTCACCACGCGCAGCGCGGAGTACAGGATCAGCATGTTGTAGCCGACGAACTCCCAGGTCACGACGTTGCCGATGGAGGCGAGCACGTACCGTGGGGACAGCGGGTCGGGCAGGTGCACGCCGAGCAGGTCGTTGACGTTGGCGACCAGGCCGAAACGGTTGCCGTACATGAACCCCCACAGCAGCGTGGCCACGACGGCGGGCACGGCGTAGGGCAGGAAGACGGAGATGCGGAAGAAGCCGGCGCCGAAGAGCCGGCCGCTGTCGATCGCCAGGGCCAGGAACAGCGCCAGGAGCAGCATGATCGGCACCTGGACGGCCAGGAACAGCGCCACCCGGCCGAACGCGGACCAGAACTGCGGGTCCTGGATCGCCTTGGTGTAGTTGTCGAGGCCGACGAACGTGGTGCCGCCGATGAGGCGGGTGCGGTACAGGCTCAGGTAGATCGAGTAGCCGATCGGGGCCAGGAAGACGAGCGCGAAGACCGTCATGAACGGTGCCACGAACCGCCAGCCCGCCCAGGATCGTCGCTTCACGGCGGCCTCCCTCCAAACGGTGTTTACGTAAACATCCTGTGCGACTTTGTGGGCATCCGTGTGGATGTTTACGCAAACATTGGCTGCGGTATGGTGGCACTTCCGAACATGAACCGTCAAGAAGCACCACTCGGGGGACCGGCGATGAATGTTGAGGCCCGCACCGCGGACCGCGGCGGCTCCGGCGTGCCGGGCGGCCGGCGCAAGCAACGGGTCTCGATGGCCGACGTGGCCCGGCTGGCCGGCGTCTCCTCACAGACCGTCTCGCGGGTGTCCAACGGCCACCCCGCGGTGGTGGCCTCGACGCGCCAGCAGGTGCTGGCGGCCATGCGCGAGCTCGGGTACCGGCCCAACAGTGCCGCCCGCGCCCTGCGCTACGGCCAGTTCAACACCATCGGCGTGATCCTGTTCGGGCTGTCCTCGACGGGCAACAGCCGCACCGTGGAGGCGATCGCGACCCACGCGGCGGCCGAGGGCTATGCGATAACGCTGATTCCGGTGGGGGTACCGACGCAGGACAACGTGCTCGGGGCGTTCACGCGCCTGGGCGAGCTCGCGGTCGACGGCGTCGTGGTCATCATCGAGGTACACCTGCTCGACGCCAGCACGGTCGCCCTGCCGCCGGGCGTGCACGTGGTGATCGTCGACTCCGACGCCGGCGACCGGTATCCGGTGGTCGACACCGACCAGGCCGACGGCGCCCGCCAGGCGGTCCGGCACCTGCTCGGCCTCGGCCACCCGACGGTCCGCCACGTGGCCGGCCCGGAGGAGTCCTACGCGGCCGAGCGCCGCGCGAACGCCTGGCGCGAGGTGCTGCTGGCCGCGGGCCGCCCGGCCCCGCCGATCGAGCGCGGCGACTGGTCGGCCCGCTCCGGCTACGAGGCCGGCCGGCGCCTCGCGACCGACCCGGACTGCACCGCCGTCTTCGCCGCCAACGACCAGATGGCCCTGGGCGTGCTGCGCGCGTTCCACGAGGCCGGGCGCCCGGTCCCGGCCGAGGTGAGCGTGGTCGGCTTCGACGACATCGCCGACGCCGCCTCGTACCTGCCGCCGCTCACGACCGTGCACCAGGACTTCGCCGAGGTGGGCCGCCGGTGCGTGCGGGCGCTGCTGGCCCAGATCCGCAACGAGCCCGCCGGCCCGGGCACCGACCTGGTCCCGACGCGCCTGATCGAGCGGGGGAGCACCGCCCCCTACGCCAGCGGCTTGCGCAGGATGTAGTTCAGCCCGAACCCGGTCTCGCTCGTGCGCACGTCGGTGTAGCCGAGGCGGTGGTAGAAGCCGTGGCCGGTGATGCTCGCGCCGGTCTCCATGAAGGCGTGGCCCTCGGCCGCCGCGCGGGCCTCGATGTGCGCCATGAGCGCGCGGCCGACGCCGCGCCCGGCCGCGTCCGGGTCGACGAACATGGTGTACACCTTGTTGCCGTCGCGCGACACCGTGCCGTGCTCGCACACCCACATCTCCCGCGCGGCGGCGAGTTCGGCGACGCGCGCGGGGGTGAAGTGCGCACACATGCGCTCGATGAGCTCCGGCGGGTAGTCCCGGCTGTTGACCTCGCGCAGGCAGCGGGCGATGAGCCCGGCGACGATGGCGGCGTCGCCGGGCTCGAATCGGCGGATCGGCATGCCTACAGCTTGCCGGAGCCCGTGCCGTGCTGCCCGAGCGCGTCGGCGGCGGCGAACCCGGTGGGCGCGCTGTTGCAGATTTTCAGGGCGTCAGCTGGTCGCGGACGAGGGCGGTGAGCGCGTTCAGGTCGATGGTGCCGCGCTCGCCGACGACGGTCAGGGCGCGCACGTCCGGGTCGGCCGGGGCGGTGAGCGTGATGACGGCGACCGGCTCGGTGTAGTGCTTGCACGAGTTCGTGCACTCGTAGTACGGCTGCGTGAACAGCGCCGCCTCGCCGAGCGGGGTCGTGGTCCTCGTGACCGTGCGGTCCGGCGGGATGTCGGCGTTGCCGCGGTACACCCCGTGCCGCCCGTTGCCCGGGGCGCCGTTGTCGCCCGTCCCGCACCGCGCGCCGGAGGCGGTGAGCAGGGCCAGCCCGTCGTGGCCGAGCACGATGCGGGCGCTCAGGGCCGGGCACGACCCCGGGGCCGGCGAGCTCGTGACCAGGTGCTGCCCGGCCCCGAGGCGCACGTGGAACGCGACCGGGCCGTCGACCGGCGCGACGCTGGGCGAGCTGACCGGATCCGGGGCGGCGGCGGGCGCGTGGCACCCGGCGAGGATGGCGAGGGCGAGCAGCAGGGGGATCGTCTTGCGCGGCATGACCCTTGGACGGCCGCGGCCCGGCGGCGGTTCCACCGGGCCGCGGCCGCTCCGGCGCGGTCAGGGTGACGTGATCCGCTGCGGCGGGGAGATGTTCACCGCGGAGTCGGTGAGCGTGGTGCCGAAGCCGCCGAGCGAGATGCGGTCGAACACCTTCACGTCCAGCCCCTGGGCGCCGGTGCCGCACTGCGCCGACGCGGACTGCACGAACAGGCCCTTGCCGCCGGCGGCGAACGAGAGCCGGGCGTCGGTGCTGCGGTACGCGATGCCCGTGAAGCCGGGTCCGCCGCCGCTGGAGGTTCTCGCGCCCACGACGGCGTGGCAGCCGTTCGTGTCGTCCAGGGTGAGCGAGATGTTGGTGGCCTGGCCGGTGAAGACGGCCGGGTCGGACGGGAAGGCCCCGGTCAGGCTGATCGGGGCCGGGTTGGCCGCCGAGGTGGTGACGGTGACCGTGACGGCCACCCCCTCGGCCTTGCAGCCGGTGAACGAGATACTGCTCAGGGCGCCGATATCGGTACCGCTCTGACCCGCGCCGGCCCGGAAGCGGCCCGACACCGCCAGCCCCGCGCACAGGGTCGTCTGGTTGGACACGGCGTCGCGGATGCCGACCGTGCCGTCGGCGGCCCGCGTCCCCGTCCAGGCGCCGCCCGGCGAGACGGTGAACGTCGGGGCCGCGGCCTGCGCGGGCGCGGCGATGAGCGCGGCCGCCGCCAAGGGCGCAATGACGAGCAGACCTGTTCTGTACTTCATGACACCTCCACTGATCCCGAACGGTCTCTACGTCCATGGAGGCGTTCCAAGCCGTTCCGTGCCGGGTCAGGCGGTGAGGCGGGCCAGGACCGTCGGCGCGTCGGGCATCAGGGTGAGCTCCCGCTGTACAGCCGCGGCCTTGGCTCGAAACGACGAGGCGCGCAGCAGCTCGTTGACCCCGTCCGCGACCGCGGCGGCCGAGTCGAGCGCGAGCCCGGCGCCGGACGCGGCGAGCGCGGCGGCGTTGCCGAACTGGTCGCCGCCCTGGGGCAGGACGAGCTGCGGCAGGGCGTGGGCGAGCGCGCCGAACAGGATGCCGGCCCCGCCCTGCGACACGACCGCCGTGCACCGGGGCAGAAGCAGGGCGTGCGGGAGGTACGGCGCCAGCAGCACGTTGCCGGGCACCGGGCCGAACCGGGCCGGGTCGGTGCCGGGCCCGACGGTCGCGACGACGTTCACCGGCAGCGCCGCCAGCGCCGCGACCACGGTCCGCAGCACCTCGCGGTGGTCGTGGAAGACGGTTCCGAGCGTGACGTGCACCGTGTCCTCGTACGGCAGCGCGTCCAGCGCCGCCGGCAGGCGCTGCCCGGCGGCCGGCAGGCCCGCGACCGGGCGCAGGTCGAGGGTTCGCGGCCAGATCCGCTCGCCGGGCGGGCGCAGGCTCGGCGGGCACAGCTCCAGGTAGGTCGCGGCGCGGTGGTCGGCTTCCGCGCCGTACCGGTGCAGCATCGTCCGGATCGCCGGGCCGAGCACCGGCCACAGCTGGACCGGCGGCATCAGGCCGATGCCGTGCACGACGTGCCGCGCCCCGGTCACGGCCGCGGCGACCGGCCCGGCGAGCTCGGTGTCCTCGGAGACGACCAGGTCGGGCTTCCAGTCGGCGGCGAGCGGCACGAGCTCGGCGGCCCGGCGCTGCGCGGAGGACACGAAGTAGGCGAGCCAGTCGGCGTCGGGGCCGCCGCCGGCCTCCCGGTGCGACGGCCCGGCGGTCCAGGTGGTGACGCCGTGCCCGGCCAGGTGCGGCACGAGGTCGGAGCCGGTCGCGACGACGACGTCGTGCCCGGCGGCGCGGGCGGCGTGCACGAGGGGGAGCATCGGGTTGACGTGACCGTACATCGGATTGGCGGTGAAAAGGATCCGCATGCCGGGGGCCACGCACCCGGGCCCGTCCCGGTTCACGGCATACCGTCGCGCTCCCTTGAACGACGGGATTACCGGCCGGTAGCAGGGCCCTCCAGACTGGCATCGCATTTACTGATGTCCATGTGAGGGAGCCCCGCCATGCCCATCCTCAGACGCCTGTCGGTCGCCGCCCTGGGGCTGCTGCTCGTGTTCGCCGGGGCCGCCCCGGCGCTCGCCGCCAACCCTTACGAGCGCGGCCCCGCCCCCACCACCGCGAGCATCGAGGCCGCGCGTGGCCCGTTCGCGACCGCCTCGACGACCGTGGCCCGCTCCGCGGTGAGCGGCTTCGGCGGCGGGACCATCTACTACCCGGCCAGCACCGCCTACGGCACCTGGGGCGGCGTCGCCATCTCGCCCGGCTTCACCGCGTCGCAGTCGAGCGTGGCGTGGCTCGGCCCGCGCCTGGCCTCGCAGGGCTTCGTCGTCATCACCATCGACACACTGTCCACCGTGGACGATCCGGCGAGCCGCGGCCGCCAGCTGCTCGCCGCCCTGGACTACCTCACCGGCTCCAGCGCCGTACGCACCCGCGTGGACGCGACCCGGCTCGGCGTGATGGGCCACTCGATGGGCGGCGGCGGTTCACTGTCGGCGGCGAGCAGCCGGCCGTCGCTGCGCGCGGCGATCCCGATGACGCCGTGGCACCAGACCAGGAACTGGTCGTCGGTACGCGTACCGACCCTCGTCATCGGCGCGGAGAACGACACCGTGGCCCCGGTCGCCTCGCACGCGGAGCCGTTCTACACGAGCATGACGGCGGCGCCGGAGAAGGCGTACCTGGAGCTGAACAACGCCACCCACTCGGCCCCGACGTCGGCGAACGTGACGGTGGCGAAGTACAGCATTTCGTGGCTGAAGCGCTTCGTGGACAACGACACGCGCTACGAGCAGTTCCTGTGCCCGGCCCCGAGCGGATCGGCGATCGAGGAGTACAGAGACACCTGTCCGCTTTCCTAGCTCGCTGCGCTCGCGGTGGGGGAGCTGCGCTCCACCCACACCCCCTCAAAATCTGCGCCGGCGCGCTCTGGCACCCCAAGGGTGCGCGGGTTTCGGGGTGCCGAGCTCACGTTCGCGGCGGCCGAACAGGATCAGCTCGTGTGCGGCCGGTCAGAACGGCAGGTCGGACCTGAGCTCGCTCAGCGCGGCCACCTCGTTGTCGGTCCGTCCGTCCAGCGCGATGCCCGCCCGACGCAACAGGTCGAGGGAAACGGCCAGTGGCCCGCGGAGCAACGCCCGGACGTCCCCACGCCCGCGTTCCACATAGGCGTGGAGCATCGCCCCGACGAAGTCGCGGAAGGCGTCAGGTTCGATCGTGTACCAGTCTCCCGAGACATCGGTGAGCCCGGTCGGCCGGTCGACGTAGCGCGAGGCCGCGTCGACCGTGTCGAGGTAGAGCCGAGCGACGTTGTTGGCCGGGCTCCAGATTTCCTCGTTGTTGACGTCGAAGGTGAAACTCACGGCCTCATCTCCGCGGTGGGGCGAACAGGTGCAGTTCGTTGGGGTCCGGCGGTTCGAGGAGCGGTGGGCCATTCGAGCGTCTCGTGGGTGATCGGGGGCGTGCCGTGCGCTTTCGTACGGTGGCTATTGGCCGGCCAGTACGAAGCCGGCCCAGAAGTACGGGTCGGCGAAGGGGCCCGGCTCGTCGCCGGACGGGGCGGCGGGCGGTGCGCCGATGAGCAGGGCCGCCAGTTCGGCCGTGCTCAGGCGGATCAGCCAGTGCTGGGCGGCGCGCAGGGCCGCGGCCGGGCGCAGTGGTGCGGTCCCCGCGGCGCCGAGCAGGTGTGTGTAGAAGCGGTGCATGAGCAGCGCCGTCGGTAGGTCCGCGACCGGCCAGAGGGTGCCGACGACGGCGGCCGCTCCGGCGCGCAGGAAGCCCGCCGGTAGGCCCAGGGCCTCGTCGGGCAGGCGCAGGACGTTGCTGATCGCGGTCTGGCAGGCCGACGCCACGACCAGGCGGGCGTCGCGCAGCAGCTGGCCGTCGAGCAGCTCGCGCAGGGTCAGCTCGTCGCCGCCGGCCAGGACCAGGGCCGAGGCGAGCGGGTCGGCGAGGTCGTACCCGCCGTGGCAGGCGAAGTGCACGTGCGTCGCGCCGGGCAGGGCCGCGCGGACCGCGGGGGCGGTGGCGGCGTCGCCGTACAACACGCGGCTCTGCGGTGGGAACAGGGCGGCGATGTCGGCCAGCTCGCCGCCGGCGAAGGGCAGGTCGCCCGTCGGGTCGCCGACGCCGGCCAGCACGGCCGTGGCCGGCTCGGCCGCCCTGGTGTTCGCCAGCATCCAGGCCGACGGGGTGTAGGACACGGCGTGGTCGTCCAGCAGGCAGCGGCGGCCGTGCGGGGTGTCGTAGCGGGCGGCATGCAGGGGCAGCACGCCGAGCCGCCCCGCGGCAACGATCGCGACGCCGTCCGCCGGCACGCCCGCGAGGGCGGCCGCGACCGGTCCCATGAGCCGCTCGCCGAGGTCGTCGAGGAGGCGGGCCAAAGCGCCCCGCAACTGCTCGCCGCCGCGCAGCTGGGCCGCCAGGAAGCCGTCCGGGCCGAACAGCAGCTCGTCGAGGCCGTCGAGGGTGAGGCCCGGGGCGGCGTGGTCCCGCACGTCCAGGTCGCCGTCCGCGGTGCGGTGGGCCAGCAGCACGACCGTGCCGTCGTGGGCCGGCAGCAGGTACACCAGCGGCCGCCCGGCCTCGACGGCCCGCTCGATGTCGCCGAGGCCCGGCAGGTCCAGGAACCGCTCGTACCCCGCCAGCCGCTGGATGCGCGCGAGCTGTGCGTCGAGCGCGGCCCGGGCCCGCCCCGCCTCGGACAGCGTGTCGCCGCCGGCCGCCCGCCGTTCCAGGGCCTCGGCCGCGCTCACCTGGGCCGCGGCCGCGCGGAAGCCGGCGGCCAGGCCCGGATGGTCCAGGGCGAGGCGGTCCAGGTCGGCGGCGTCACGGGCGACGCTCTCCCCGAGCCACCGGGCCCGGCCCCGCTCCAGCGCGACGGCGGCGTCGGCGGGGCGCCCGGCCGCGACGAGGGCGCGCACCCCGATCCGGACCAGCCGCCGCCCGTGTTCGAGCTCGGCCGAGCGGGAAGCGCGCAGCAGCGCGGCGGAGTAGCCGGCCTCGGCGGCGGCGATGCCGGTCTCGAAGGCGCGTACGCTCTCGGCCCACCAGCCGAGCGCCCCGTACGCCTCGGCGAGCTCGGTGGCGGCGTCGCGGATGCCGGCCGTCATGTCGTGGCCGGCCAGGATCACCAGCGCGGTCTCGAGGTGGCGGACCGCCTCGGTCAGGTACCGGTCACGCGCGGCCGGGTCGCGGCCGGCCTGCGCGATCCGGGCCCCGGCGAGGCTCACCCGCGCGCGGCCCTCCTCGATGCTGTGTCCCTGTCCGGCGTACCGCGCCAGAACGGCCTCGGCATGCTCGGCGCTGCGCTCCGGCCGGCCCAGGCTCAGCTCGCAGACGGCCAGGTACTCCTGGACCCGGGCCCAGTCGACCGGGAAGCGGTCCCGGTCGTAGACCTCGAGCGCGGCGCTGAAGTGCGCCAGGGCCGCGTCCGGGTCGGACGGCCGCCCGCCGACGCCGTCCGCGTCCATGGCGAGGAGACCCTGGCTGTTGCGGATGCGGGCCCACTGGTAGGCGTCGGTGTCGCGGGTGAAGACGGTCAGCGCCGCGGTGAACGCCGCGCCGGCGAGCTCGGCGGTACGGCGGGGGTCGTCGCCGTACGCCTGGCTGTAGGCGTTGCCGAGGCTCACCTGGGCCAGTGCCCAGTCCCGAGGGTGCCGCTCGCGGGTGAACACGTCCAGCTCGGCCTCGAAGTGCCCGACCGCGACGCGCAGGTTGTCCTCCCGGCCGCCGCGCAGCCGGTTGGTGAACGCGATCCCGAGCTGGTGGTGCGCGTTGGCCCCGGCCGGCTCGGTGGCCGGCAGGTATTCCAGGGCGGTGCGGTACGCGGCGATCGCCGCTTCCATGTTCTCGGCCCGGCCGCCGGTGACCTGGTCGAGCAGCACGTTGCCGAGCAGGAAGTGCACCATGCCGGCCTCGTCCGGGCGGGCGTCGGCCCCGAGCGCCTCGACCGCCGCCCGGCAGCAGGCGATGGCCCGCTCGGCGTCGCCCTCGCCGGGCCGCCCGTACGCCGCCCGCCGGCTGAGCGCCGCCCCGAGCTGGGCGCTCGCCCCGGCCCACGCAGTCGTGCCCGGCTCGCACAGCGCGAGCTGCCGCTGCGCCGCGGCGACGGCCCGGTCACGGTTGTCGGCCGCGTTGCCGTGGATGCGCTCGCCGTACAGCTCGCGGATCATGGCCAGCGCGAGCACGTGCATCGGCCGGTCGTCGTGCCCGGCGGCCTCGCGGGCGATGGCCTCGGCGACGCCGAGCGCCTCGTCCTGCGCGTCGGCGTCGCCCTGGCGCATGAGCGCCAGGACCAGGGTGGTGCCGGCCTGCAGCCACCATTCGTAGTCCGTGGCCGGGTCGATGCGCGTGGCGAAGATGCGCAGCCGGGCCACGCGCTCCGCCTCCAGCCGCGGGTCGTCGAGCGGCTCCTGCAGGTCGCCGAGCGAGACCTCGACCCCCTCGGCCTCGGGGCCGGCGAGGGCGGCCAGCTCGTCGATCGCGTCGAGCATCTCGGCGGGGGCGATCCGGCGGGCCCGTTGCAGCGCCTCGGCGCGATGGTGGGGGTCCTTGCTCAGCTCGGCGAACGCGGTCGCCATGAAGGCCCGCGCGGCCACCCAGGCCGGCGCCTCCCGCTTGTCGCCCAGCCGGTCGAGGAGGCCGGCGACCAGGTCGAGCCGGGCCCAGTGGGCGGCCGTGCGGGTGCTCGGCTCCGGATACTCCTGGAGGGTCCCGACGAGGTACCGCAGCCCCTGCCGCCACATCGGGTCGCCGGGCTCGGCCGGGTCCATCGCGGCGGTGAGTACCGCGAAGGCCCGGTCCAGGTCGGCCGGGTCGGCGATGCGGCCGAACCGGGTGATGTGGGCGCGGGCCAGGTCGAGGGCCACGGTCCGGCGGTCCCCGGGCTCGTCGGTGAGGTCGTACATCAGCCGGAAGCCGTCGACCAGGCGCCCCAGCGAGCCGCCGTCCGGGTGCGCGCCGTAGGCCGCGTGGTAGACGCGGGTCGCGGCCGTGGCGAGGGTCCGGCGCACCGCGCGGTCGACCGCGGCGAAGTTGGGGTTGTCGAGCACGGCGTGCCAGTTCCGCACCGCCTCGTCGAGGTCGGCCGGGCGGCTCGTGCGCATGTACCGCTCCAGCGCCGCCTCGGCCCGGTGGTAGGCCACCAGCGCGTACTCCGGCGTCGTGAACCGGGCCGGCGGGCCGAGCAGCGACCGCGGTACACCATCGTCCTGGGCCGCCTCCGGGTCCGGCGGTCCGGGGCGGTTCGGCGCGGGCCGGTCCGGCGGCTCGTCGCCGGTCGGCACCGGCCCCTCGGCGGGCGGCGCCACGATGCCCGCGAGCGCCGCGGCGACGTCGCCACCGGCCCGGGCCCGCGCCGACGCCTGCCGCAGCGTGACGGTCAGCCAGCGGTCCAGGTCGGTGACCGGCGCGCCGGTGCGCTCCCGCGCCCGCAGCGCCGGCGCGAGCAGGACCAGCAGGTGGTTGGTGAGCACGTGCGGGAGCGTGGCGGCGGTGGCCGGGGTCCGCTCGGCGGCCGCGCGGGTGAGCTCGGCGGCGCGGCGGATGTCGGCGTCGTCGCCGCCGTTCATGTACCGGTCGCGCAGGGCGAGGCCCATCGACGTCCACAGCGCGAAGGCGCCGCGCTGGTCCGGGCTTGCGGCGGCCAGGACCTCCTCCAGCAGCGCGATCGCCCGGTCGAGGTCGTCCGGGCGGCCGCGGTGCTTGGCCCGCAGCCGCAGCACGGCGGCGAGGCCGCTGACCCGGTTCCCGCGCGCCGGGTCGCCGGGTCCGGTCGCCGCGACGATGCGGCCGAAGGCGGTGACGCCCTCGTCGAGGTCCTCGGGGCGCCGCGTGTGCTGGTACCGCTCCAGCATCGCGTTGCCGAGGTTCGTCAGCGCGGCCGGCACCACGATCGCGTCGCCCTGCACCTCGACCGCCCGGCGCAGCACCTCGACCGACGTGTCGAGGTCGCGGATGTCGCCGGCGCGCAGGAACCGCTGCCGCAGCGCGCTGCCGAGGACGTCGAGGGCGTACGGCTCCTGCGGGTGACCGGCGCCGGTGCGGGCCAGGGCCGCGCGGGCCAGCCGGATCGCCTCGTCGAGGTCGGCCTCGGCCCCGCGCTCCTCGAACCGCGTCACCAGCATCGACGCCTGGTTGAGCAGCACGTCGACCTCGGGCGAGCCGGTGCCGGCGGCGTCGGCGGCCAGCCCGAAGGCCCGGTTCGCGGCGTCCAGCAGGCCGGGGTCGGTGCGGGCCTGCAGCATCGCCATGACGGTCTGGCCCAGCGCGTCGGCGAGGCGGCGCCGGTCGGGGTCGGCGGCGGGCCGTGCGGCGATCGCGTCGGCCGCCGCCGCGGTCGAGGCCCGGGCCGCCGCCGGGTCGCCGCCGCGGCGGAAGTCGTCGAGGTCGGCCGTGGCGAGGTGGATCAGGCCGATGATGTGCTGCTCGGCGTTGTGGCCGGCGAGCCGCGGCAGTGCGGCGGCGACCAGTTCCCGCGCCTCGGCCGGGGCGCCGGGCCCGCCGGTCCGCAGCAGGACGCCGGCGAGCTCGACCATGATCGAGGGCCGGCGGGGGTCGGCCGGGTCGCTCAGCGCGAGGTACCGCCGGTAGTGCTCGACCGCCTCCGGCCGGTGCTCGACCTCGCCGGTGGCCCGCTCCCAGAGCTGCAGCGTGCCCGCGAGGTTGCCCGAGAGCGCGGCCGCGAAGTCGCGGTCGTCCTCGCCGAGGGCGTCGAGCAGCGTCCGGTACAGCAGCAGACCGATCGCGAGATCGTCGGTACCGCCGGTGCGGTGGTACCGCTGCACGAACCCCGCCGCCACGTCGTGCAGCGCGAACCGGGCCGGCTCGGTGTCCCAGACGCGCCGCACTAGCGCGAGCTTGCGCAGCATCTGCAGGTCCGGGTCGCCGGGGCCGTCGCCGCCACCGGCCCCACCGCCCAGCGCGGCGACGGTCCGGGCCACGCCCGAGTGCCGTGCGCAGTGCAACAACAGCCGGCGGTACTCCACGTCGACCAGCCGGGCCAGGTCGCCATCGGCGGCGGCGCGGCCGACTATCTGCGTCAGGCGCTCGCCGGTGGCGCCGGACAGCAGCCACGGGTGCTCCCGGAGCAGTCCGGCCAGGTGCTCCGGCTCGAGGTCGGCGATCACCTCGAGCCAGGCGCGGAAGTCCTTCGGCTCCTCGGGGTCGATCCGCCCGCGGGCCAGTGCGAGGGCCGCATCGTACCCGTCGGCGTCCAGTTTCGCGAGAACCGCCGCGTGCCGCCGGAGGTACCCGGCCATCCCGTCGTTGCTCTCGCTCTCGGCGCGCGCGGCGCTGTCGGCGAACCACGCGGCCGGGGGTGCGGGCGAGCTCAGCGCCTCCTCCCAGGTGGGCGCCTCGAGGTACCGCTGCAGCAGCTCTTCATCGCCGGTCATCGGCACGGCCTTTCCGCCGTCGGTAGGCCAGCGCCGCAGCGGCGGCGACGGTCGCGGCCCCCACCGCGGTGACGACGCTCGCCCAGGGCGGGGCCGGCCCGCCGCGGACCAGCCAGGCGCCGGTGACCGCGGTCCAGCCGGCCGCCGCGGCGGTCAGGGCGAGCAGCAGCACGCCCAGCGGCGCCCACCCGGCCGGCACGCGGCCCGCCCGGCCGACCTGGAGCACCGCGGAGGGCAGCCACATCGCGAGGGCGGTCAGCAGCAGGATCAGCGGCCCCATCAGCGGCCCCGGCAGGTCGACGGCGTAGTTCAGGCTCTGTACCGCCGCCAGCGCGACGAGCAGCCCGCCGATGATCGAGGTCTGCATCAGGGTGCGGCCGTCGTCGCGGGCGCGCAGGCCGGTGTCGACGACGGCGGTCACGGTCCCGAGCAGCGCCCCGGCCCGCGCGGTCGCGGCGTCGAGGTACGTCTCCTCGCTGCGCAGCTGCCCGGCCGTCCATCCGGCGATCCGGCGGTCGTCGCCGAGCGGCCCGCCGTCGCCCTCGTAGACCGGCTGGGGCAGCACCGCGGCGAGGTTGGCCTGGGCCGTCTCGACGGTCCGGGCCAGGGTGCGTACCCGGGCCAGCGAGTCGACGAGCCCGTCGGCCCGCGTCTGCAGGTCGGTGAGGCGGGTCGCGGCGGCCAGGAGCCGGTCGGACCCGCGGTCCGAGCCGAGCACGCCGCTGAGGGCCGCGCTCTCCTCGTTCGCCGCGGCCAGGTTCCGGCGCAGCGCGGGCAGTTCACGCACCAGGACGGCGCGTTCGTACCGCAGCTTCGCGGCGTGCAGCAGATAGAGCGCGAACGGCGGCAGCCCCGGCCCGTCGTCGAGCCACACCCACCGGTCGACCGCGTCCTCGGCCCGCTCCGGTGCGAGCACCAGCAGCCGCCGCCCGGTGCCGTCGCCACCGCCCGGCGACACGTCCCACGCGGTGATCCCGGCGGGGAACCCGCACGCGGTCCCCGGCCAGCCCCGCTCGCCGCCCGGGACGAGGCCGCGCAGCCGCCGCCCGAGCGCGACGGCGGCCCCGTGCGTGGTGGGCGCGTCGCGGTCGCCGAGCAGCCCGAGGTACACGGTGGCCTGTCCGATCGCATCGCCCGGGCGGGCCGCGGGCTCGAGGGCGGCCCACTCGGCGGCGTCGCGGTTGGGGGCCCGCATGAGGGCGAGGCCGATCACGTCGTGCAGCTGGTACGCGTACGCCTGCTCCACCTGCGGGCCCGCCCCGGCGCCGCGCGCGCCCAGCACCCGCAGCCGCCCGGGATGGTCGAACGGCACCGCCGCCCGCAGCTGCGCCGGGTGCGGCTCGATCTCCTCGGTCAGCCCGAGCCGCCCGGCCGCGGCCCAGGCGGCGTGCAGGCCGGCCGGGAGGTCGCCGCCGGGGCCCGCGGTCCAGTACGTCAGGCTCAGCACCGCCGGCCGGCGGACCAACGGCGCCGTCACGCCGGCTCGGCGTGGTCGGGCTCGGCCGGCTCGGTCGTCAGCCGGTGCACCAGGTCGTTGATCAGCGACCGGGTCTCCTCGTCGGCCCCGTGCGCGGCCGGGTCACCCAGGCCGGCGTCGATCCGCCGCCCGATCCGTACCGCACCGCCGTACTCGGCCAGGCGCGCCGCCTCCCGCCCGGCCCGGCCGTCGTCGCCGGCGCGGACGGCCTCGCCCAGCGCGGCCAGCGTGGCGTTGACCGTGGACCACTCGTCGTCGGCCAGCGACCAGGTGGCGACCGAGGCCAGCAGGGGGCGGATCAGCCGATTCGACAGCGGCACCAGGAACGCTCCGATCGATCGTCGTCAGCTCCGGATGATAGCCGGGCCGCGCACGCGCCCTTGGTCAGCACGGAACCCTGGTGAGGACGACGTGTCCCGTGCGGACCGCGCCGACCATGGCGAACCCGGACCGGTCGACGTCGCGGCAGAAGGGCAGGTCCCGCGACAGGTCGACGCGTTCGGACGCGGGTCGTTGCGCGTAGGCGTGAGCGTGCTCGGCGGCGCCCTCCTCGATGCCCGCGACCAGGTCCGCCCGTTCCGGCGCCGACCCGTCGAGCAGGCCGGCCAGGTACCGCGCGCAGGCCCGGTCCTCGGCCGTCCGCCCGGTGCAGACGAGCGTCCACGGCACGCCGGGGTGGTGCCGCGCGATCCACCGGGCGGTCGCCCCGACGTTCGGCGCCGACACCGCGAGCAGCGCCGCCGCGTCCGGGCACCGGGCCAGCCCGCGCGTGCCGTTCGACGTCGCCTGGATCAGGCGCCGGCCGTCGAGCCGCGCCGCCGACAACTCCGACGGCGAGTTGCCGAAGTCGAAGTCCGCGGGCCTGAGCCCGCCGGCCTCCCCGACGAGCAGCCGGTCCGGGTGCCGCCGCCGCAGCTCCCGGCCGGCCTCGACCGACGGCGCGCAGGCGATCTCCGCCGCGCCGCGCTCGAAGGCGACCGCGGCCGTCGTGAAGGCCCGGATGACGTCGATGACGACGACGACCCGCCCGGCCGGGATCCCGGCGTCCATACCCACTATCGGCACGGCATCCGATCGTTCGCCGCCCGGGCCCGGCCCGCAAGGACATTCCCGCCCGGGCGCGGACCGATACGCTCCGCGGGTGTCCTCCATCGCCTCGCTCCACATCATCAAGGCCGTGGAGGAGACGCGGTCGCTGCCGCACATCGGCTGATCGGGCCGGCCCGGATCCGTCAGGTCGTGGGCGCGCCTTCCCGCTCGCGGATCAGGGCCAGGGCGCCGCTGCGCCGGCCGTGCACCATCGCGATGCCCTGGGCCAGCACGATCAGGACGATCAGGGAGACGGTGCCGGCGGCCGGCACGGTGTCGAGGGCCAGGGTGTAGGCGAACACGACCCGGATGATCGCGTCCAGCACGAAGGCGCTGCCCCACGCGACGCTGGCCAGCACCACCCAGCGGTGGAAGACCCGGTTGCCGGCCCACAGCCGGTCGAACCGGGCGGCCATGCCGGTCGGGCTCACCTTGCCGGCCACGTCCAGCAGGAACGGCCGCCCGGTGGCCATCGAGCCGAGGATCCACAGCCCGACGGCCCCGGTCAGCCAGCTCTCCCGGGCCAGCAGCGCCCGGGCATCGCCGGACG
The DNA here is from genome assembly GCF_040648435.1 of Dactylosporangium sp. NPDC049140. Lineage (NCBI taxonomy): Bacteria > Bacillati > Actinomycetota > Actinomycetes > Micromonosporales > Micromonosporaceae > Dactylosporangium > Dactylosporangium sp. NPDC049140. The sequence continues at coordinate 45,055 of NZ_JBEZDS010000005.1, read as the reverse complement.
CCAGCGCGACCAGCAGCGACAACGCCATCGTGGCGATGACGAACACCGCGGTCGGGTCCAGCCGGCGGGACCGGGCCCAGGTCCAGCCGATGCCGGCCAGCGGCGCCAGGGTCGCGAGCAGCAGCGCGAGCCATTGGTTCACGCCGGCCGCGCGGGCCCCGTAGAAGACAGCCAGGGGGATGACGACGTCCAGCGCCAGTGCGAGCGCGGCTCCGGTTCGGCGGTCGCGGGTCATGGGCGGGCCTCCTTCTCGGTGGCGTGGCGGAAAAGCAGGACCAGATCCCGGGCGTACGCGTCCAGGTCGAGCTCCGGCATGACGCTGACCTGGGGCCCGATCGCGTCGATGGCGGCCCGGATCGTCATGGCCATGGTGCGCGTCGTGAAGTCGCGGAACTCGCCCGCGCGCTGGCCGCGCTCGAGCAGGTCCTGCAGCGGGGCGAGGCTGGTGCCGTACACCGAGGCGTCGTGCCGCAGCCGGGTCCGGCCGTCCTCGTCGGTGAAGTTCATCGCGATGGCGGTCAGCACCTGCACATGCTTGCGGTGGGTGCCGATGTACGCGACGTTCGCCTCGATGTAGGCCCGCAGCTCCGCGGCCGGCCCGTCGGCCCGGCCGGTGCGCGCGGCCATGAACTCGGCCCCTTCGCGCAGCGTGTGCGCGAAGACCTCGTGGATCAGCTCCTCGCGGTTGGCGAAGTGGTAGAAGATCGTCGTCTTCGTGACCCCGGCCCGCTTGGCGACCTCGGCCAGCGACGCCCGGGGCAGCCCCAGCTCGGCAATCGCGTCGATCGCGCACTCGACGAGCTGCGCCCGACGGGCCCGCTCGACGAACGTCCGCTCCGACTTACCGCTCGGTATGTTTTCAGACCGCACGGTAAGTACCGTAACATGATCGGCGTCGCGACGTTGATGTTGATCTGTGGCTTGCCCGGCTCCGGCAAGACGACCCTGGCCAAACGCCTGGAGATCGAGGGGCCGGCCGTGCGGCTGTGCGCCGACGAGTGGATGGCCGGGCTGGGCCTCGACCTGTTCGACGTCGAGACCCGCGTGCGGCTGGAGCGGCATTTCTGGGAGCTGGCCCGGCGGCTGCTGACACTGGGGCAGGACGTCATCCTGGAGGCGGGCTTCTGGCTGCGCGCCGACCGGGACGAGAAGCGCCTCGGCGCCCGGTCCCTCGGGGCGGCGGTCGAGCTGCACTACCTGGACGTGCCGCTGGACGAACTGGCCCGGCGGCTCGAGGCCCGCGGCACGCCCCGGATCACGCGCGAGATGCTCGACTGGCACGTGCCGCTCTTCGAACCGCCGGACCCCGACGAGCTGAACCTGTACGACCCGCCGAGAATGTGAACGCGGCGCCCCGAAACCGGCGCACCCTTGTGCTGCCAGAGCGCGCCGGCGCAGATTTTGAGGGGGTGTGGGTGGAGCGCAGCTCCCCCACCGCGAGCGCAGCGAGCTAGGAAACACAGCTCCCCCACCGCGAGCGCAGCGAGCTAGCGAAACAGTAGGCTGCCGCCATGTTCGACGAGGAGCACTCTGCCGACGTCGTTGCCGAGAGCTTCGCCGGGGCCCCGGACCCGCGGCTCCGGGAGATTCTCACGTCGCTCGTCCGTCACGCTCACGCGTTCGTCAAGGACGTCGGGCTCACCGGGGAGGAGTGGGCGGCCGGCGTCCGGTTCCTGACCGACACCGGGCAGCGCTGCGACGCCACCCGGCAGGAGTTCATTCTGCTCTCCGACGTGCTCGGGGTGTCGATGCTCGTCGAGAGCCTCGCCAACCCGTCGGTGGACGGCAGTACCGAGACCACCGTCGAGGGGCCGTTCCACCTCGTCGCGTCGCCGCCGCGGGCGCTCGGGGACAGTATCGCGCTCGCCGGTGACGGGGAGCCCTGTCTGGTCACCGGGGGCGTCTTCGACACCGAGGGGCGGCCCGTGGCCGGGGCCCGGGTGGACGTGTGGCAGGCCGATGCCGATGGCTTCTACGACGTGCAGCGGCCCGATACGGTACCGCCGCAGAATCTCCGGGGACTGTTCACCGCCGGCGCGGACGGGCGCTTCTGGTTCCGCACGATCGTTCCGCGGTTTTATCCGATCCCGACCGACGGGCCGGTCGGGCGGCTGCTCGGGGCGACCGCGCGGCACCCGTACCGCGCGGCCCACATCCACGTCGAGGTCTCAGCGCCCGGCGTGCGCACTCTCACCACGCACGTGTTCGTCGCCGGGTCGCCCTACCTGGACTCCGATGCCGTCTTCGGGGTCAAGGAGAGCCTCGTCCGCGAGTTCGAGACGGTCGACGATGCCGGCCTCGCCGAGCGGTACGGCCTGGCGAACCCCTTCGTCCGGGTGGACTTCCCGATCGTCGTCCGCGCGGACGAGCGCGATCCCGGCCAGCACGACCACCCCGCCGGCTAGCTGCCAGGCGCCCGGGCGCTGGCCCAGGGCGAGCCAGGCGAACAGCACGGCGAAGAGGACCTCGAGCAGGCCGGTGAACGAGGCGACCCGCGCGCCGAGCAGGCGGGTGGCGGCGATGCTGGTGGCGTACGCGAGCGCGGCGGCGATGACGGCCAGCCCGGCGATCGGCACCGGCCAGGGCAGCTGGCGGTCCAGCAGGGTGACGTCGGCGGTGCTCGTGCGGAACGGCAGCAGGCCGGTGACGTCGAAGACCGCGAGGCCGATGGCGCCGACGACCATGCCGGCCCAGGCCAGGGCGATCGGGGGCAGGGCGCCCTCGCCGCGGGAGGCCATCACGAAGTACACCGCCAGACCGGTGCCCGCCAGGATGCCCCACAGCACGCCGACCGGGTCGAGGCCGCCGCCGGCCGGGTCGAGCACCAGCACGAGGCCGCCCAGCGCCGCGGCGCCCCCGGCGACGGTGAGCCGGCGCGGCCGCTGCCCGTGGCGCAGCCAGGCCCAGGCCACCACGAGCAGGATGCCGCCGTACTCCAGCAGCAGCGCGACGCCCACGTCGAGGCGCTCGACCGCGTTGAAGAAGAACAGCTGGCACCCGGCGACCGCGACCGCGCCGAACGCGACCACCTCGCCCAGCGCCGTGCGCAGCAGCCGCATCCGTCCCCGCAGCGAGAACAGCGCGAACGGGGTGAGCACGAGCGCGGCGATCGCGATCCGGAAGGTGACCAGGGCGCCCGGCGTCCAGCCCGTGGCCATGAGCGCGTCGGCGAACACGCCCGACGTGCCGAACATGGCCGAGCCGAGCACGGCCAGGCCGAAACCGGCCGCCCCGCGCCCTCGTCTGCCGTCTAGCCTGTAATTGGCAAACCGCGTTATGCTCATGACTGCAACGTAGGCCCACGCCGGTAAGGAGTCAAGAAGATTTTTGCTCATGACACCGAGGCCACGCTCACGTCGACCGCGGCTCTCATCAACACCGACTCGGCCGACGACGGCGAGCTGCTGCCCGACGTCGCCGCGCTCGACGCGTGGATCGGGCGGAACCGGTACACCGGCGTCCTCCGCCACGACCGCGAGGAGCTCGAGGCCGTCCGCGCGCTGCGGCCCCGGCTGCGGGCGGTCTGGGGCACCGACGAGGACACGGCCGTCGAGCTGGTCAACGCCATGCTCCGCGAGGGCCGCGCCCTGCCCCAGCTGGTGCGGCACGACGGCTGGGACTACCACCTGCACGCCACCGACGCGGCGGAGCCCTTCGCCGTGCGGCTGATGGTCGAGTTCGCGATGGCGATGGTCGACGTGATCAGGCTCGGGGAGCTCGACCGCCTGCGCGTGTGCGCCGCGGAGGACTGCGCCGACGTGCTGGTGGACCTGTCGAAGAACCGCTCGCGCCGCTTCTGCGAGTCGGGCTGCGGCAACCGGCAGAACGTCGCCGCGTACCGCGCCCGCAAGGCCTCCGAGCGGTAGCCGGTTTCACCGGCTGACGCGTCGAGGACCGGCGCGTCGTGGCGCGGGCGCGGCGGCCGGTAGCTGAACGTTCACCCGGCGTTCAATCGACGGCGAAGGCCCGCGCTGGCAGCATGTCCGCCATGAACGCGCCCGCCGCCGTCTCCACGCGCTCGGAGCGGATCGGCTGGTACTCGTACGACTGGGCCATCTCCGCCTTCCGCGCCACCGTCATCACCGTCTTCCTCGGGCCCTACCTGACCACCGTCGCCGAGCGGGCCGCCGGGCCGGACGGGCTCGTGCGGGTCCTCGGCGTGCCGGTGGCGACGGGCTCGCTCTTCACGTACACCATCTCCGCCTCCGTGCTGCTCACCGTGCCGCTGCTGCCGCTCGTCGGGGCGCTCGCCGACCGCAGCTCGCACAAGAAGCGGCTCCTGGCGCTGTTCGCCTACATCGGCGCCGGCAGCGTGGTCGCGATGGTGTTCCTGACCGGCGACCGGTACCTGCTCGGCGCCGCGCTGCTGCTCGTCGCCAACATCGCCTACGGCGCCGCGAAGGTGGTCTTCAACTCGTACCTGCCCCAGCTGGCCGGGCCCGACGAGCGGGACCGGGTGTCGAGCTTCAGCTGGGCGATCGGGTACATCGGCGGCGGGATCCTCCTCGTCGTCAACCTCGGCGCGCTGCTCGGCCTCGGCGACGAGTACTCGGGCACCGTCGCCCGCTGGTCGATCGTCTCGGCCGGCGTGTGGTGGGCCGCGTTCACCACCGTCGCGGTCGTGCGCCTGCGCGACCGCCCGGCCGTCGCCGGCGAGGGCGGCCGCGGCAACGCGCTCGCCGACGGTTTCCGCCAGCTCCGGCACACCCTCAAGAGCGCGCGGTCGTACCCCCTGACGCTGTTCTTCCTCGCCGCGTACCTGGTCTACAACGACGGCATCCAGACCGTCGTCACCGTCGCGACCATCTACGCCGACCAGCAGCTGCACCTGGACCAGTCGGTGCAGATCGCCACCATCCTGCTGGTGCAGTTCGTCGCGTTCGGCGGCGCGTGGCTGCTCGGCCGCGTCGCCGAGCGCTACGGCGCCTGGCGCACCATCGTCGCCAGCCTCGTCGTGTGGTGCGCCGCGATCGCGCTGGCCTACCCGCTGCCGGAGCGCACGCCGGTGCTGTTCATGCTGCTGGGCGCCCTGATCGGCATCGTGCTGGGCGGCTCGCAGGCGCTGAGCCGGTCGCTGTTCAGCCAGATGATCCCGCGCGGCTCGGAGGCCGAGTACTTCGGCCTGTACGAGATCTCCTCCGACGGCACGAGCTGGCTCGGCCCGCTGCTGTTCGGCCTGGCGTTCCAGCTGACCGGCACGTACCGCATCGCGATCGTGTCGACGCTCGTCTTCTTCGTCGCGGGGCTCGCGATGCTGCTGCTGGTGCCGGTGCGGCGCGCGATCGAGGCCGCCGGCAACACGCCGCCGAAGGTCCTGTGAGTCACGGCAGCCGCTCGCCCGTGCCCAGCGACACCCGGTCGACGGTCAGGTCGGCCCGCGTGGCCGGCTCCGAGCCGATCTTCACGATGTTGGTGCCGGTGCCCTTGCTCACCGCGCCGGACCAGCGCAACACGCCGTCGACGTAGAGGTCGTAAGCGTACGAGCCGTGCACCACCACCCGGTACGTGTGATCCACCGTCGTGTCGAGCGTGAACGACTTCGCCGCGCCGCCGTAGCCGTCGGTGACCGTGCCCGCGGTGCCGTGGTTGAGCACGACCCGGATGTAGTACGCCCCCGAGCGGACCGCCACCTCGCCGCTGCCCGCCGCGTTCGTGTGCGCCACGAACTCGTACGTGAAGGCACCGGCCGGCGGGGTGAAGCCGGCGCGTGCGATCGCGTAGTAGTCGGCGGTGCTGGAGTCGACGACGCGCGCCGCCGAGCCCGTCCACGTGGTCGCCCCGCCGCCGCCGACGCCGGTCCACGCCGCCGGCGCGTCCATGCCGTCGTCGAAGACGTCCCAGCCGGCCGCGCTCGTGACGGTGACCGGCACGTCGGTGCCGCGCTGGTTGCCGGCGTTGTTGTCCCAGGTGAGGTACGCCTCCCACTCGCCCGCCGCCGGGAGCGCGGGGGAGTAGGTGATGGTGGCCGCCGCGCCCGGGTCGGCGTAGAGGACGTCGCCGCCGACCGAGGCCGGTTTCGCGGCGCTCAGCCACGTTCCGGTGCGCACCGCCTGGTCCTCGTCGACCGTGACGGTGGTGCCGGCCCGGCGGAACTGCACCGCGTCGGCGACGACCCGCCCGTTGGCGGCGTTGCTCAGCCGCACCGAGCAGGAGGTGCCGCCGCCGCAGGTGTACTTCCCGAGGTACTGCCAGGTCGTCCCGTTCCCGGGCGCCCGGCTCTCGTCGACCTTCACCGTCGTCGCCCCGCCCGTGACCCGCTGGAACGCGACCCCGTCGGCCACGAGCGCGGGCGCGCTGCCGCCGGGCACCAGCTCGACGTAGTTCGCGGCCTGGCTCGCGCTCATCCGGTACGGCCCGCCGGGCACCTTCACCCACCCGGCCCCGCCGGTGTCGACGGTCGCGGTGCTCTGCACCAGCCCGCCGTCGTCGCGCACCACGTTCACGTTCTGCGTGCCGGAGAGCCCGCCCGGGACGTGGACCCAGATGTCGTACTGCCCTGAGGTACCGAGATACGGCGTGAACCGGGCCAGGTCGCCGGGCTGCGGGGCGGACTTCGCGGCGGCGTCGAGCCCGTACGTGCCGGAGTAGGCGGTCGAGCGCGTGAGCCCGCTGGTGGCCGTGCCCGGCTCGCCGTTGTCGAGCACCACGACGTCGGCGCCGGGGACGGACTGGGTCGGCGGGGGCGCCGCGACGGCCCCGCCGAAGGCCAGGGTCTCGTCGTAGCGCACCGTGCCGGACTTGGCCGCGGTCAGGCGCAGCAGCACGTTCGGGGTCGCGGCCCCGCCGGTGTCGACCGTCACGCTCGCCGAGCCGCCCAGCGGTACCGTCGCCACGCTCGAGCCGGAGCGGATGACCGCGCCGGAGTCCGCGTCGAGCAGGCTCCAGCCGACCGTCACGGCGGTCGAGCGGTCCGCGAGGTCGCTGTTGAAGACGAAGAACGTGCGGCTGCTGCTGTACGTCGTGCTGAGCCCCGGCCCCGTCATGGCCCCGTCGACCCAGGCCTTGTCGAAGACCGCGACGGGCGCGTAGGTGTCCGTCCACAGGGCCTGGGCGTCGGGCATCGCGGTCGTCGACGGCGGGCTCGTGTACGGGTTCAGGATGCTGTGCCACAGGTACTGCGCGTGGTACCCGGGGACGTCCGTGCTCGTCCACGGGATCTGGTACGAGCTCGCCGGCAGGGAGAAGACCTTCTGGAAGTTGTAGAAGGCGAGCATGACCTTCGCGTCGTAGCCGAGGCTCATGCGCTGCTGGCGGAAGATGCGCATCGAGTCGACGACGGAGGCGCGGCGGGCGGCGTCGCCGAGCTTGAGGTACGACGCGTTCTCCTCGTAGGTGAACCACGTCTTCGGGGTCGGGTTCGACAGGTAGCCGCCGAGGTAGCCGTCGGACTTCACCTCGGCCGTCTCCGCGTCGGCGGAGACGAGCTGAATGTCGGGGTTCACCGCGTCCTCGCCGCCGTAGCCCGTCTGCATGCCGGCGGTCAGGTCGGCGTTGTACGCCGGGTTCTCGTTCGAGATCGACCACATCACGATCGACGGGTGGTTACGGTAGTGCCGGGCGATGCCGAGCACCGCCTCGAGGCCGGTCTCGCGCTGGGTCGCGGCGAGCGGCACCTCCCAGCTCGGGTGTGTGATCGGGTTCTCGGCGATGAGCATCATGCCCTTCTCGTCGGCGATGTCGACGATGTCGCGGTTGAGGGCCCAGCCGCGGTGGATGCGCAGGACGTTGATGTTCATGGCCTTGGCGACGTCGATGACCTGGCTGAAGTACGACCGGGTCAGGGCCCAGTTGCCGTTGAACGTGAGCCCGTCGGCGTCGATCCCGCCGGCGCCGGCGCCGTGCAGGTTGGTCTCGATCGACTCGCCGAACAGGGCGGTGCGCACGCCGTTGACGTACACGCCGCGGAGGTTCGGGTCGCCGGAGCTGACCGCCTTCACGTCGCGGACGCCGAACCGCTCGGTGTGCTGGTCCACCGCGGTGGCCCCGATCTTGAGCGTCGTGACGAGGTTGTACAGCACCGGGTCGTCCGGCCACCAGAGCTGGAAGGTGGTCCAGGGCTGGGTGATGGTGATCTTGACGCGCTGGCCGTCGGGAACCGTCTGCACCGGGCTGCCGGCGAACGTGAGCGCGGCGGCGCCGTCGGACCAGCGGTTCACCTGGTTGGCCACGGAGACGGTCTGCGCGGCGCCCGACTCGTTGCGGACGGTGACCTCGGCGGTGACCTTCCCGCCGGCGCGGTCGGGGCGGACGAAGACGTCCTCGACGTACACGTTCGGCTCCCCGACCAGCTCGACGTCCTTGAACAGGCCCGACTTGGCCTCGTGGTAGAGCCGCGGGGCGCTGCCGTCGCTCTGGTTCCAGTACTCGCCGCGCACGCCCATCGGGTACTTCACGACGCTGTACTCCGCCGGGGACGGCCCGATGAAGTTCGCGGTGATGTCCTGCACGAGCACGTCGAGCGTGTTGCTGGCCGAGCCCGGCGTGACGAGGTCGGTGATGTCCACGTCGAAGGGCGTGAGCGCGAACTCGTGGGTGCCGGCGACGGTCCCGTTGACGGTGATCGTCGTCTGCCAGTTGACGCCCTCGAAGTGCAGCTTGACCCGCTGGCCGGCGAACGAGGCCGGGACCGCGAACGTCCGCTTGTACTCGCCCTTGTGGATGTAGTGCCAGTAGCTCGGGAAGTCGAACTCGCCGACGCTGTTCCACGCCATCGGCACCCGCACGTCGTGCCAGGTGCTCCACTCCGCGGCCGGCACCGCGTCGATCGCGTCGCGGATGAAGTGCCGGTCGAGCGGGGTGTCCTGCTGCTCCCACCCGAAGAACGGCATCTTGACCGCCTTGAACTGCCACGCGTCCCCGTTGAGCGTGACCTTCTGCGCGGTGTCGGGGGTCGCCGCATCGGCGTGCGTGGGGTAGATGAGCGTCAGGAGGGCCGAGACGAGCACCCAGATCATCACGTGGCGGCGTGCGGTCATGGCGGCGAGTGTGGTTTTCGCCGGCCGCCCCCGTCAAGAGACTAATACGTATTAGTTGGTTGACTTCGCCGGTCCGTGGCCCGAGGCTGATGCGGTGGCCCGGAGGGTGACCCAGCGCGACATCGCCCGCATGACGGGCGTGAGCCAGACCCTGGTCTCGTTCGTGCTCAACGGCCGCGACGACGACCCCCGCCTGAAGATCGCCCCGGAGACCCGCGAGCGCGTCCGCCGGGCCATCGAGGCGACCGGGTACGTGGCCGACCCGGTGGCCCGCCGCCTGGCCGAGCGCCGCAACCGCATCCTGGGCGTCTTCACCTACGAGCCGGTCTTCCCGAGCTCGGCCCGCGACTTCTACCACCCGTTCCTGGTGGGCATCGAGCGCCGCGCGGAGGAGCTCGACATCGACCTGCTGCTGCTGACCAGCGGCCGGCGGCAGGTCCTCCAGCGCCTGCGCCTGGCCGACGGCGCCATCCTGCTGGGCCGCTCGCTGGACCGCGCCGAGCTGACGAGCCTGGTGCGTTCGGGCCCGCCGTTCGTCTCCGTCGGCCGCCGCGACGACGCCGGCGGCCCGGTGCCGTACGTCGGCGCCGACTACGCGTCCGCGACGGCCGCGGTGGTCCGCCGCGCGGTGGGCCTGGGCCACACGCGCCTGGCGTACCTGGGCGCGGGGCAGGGCGCCGAGGCCTGGACCGACCGCTGGCGCGGCTTCACGGCCGGCCTGGAGGGCACGGGCGCGACGGCGGTACGCCTGGGCACGCCGGACGCGGTGCGCGCGGCGGGCGTGACGGCGGTGGTGTGCGAGGAGGCCGCGGACGGCCCGGCCGTGCACGCCGTCGCCCCGCACCTGTCCGTCATCACGCTGGGCGAGCCGACGCGGGCGGCCGACCCGGCGGGCGTCGTGTTCACCGGCATCGAGATCCCGCGCGAGGAGATGGGGGCGCAGGCGGTGGACGTGCTCGCCGCCCTGGTCGAGGGCCGCCCGGCCCAGCTGCAGCGCCTCCTGCCCTGCACCGTGATCGAGGGCGAGACCCTGCACGTAAACCGCTAGCCCGGCCGCGCGTACCGTGCGATCGTCAATGCCTTGGGTCGCTAGCTCAACTGGTAGAGCATTCGGCTGGTTAGTCCTTCCGCCCCCCGCCCTCGCGGCGGCCATGGGAGTACTTCCTTCTCCTTTTGGACCGAAGGGTTCGGGGTTCGAGTCCCCGGCGACCCACCGTGTCTCTAGTCGGCGGGGGAGGCTTCGCCTCCACCCGCACCCCCTCACGATCGGCGCCTGGCCTGCCGGGCCGCGCGGGGCTCGGCGGCTCCCGCCCGCCGGAGATGCACAGTACGTCCCCGCAGCGGCAGGACATGCGCGGCACGGTATCGCGGCCGCGCCGCGCGCCGGAGTCATGAGCACCGACGAGCGCCCAACGGTACGCGGGCAGAGTGGCCGAGGCGTCGGCATCACCCGGTCCAAAGCCATCGACAAGCTTCGCCGCATGCGTGAGCGTCGCGAGCCGAGGTCCAACCAGAACCCGCGTTACCTTCGCTACTCGGTCACCGAGTCACGGTAGAGCTGTGCCGGTCGCGGACAGCACCGGTTTCCTGTCCCGACAAGCGGCCGGGTCCCCATCGCCGGCCGTCGGAGCACGTAGGGCTGCTGGACCGGATCCCAGGCCCTGCGCCGAGCAGCGGCTTCGGGGTCACCGTCCCTCCCCGGCCTCGATCCTGGTGATCCGGAAGCCCTCCACGGCAAGGATGCCAGCCATGATCCGGCCCGTCACGTAGCGGCTACTCCTCGCAGAGGCCGACGAGGGGATAGGCGGCGCTCAGTGCGGCCGTGTCCCGAAACGTGGCGCTGGTGGACGTCGGTCAACGGTCGAGTTGCTGCCGACATAGTCCGAGTCGGTTCTGGGCCTCGAGAGTGGCCGGATGGTCCGGGCCGCATACCCGGACCAGGTCACCGAGGAGGCCTTCGAACTCGGCGACCGCGGCCGCTGGGTCGCCGGATCCGGCCCGCCAGAATGCCAGGCTGCTTCGGGTGCCCAGAGTTTCAGGATGATCGGGTCCGAGGACGCGTACCCGATCGGAGAGCACTTCCTCGAACGCCTGGACGGCGGCACCTGGATCGCCGGCATCGCCAAACAGTGTGGCGAGGTTTGCCCGGTTCCACAGCGTGTCGGGATGGTCGGGTCCGAGGACGCGTACCCGATCGGAGAGCAGGTCAGCGAAGGCGACGGCCGCACCGGCGAGGTCACCGGCCCGTTGCCGCCAGTACGCCAGATTGCCGCGTCCGGTCAGGGTTTGCGGATGGTCCACACCCATCACGCGTGCGAAGTCGCCTGCGAGTGCCTCGAACTCGTCGACCGCCTTGCCGACGTCGCCGGCCTCGCCGCGCCACGAGGCGAGATTGCCGCGGGTTGCCAAGGTGTCGGGGTGATCAGGCCCGAGAATGCGCAGCTGGTCGTCGAGCAGCTCCTCGAATCCGATAATGGCGCCGGCGACGTCGCCGCCTTCCCCGATCATCGACGCCAGGTTGCTGCGACTGCGCATGGTGATGGGATGGTCCGGCCCCAGCACTGCGATCTGCTCCGGGATCAGCGTCCGGTAGGCGGCGACCGCGCCCGGCACGTCGCCTGCGACTCCGCGCCATCGGGCCAGGCTGCCGCGGATGGTCAGCGTCCGGTAGCTCTGTGGGCCTAGCACGCGGCTGTAGTCATCGACCAGTGCTTCGAACTCGGGGACCGCCCCGGCGGGATCGCCGGCGCGGGCGCGCGAGTGGGCGATGTTGTTGCGGGTCGAGAGGGTCTCACCGTGGTCAGCCCCGAGAATCCGTACCTGGTCGGCGAGTAACGCCCGGTTAGCCTCGATCGCACCGCGTAGATCACCCGCTTCGCCGCGCCAGCGCGCGAGGTTGCTGCGGGCCGCCAGGACGTCAGGATCGTCGGGTCCGAGGCTTGTAACCTGATCGGCGATAAGTACTTCGGCGTCCGCCGCGGCAGCTGCGGCGTCTCCAGACTCACCACGCCAGCGAAGCGAGTACGCGCGGCTGAGCAGAGTGTCACGGTGGCTGGCGCCGAGCCGCGAGGATGCGTCGGTGGTCAGTTGGTCAAAGTAGGCAGTCGCAGCCTGGAGTAGCCCAGCGCTGCCGAGACTGTATCCTGCCTGCAGGAGCACGGCGTGCGCTGCGGTCGTCCACAGACTGCCCTCGGCGTGACTTCGCAAGGCATCTACATTGGACCGCAACGACTGCGCCAGCGCGACGTCTCGGTCGACTTCGGGCCAGATTTCGACTATCCCGTCGGCCGCTGCACGGGCCGCGCGTAGGAGGAGGTCGTGCGAGGTCTGGTCCCGCATCGACCGCTGCACCAAAGCGTGAACCCGCACGCTGCTGGTGTTGCCGGCCGCGTCCTCGTCCAAGACCACGAGATTGAGCCGAACCAGGCAGGCGATCGCATCGCGCGTCACATCTGCTGTGACCGGCTCGGCCGTTGAGGCGTTCGGCTGGACAGCCGTTAGGAACTCCACCGTTGCCCGTGCCGACATCAGCTCGATCGGAACGCCGTTTGGGTTCAGCAGGCTAAGCAGTACCGACAGCGGGCGGGCCAGCCCTCGCGGTGCCAGCTGATCGGCTGCCTCCACCGACAGGGTCAACGTGATGGCGCTGGGTCGTGAGTAGTCATCTGGCAGAGAGGCGGGCACGAGGGCGGCGAACGCGTTGTGCTGGTCGGAGAAGCGAACTCGGTACTCCGCGCAGGTCAGGTCACCGTCGAAGATGTAGGCGACGGCCTGGGCAAGAGCCAGGGGAAGGTAGCCCAGGTCCGCGGCCAGATCGTCGGCCTCATCGAGCCGGGCCGGGTCCTCCGCAAATTGCTCGGCCAGGTAGGCGCGGGCCTCCCAGGGGGTAAACAACCCGACCGGCAGCACCTCTCCATGGCTGCGCAATGACGCATCCCGGCGCCGTGTGGTCACAATGACCTGGCCACCATGGGTTGCCGGCGGCCACCACCCGTCCAGATCGGACGGGTCCGTCAGGTCGTCGAGGATGACCAGCCAGCGGGCCGTCGTAACGCCGAGATAGGCCAGAAATGCGGCGGCGCCGTACGCCGGATCAGCCTGGTCGACCCCGGTGATCTCGGCTCCGATCTGGGCGTAGCCCGTCACGATCGCACTGCGACTCTGGGCGTTGATCCACACAAGGATGTCCAACTGCGCATTGTCGCGCAGACGCCGCGCTACGGCCGCCGCCAGCTGGGTCTTGCCTACCCCGCCCAAGCCCGAGAGAATCTGCGCCGACGAGCCGGTGAGAATGGCTGTACCGCGGGCCGCCAGCGCGGCGTCCAGGTCGGCGGCCACCGTGCGTTGCTGGAAACAGTCCGCTCCGTTGGGCACAGGGCCTACAGCATGGCGAACCGTACGCCTCAACGGCGCCTGCCCCCGCAATCGCTGGACGAATGCCGCTCCGGGCATCCGACCGTCGCGTACGTCCTCCACCTGGATCTCGTCGAGACCAAGAATGATGTCGCCGCGCAGGCGCAGCGGCAGAACGGGCTTGCCCGCGTGCTGAGCCAGGTCCACCTCGCGAGCCACCCATCTCGATGCCGCGGCCGCCGGGGACATCACGACCAGCAGCGCAGAGCACGATGTGATCCGCTCCCGGAGCACCTGCTCCCAGCGCTCTCCCGTCGCGATTTCATCGTCGGCCCACACATCCACCCCGGACCGAGCCAGCGAGGCGACCAGCCGATGCACGTAATCACGGTCAGAATGGGCGTAGCTGACGAATATGTATCCACCGTCAGACATCACTCACCACACACCTCCGGAACGCGGTGCCCTCGACTGCGACGTCTCCGACATGGGCGGTGTTCGTCGAATTGACCACCAGCATGAAGCCTCCTGGGGCGGACGTTAAGCATCGGGTCGTTGCCGCGTTGGATGAGGGGATGCGCGCGCCGGGGTGAGTGCGCGGACCGTTTCGTAATGTGAGGACGCCGTTGACCCCGGTCGCACTTCGCCGGGCACGTGGGAGCCACAGTTGGACGAGTGAGACGCAGATCAACGGCGAAGGCGAATCAGTCGCAGTAGCGTGGCGGTGTGTTGACAAAAGGGAAGCTCACCAGCGCGGACCTTCGTGAGATCCGGCAGTCCGCGCTCGGTGCGGCCGATCCGCTCGGCGTCGCGGCGGAGTTGGCCGGGGCCGTCGATGGCGAGCGTCTGGCCGATCCGCAGGACGCTGGGTTCGCGCTCATGCTCGCCGCCGAGATCGCCGAGAGCCGGACGAAGCTCGACGCGGCACTGCGGTACGTCGAGCGGGCCATCGACGCCTACGGGCCGCGGGACGACAGCGAGGCCGGCGCCGCGCGGGCACTGCGGGCCCGGATCCTGTTCCGATCCGGGCGCGAGGACGAGGCGATGGCCGAGCTCGAGCCGCTGCGCCCGCTGCTCGGGCGGCATCCCGATGCGGCGGCGTACCTCGGGGCCGCGCTGGCCGCCGGCGGGCGCAACCTGGTCGCCGAGGAGTGGCTGACCGAGGCGGTGCGGGTCGCGCTGGCCGAACGCGCCGCCACCACGGATCGGTCCGCCGAGCCGCCCAGCGCCGAGGACGCCGGTCTGCTGTTCTTCCTGCTGCAGCAGCGGCACCGGGTCCGCCACGCCATCGGCCGGTCGCACGACGCCCATGACAACCTCGCCGAGCGGCTGGAGAGCAAGCTGGCCGTGACCGGCGCCGCCGCGGCCGCTGATTCGGCCGATGACCTGTTGTTCTGGCCGCAGGCCGAGTTCGATCGCCTGGTGGCGCAGTGGCCGGCCCTGTCCGAGTCGTACGGCGGGACCTGGGACGAGCACCGCGCCCGGCTGGAGCGTGAACTGGTCCGGTCGGCCGGCACCGGCCGGTCCCTGCTGCGCGGCTCGGTCGCGGGCCTGATCGGGTTCGCCGGCCGGGACGGTGCGCCGGCCGACCCGCAGACGCGCGCCGGCTACGCCGACCGGCTGGCCGCCGGCTCGGGACGGATCGCCTGGCCGCCCGAGCGCAACGAGCCGTGTTGGTGCGGGTCCGGGAGCAAGTACAAGAAG
The DNA here is from genome assembly GCF_040648435.1 of Dactylosporangium sp. NPDC049140. Lineage (NCBI taxonomy): Bacteria > Bacillati > Actinomycetota > Actinomycetes > Micromonosporales > Micromonosporaceae > Dactylosporangium > Dactylosporangium sp. NPDC049140. Next base: position 30,023 of record NZ_JBEZDS010000005.1, on the reverse strand, counting down.
TGCTGCCTGCCCCGGTCGCGCGGCTGATCCCCGCGGGCCGCTTGTGCGGCGGAGGGCGCCCGGCTATGCCCGGTTGGGCGCCGTTTCCTCGCAGCGCTATCTGGGCCGCCGCATCGCCCGGGAGCTGTGGACCGGGGCGGACGCCGGCGCGACGTACGTGCAGACGCTCAGCGCCGTCGGGTTCGGGCTGGGTTCGGGCGAGGGCTACAGCGACCCCACGTTCGCCGCCCTGTACCCCAACTGCGCCACCGTGTTCGGGTTCCACGATGCCGAAGCGACCGGCACGCCACCGGCCGGCCTGCGCTACGACGTGATCGGCTGGTACGCCGATCCGGCCCAGGCGCCGCGGCGGCCGTGATCCGCCCGTACCCCGGCGAAAAACCACCACCGTCGCACTTCCGGCTTGCGGTAACCTCGGGGCCCACCTGTGGTCACGAACGCCGGAACGGGGGCGACCCTTCGTGCTCGAGAAGCTGATTGTTTCCAAGACTTTGCGCGTGCCGGTTAGCACCGGCGCGCCCGGCGACGGTGCGCCCGTCGCGCGGCAGCTCGACGCGGCGCTGCTCGACGCCGGGTTCTCCGCGTCGCGGGCCGTGCTCGAGCACGTCGGCGCCCTGGCCCCGGGCCCGGCCATGGACCTCGCGGCCACGGTCGTCTCCGCGGTGCGCGAGCTGGTCGGCGACCATGTCCGGCACAACGCGTACTTCATCGGCTTCCCCGACGACGTGCCCGACACCGTCGAGTTCTGGACCGGGCGGCTGCGGGCGGCGGTACTCGCCGGAGGCGGCTCGGCCACCGACGAGCAGCTGCGCAGCCTGCTCGGCACGGGCGGCGTGAACCTGCTCGACCTGCCGGGCTACGGCACCTACCAGCACACGTACGACGAGCTGCTCGCCGCGCACGACGCGTTCGTCGCCGCGGCCGGCGACCGGCTGACCGTGCTGCACCTCGGCGACAGCGCCGAGGCCGAGGCATCGCGGCTGTACCTGGCCCTGGCCGGCGGCGCGGTGCCGCTCGGCGAGGCCGACCTCGCGATCCTCGGCGAGCTCGCCGTGGCCTGCCTGGACGGCGAGCAGCCGGCGACGGTTCCGGTGCGCGAGCACCGCGCCGTGCTCAACGGCGTCCGCCTCGTCCTCGGCCGGCCGCTGGTCGCCGTGGACACCACGACCGACGTGCTGCGCCTGGCCTGCCAGGTCTCCGGCGGCGACGCCTCGCTCGCCACCCCGACCCGGTTCCGGGCCTTCCGGCGCCGGGAGCGGCGGGTCCTGCTGGCCGCGCTGCACGAGATCGTCGCGGCGAGCCCGGACAAGCTCGGCGACGTCGCGCGCCACGCCGAGCCGTGGAAGCGGCTCGGGGAGCGGCTGCATCCGCACGAGTACGCCCAGTGGCCGCAGGCCCGCGAGGTCTTCGCGGTCGCTCGGGGTGAGCGGCGGGTGCGCAACCTCGCCGGTCGCGCCGAGGCGGCGGTCCGCACGGGCGCGGCCGACCGGGCTGCGACCGTACTGTCGGCGGCTCCGGGTCTTCTGCTGCGGTCGGCGGACCGGCTGCTGCGGCTCGCCCCGCCGGCCCAGCGCGCCGCGGTCGTCGACGCGGTCACGGCCGCGCTCGGCTCGGCGTCGGGTCGCGTGCTGTGCTCCCTGCGGGAGCACGTCGGCAACCGGCTGGCGCCCGTGTCGGCGCGGATGTACGCGAACCGTTCGCGGCGCGCGTGGGTCGGCCGGGACGAGCGGCCGCCGCTGCCGGCCGAGCTGGTGGCCGACCTGTCGGCCCGGCTCGACGCGGAGATCGGCGCCCGGCTGCCGCAGCCGGCGCACCCGCTCCTGGTGGACCCGGACGTGCTCGACGTCGCCCTGCCCCTGTCGGGCAAGGCGGCCGAGGGCGGCTTCGCGGTGCTGCCGCGGGGCTCGCGCGCGCCGGTCCCGGGCGAGCTGCTGCGCTTCTTCACGTACTGGCGCCAGAACAGCCGCCGCACCGACTACGACCTGTCGGTACTGCTGCTGGACGACGACTTCCACACGGCGGGCCAGGTGTCGTGGACGAACTACCACCACGACGGCGTGGTGCACTCCGGCGACATCACCGACGCCCCGAACGGCGCGACCGAGTTCATCGACGTGCCGCTGACCGTGGGCGGACGCTATGTGGTGCCGCAGGTGTACATCTACGCGGGCGAGTCGTTCGACGAGGTCGCCGAGTCGATGTTCGGGTACCAGACCCGCACCGCCGACCAGCACGGCACCCCGTTCGACGCCCGCACCGTCCGCGCCCGCTCGCACATGCGCGGCGAGGGCCGGATCGCGCTGCCGATGGTCTTCGCCAAGGGCGAGCGCGGCTGGCAGGCCGTGTGGCTGCACCTGTACCTGCACGGCCGCCCGGCGTTCAACCGCGTCGAGGACAACAAGTTCACGACCGCGGACCGCGTCCGGGCCCTGATGGAGCGGCGGTACCTCACCATGGCGTACCTCATCGACCGCTGGCGCACGCGGACCGAGGTCACGACGTGGGACGGCCGCGCGCCGGACGGGCCGGTGACGTACATCGGCCTCGAGGCCCCGGACAACCTGCCGGAGGGGTCCGAGGTGTATACATTGGATCGGCTCACCGAGCTGATCCCGGCATAGACGGCGCGAGCCGAGGCCATGAGGGCGCTTCCTCCTATTCCGTTCGACTCGGGAACCTCCGCGCAAGCGGGGGATCTGGTATTCAGCGCCCGCGCTCTCCTCGGCTCGTGCCACGCCGTAACCAAGCAGTGCCGAGGAGAAGGTCAAGCGAGCGGTCATCCGGCGCGGACGCTCCCGTAGTAGTACGTGACCAGGAGCGCGTCTTCGGGCCGATGGCAGGAAGCCCGTCGCCGGGCCCCGCGCGGCCTGGCGCGTGAGGCGCAGATCGTGAGGGGGTGCGGGTGGAGGCGAAGCCTCCCCCGCCGAGTTAGGAGGCACAGCTCATATCGGTAGGCCGGCATAGTTCTCGGCCAGGCCCGTCGCGCCCGCGATGCTCGTCGTCACCCACCGTAGCTGGGATAGCTGGAGCTCCGCGTCGAACGGGTCGCCCGAGGCGTGCAGCATCGTCGTCATCCACCACGAGAAGTGGGTGCAGCGCCAGACTCGGCGCAGGGCGTCGTCCGAGTATCGGTCGGCCGGTCCGGCATCCCGCTCCTTGACGAGGGCGATCAGCGCGCGCGACAGCAGGGCCACGTCCGCGATGGCCAGGTTCAGGCCCTTCGCGCCCGTCGGGGGCACGATGTGCGCGGCGTCGCCGGCCAGGAACAGGCGGCCGTACCGCATGGGGGTCTGCACGAAGCTGCGCATGGGCAGGACCGATTTGTCGGTGATCGGGCCCGGAGCCAGGGTCCAGCCGTCCTGGCCGTGGCCGAGCCGTTTGGCGAGCTCGTCCCAGACCTGCGCGTCGGACCAGGCGGCGGCGTCGGTTCCGTTGGGCACCTGGAGGTACAGCCGCGAGACCGTCTCCGACCGCATCGAGTGCAGCGCGAACCCGTCGGGGTGCCAGGCGTAGATGAGCTCGTCGGTCGACGGGGCCACGTCGGCCAGGATGCCCAGCCAGGAGTAGGGATAGGTGCGCTCGAAGACCTGCCGCGCCGACGCCGGGACGGCCGCGCGGCTCGGGCCGAAGGAGCCGTCGCAGCCCGCGATGACGGACGCCTCCAGCTTGACGGCCGCGCCGTCGCGGTCGCGGAACGTCACGTACGGGCGGTCCGTGGTCAGGTCGTGCAGCCGCGTGTCCGAGACCTCGTACAGGACCGGGCCGGAGTGCGCGGCCACCAGGTCCTTCTGCACCTCGGTCTGCCCGTACACCCACACGCTGCGGCCCGCGAGGTCGACGAAGTCGAGGTGGTGGCGCTTGTGCGGCCACTGCAGGTACACCCCGCGGTGCTCGTGGCCCTCGGCGCGCAGGCGGTCGCCGAGGCCGGCCTCGGTCAGCAACTCGACGCTGGAGTGCTCCAGGATCCCGGCCCGGATGCGCGAGGCCACGTACTCCTGCGACCGCGACTCCACCACGACGGACTCGACGCCGGCCCGGGCCAGCAGGTGCGAGAGCAGCAGTCCGGCGGGGCCGGCGCCGACGATGGCGACCTCGGTGCGCATGTCCCCCAGCCAACCCCGCCGGGCCGGGCGGGACAAGGCCCGGGTTCCACTGAACGGAAGGGACTGCTCGCGGGGACGGCCGCGGGCGCATACGGTTCGGACGTGAGCAGTTTGCCGACCCAGGCCGACATCGACAAAGAGATCGCGGCGATCGCCGCGGCGCGCACGGCCGGCCACGGGACGCGGCTGGACTATCCGCCGTACCGCAGCACGACCCTGCGCCATCCGGCCCGCCCCCCGGTGCCCGTCGACCCGGAGGGGGTGGAGCTGTGGGCGCCCGTCTTCGGCCCCCGCGACGTCGCCGCCGACGAGGCCGACCTGACCATCCAGCACGCGGGGGAGCCGATCGGGGAGCGGATCGTGCTGGCCGGGCGGGTCCTCGACGGCGGCGGGCGGCCGGTCGCCCACCAACTCGTCGAGGTGTGGCAGGCGAACGCGGCCGGGCGGTACCGCCACCAGCGCGACCAGCACCCGGCGCCGCACGACCCGAACTTCACCGGGCACGGGCGCTGCATCACGGGCGCCGACGGGAGTTACCGGTTCGTCACCGTCAAGCCGGGGCCGTACCCGTGGCGCAACCACGTCAACGCGTGGCGCCCCGCGCACATCCACTTCTCGCTGTTCGGCACCGGCTTCACCCAGCGCCTGGTGACGCAGATGTACTTTCCCGGCGACCCGCTGTTCGCCCGCGACCCGATCTTCCAGTCGATCACCGACCCGAAGGCCCGGGAGCGGCTCATCGCCGCCTACGACCACGATCTCAACACGCCGGAGTGGAGCCTCGGCTACCGCTGGGACATCGTGCTCACCGGCACGCACCGCACCCCGCTGGAGGACGAGGCATGACGCCGGGCCAGACCGTCGGTCCGTTCTTCCACCTGGGCCTGCCCTACCCCGGCGACAGCGAGCTCGTGCCGCCCGGGCGGGCCGGGGCCGTACAGCTGCAGGGGTTTGTGCTCGACGGGGCCGGCGATCCCGTGCCGGACGCGCTCATCGAGCTGTGGCAGGCCGATGCCGAGGGCCGGGTCGTGCGCGCGGCCGGCTCGCTGCGCCGCGACGGCTGGACGTTCACCGGCTGGGGGCGGGCCGGCACGGACGCGACCGGGCGGTACACCTTCTCGACGCTCGCGCCCGGCGGGCCGCGCCCGTTCTTCGCCCTGACGGTGTTCGCGCGCGGGCTCACCGACCGGCTGTTCACGCGCGCCTACCTGCGCGCGGAGGACCTGCCGCCGGTGGACCGCCGCGAGACGCTGCTGGCCGTCGCCGAGCCGCACGGATGGCGCTTCGACATCCGGCTCCAGGGCGACGACGAGACGGTGTTCCTGACGTTCCCGGGGCAGCAGTGACTTCGGTGTGTACCGCGGAAGAGGCCGTCGCCTCCGTGCGCGACGGCGACACCGTGCTCGTCGGCGGGTTCGGGATGGCCGGCATGCCCGTTACGCTCATCGACGCGCTCATCGCCCACGGCGCCGCCGGGCTGACCATCGTGTCGAACAACGCCGGCAACGGTGACACGGGCCTCGCCGCGCTGCTGGCGGCCGGGCGGGTCCGCAAGGTGATCTGCTCGTTCCCGCGCCAGGCCGACTCGTGGGTCTTCGACGGGCTCTACCGGGCCGGGAAGATCGAGCTGGAGGTGGTACCGCAGGGGACGCTGGCCGAGCGCATGCGCGCCGCGGGTGCGGGCATCGGCGCCTTCTACTGCCCCACCGGCGTGGGCACGCCGCTGGCCGAGGGCAAGGAGACGCGGGTCATCGACGGGCGCGCCTACGTGCTGGAGTACCCGATCCGCGGCGACGTCGCCCTGATCCGCGCGCACACCGGCGACCGGATGGGCAACCTCGTGTACCGCAAGACCGCCCGCAACTTCGGCCCGGTGATGGCCACGGCGGCGGCGCTCACCGTCGCCGAGGTGCGGCACGTCGTCGAGCCCGGCGCCATCGACCCGGAAGCGGTGGTGACGCCGGGCATCTACGTCGACCGGCTCGTGGAGGTGGCCGGATGACCCTGTCCCGCTCGGACATGGCGGCCCTGGTGGCGCGGGACATCCCCGACGGTGCCTACGTGAACCTGGGCATCGGCCAGCCCACGACCGTCGCGGACCATCTCGCCCCGGAGCGCGGGATCGTGCTGCACACCGAGAACGGCATGCTTGGCATGGGCCCGCTGAACGAGGACGACCCCGACCCGGACCTCATCAACGCGGGCAAGCAGCCGGTGACCGAGCTCCCCGGGGCCGCGTACTTCCACCACGCCGACTCCTTCGCCATGATGCGCGGCGGCCACCTGGACGTCTGCGTGCTCGGCGCCTTCCAGGTGTCGGCGGGCGGCGACCTGGCCAACTGGCACACCGGCGAGCCGGGCGCGATCCCCGCCGTCGGCGGTGCGATGGACCTCGCGATCGGGGCGAAGGAGGTGTACGTCATGATGAGCCTCTTCGCCCGGGACGGCTCCCCGAAGCTGGTGCCGGCGTGCACGTACCCGCTGACCGGCCTGGCCTGCGTGAGCCGCGTCTACACCGAGCACGCCGTCTTCCGCCTGGGCCCGTCCGGCGTGGTCGTGGCCGAGACCTTCGGCACCACCGTGGACGAGCTGCGGGCCCGCCTGGCCGTGCCCCTACTTGGCGGCGAGTGAGCCGAGGGCGCCGTCCGCGTCGAGGGGCTCGCCGCGCAGGTACGCCGTCGTGAGCCGCTGGATGAGCGCGACCCGCTCGGGGTTCTCGTCGGTGGTCTCGGCCGACTCGTAGCCGGAGATGCCGCCGAGGGAGTGTTCGGCCCCGAACAGGGTCAGCAGGTGCTTGGGCCCCGGGCTGAGGTGGTAGGCGTCGGTGAACCAGTCGGGGCCGCGCACCGACAGCGCCGACTGGTCGTGGTCGCCGGCGACGATGAGCGCGGGCGTCTCCATGTGCTCGAAGTCCGGGCTCATGAACGGGAAGTGCTCGGCCGCGAACGGCGTCAGGTCGTCGCCGCCCTTGCCGGTGAGGGCCAGCAGTACCCCCGCGGAGACCCGCTTGTCGGTGAAGTCCTCGCCGCTCGGGGTGCGCGCGCCGAGCAGGGTGCTGGCGGTCTGGGCGCCCCAGGAGTGCCCGGCCACGGCGATCCGTGAGTGGTCGACGCGGTTCGCGAGCCCGGGCATGGCCGCCTCCAGCTCGTCGAGGCGGTCGATGGCCTCCTTGAGGTCGTCGATGCGGATGCGCCAGACGTCGTCGGTGAGGGGCCGGTTCAGCGTCCGGGAGTCGAGGTGCGTCGGCTGGACGACGACGAAGCCGTGCGCGGCCCAGTACGCCGCGAGCGGCTCGTAGCCGCGCGCCGACTGCCCGAACCCGTGCGAGAACACGATGACGGGCAGGCCGGTGCCGGTGACGGGCGCGGAGACGCGGACGGGCCGGGTGAGGGCGATCGGGTGCACGGAGACGACGGGCGTGGGCATGGAGGTCCTCCGGTATGCTGTCTTAACGGAACCTGGTTCCGCTAAGTTATCCGGAACCTGGTTCCGGTATCCACTCTTTGTGACGGGGGTTACGGTGGCCGATCCGCCGCGCAAGCGCCGCTCGGATTCGCGCCGCAACGAGCAGGCCCTGCTCGAGGCGGCGGCCGCGGCGTTCGTCGCGTCGGGCGTCGACGCGCCCGTGCGCGACATCGCGGCCCGGGCCGGGGTCGGCGTCGGCACGATCTACCGCCACTTCCCGACCCGCGCCGACCTCGTCGTGGCCGTGTACCGCCACCAGGTCGAGGCGTGCGCCGAGGCGGGCCCGGCGCTGCTGGCCTCGAGCCCGTCGCCGCACGCCGCGCTGGCCGCCTGGATCGAGCTGTTCGCCGACTTCCTGGTGACCAAGCACGGCCTGGCCGACCAGAGCCTGCACGGGTACTTCATCGAGCGCCTCGTCCCCGTCTGCGCCCAGCTGCTCGAGGCCGCCGCCGGCTCGGGCGAGATCGAGCCCGGCATGGACGCGCTGGTCCTGATGCGCGGGGTCGGCAACCTGTGCATCGGCGCGGCGGACCCCGGCTACGACGCCCGGCGCATGATCCGGCTCGTCATCGCGGGACTGCGCGCGCGGTAGGGCCTTCCCCCGCGTCCGCACTGCTGTTCGCGACCCCGGCCCGGCTGTTCGTGGACCGCTCGGACGAGCAGGTCCCGGCGGCGAGCAGCGACTACTGGCGCCCAGATGGTTCACTGCACCGGTGCCGCTTGACTACGACGCCGAGCTGACCAGGTACGGCGCGGTGCTGCGCCGTACCTGGGGCATCCGGCCGCACGACAACGTCCTCGACATCGGCTGCGGCGCGGGGGAGACGACCCGCGCCGCGGCCGGTGCCGCATCCGCCGGTCACGTGCTCGGCGTGGACGTGTCGGCCGACGCCGTCGCCCGGGCCCGGGAGGCGGGCGGCGCGGCCTACGAGTGTGCGGACGCGCAGACGTACGCCTTCGCTCCGGCCTCCTTCGACGTGGCGATCAGCCGCTTCGGCACCATGTTCTTCGCCGGCCCGGTGGCCGCGTTCGCGAACATCGGCCGCGCACTGCGCCCGGGCGGCCGCCTGGTGATGCTGGTCTGGCAGGCCGCGGACCGCAACGAGTGGGCCGTGACGCTCCGCCGCGCGTTCCCCTTGCCGGAGTCCCCGTTCTCGCTCGCCGACCCGGCCCCGATCCTCGCGGCGGCGGGCTTCGCCGACGTGGCGTGCACCGAGGTCGAGGAGCCCGTGTACTACGGCCCGGACGCGGACGCGGCCCTCGGCTTCGTCCGCGGCTTCGCCGGGGCCGGCGCCGCGACCGAGGACGCGCTCCTGCGCCTGCGCGCCGACCTCGCCGCACACCTGACCGGCGACGGCGTGTGGCTCGGCGCCCGCGCGTGGCTCGTCACGGCGTCGCGGGCGTGAAGGCGCGGTGAACGCGGGGCCGACCTCGCCGCGGTCCGCGCCGCCCGCGACGCGTTCGAGGCCCTCCGCAAGCCCGCTTCGCCGCGGTGCGCGGGCCTCACCGCTCGTGACGGCGGAGCTGAGCTGACGGGTCTCCCGTCGCGTCTGCCACACTGGGCCGATGAAGGAGAGCGAGGAGCTGCCCGGCGCGAGCCTGGTCGAGCTCGCGGCGCTCCGGCTGACCCGGGAAATTCTCGGCGGCGGCACCGAGCCCGGCGAGCGCCTCGTCGAGGAGCAGCTGACCCGGCGCTTCGGCATCAGCCGCGCTCCGCTGCGGGAGGCGCTGCGGCTCCTCGCGCAGCAGGGCCTCGTCGAGCACCTGCCGCGGCGCGGGGTGCGCGTGGCGATCCTCTCCGACACCGACATCCAGGAGCTGTACGCGGTCCGCGACGTGCTGGAGCGCCACGCCGTGCAGGCCACGCCGCCCGATGCCGACCTGGCCGGCGTGGCCGCGGCGATGAAGGCGATGCAGGCCGCCGACGCGCGGGGCGACCACTTCGACGTGGCCACCGCGCACCGCGAGTTCCACGTCGCGGTGGTGGCGCTGGCCGGGAACCGGCAGCTGACCCTCGTGTACGAGTCGGTGCTGGTGAAGATCCAGCTGTACATGGCGCTCAACCTGCGCCGCGAGGCCACCGTCGCCCGCCCGCACGACGGCGTGCACCGCCACGAGCGCCTCCACGAGGCCGTCGGCACCCACGACGGCGAAGCGGTCCTGCGGGCGCTGGCCGGGCACGGGGCGCGCTCCTACCTCGCCTGAGGCGCTCCGGCGGAAGCCGGCGAAGTGAGACGCCGGACATCGATGCGTTACACGGCGTGGCGGTTCGTGTAACAGAATTGTCGACAATCGACAGCATGACCAGCATCGCCGCCCGCAGCGGGATCGCCGCCCTCCGCGACGCCTACCGGCGCGGTGCGGTCGACCCCGCCGACGTCGCGGAGCAGGTGATCGCCGCCGATGCCCCGGACGGGGTGTGGATCGGCCGGACCGAGCCCGAGGCGCTCCGCCGCCGGGCGCGGGAGCTGCAAGGCAAGGAGCATCTGCCGCTGTACGGCATCCCGTTCGCGGTCAAGGACAACATCGACGTCGCCGGCCTGCCCACCACGGCCGCCTGCCCCGCGTTCGCCTACCCGGCGCCGCGCACCGCGCCGGTGGTCGAGCGGCTCCTCGCCGCGGGCGCGATGCTGGCCGGCAAGACCAACCTCGACCAGTTCGCCACCGGCCTCACCGGCTCCCGCTCGCCCTACGGCGCCGTCGAGAGCGTCTACGGCGGCGGCCTCATCGCCGGCGGCTCCAGCAGCGGCTCGGCGGTCGCGGTCGCGGCCGAGGCGGTCGCCTTCGCGCTCGGCACCGACACCGCCGGCTCCGGCCGCGTGCCCGCCGCGCTCAACGGCATCGTCGGGCTCAAGCCGACCCGGGGGCTGCTCAGCACGCTCGGGGTCGTGCCCGCCTGCCGGTCCCTGGACCGCGTCTCGGTCTTCACGCGCGATGTCGCCGACGCCGTGACGGTCCTGGGCGTGGCGGCCGGGCCGCACCCCGAGGACCCCTGGTCCCGCACCGGCCGGGCCCCGACGAAGGACCCGGATTCGGTACGGCTGGCCGTCGCCCGGCCCGAGGCGCTGGACTTCGAGGGCGACCGGGGCCAGGCCGAGCGCTACGTCGCCGGCTGCGTGGCCCTGGCCCGGCTCACCGCCGAGGTGGACCCGGCCGGCATCGAACCGCTGCTCGAGGCGGGCGGCCTGCTGTACCAGGGCCCGTGGGTCGCCGAGCGCCTGGCCGACCTGGAGGACTTCCTGCGCGGGCACGCCGGCGAGGTGCTGCCGCTGACCCGGGGCATCATCGAGGGCGGGCGCCGCTACACCGCCGCCGACACGTTCCGCGCCCAGCATCGGCTGCGCGAGCTGCGGGCCGCGGCCGACCGGCTCTTCGAGCGCCACGACGTGCTGGCGCTGCCGACGGTCCCGACCACGTACACCCTCGCCGACATCGCCGCGGACCCGCTGGGCCGCAACGCGGTCCTGGGCCGGTACACGCAGTTCGCGAACCTGCTCGACCTGGCCGTGGTGAGCGTCCCGAACGGGCACACCCCGGACGGGCGCCCGGCCGGCCTGCAGCTGATCGGGCCCGCGTTCAGCGAGCCGACGCTGCTGGCGCTGGCCGCCGCCCTGCTGGGCGAGGCCCCGGCGGCCGTCCGGCCCGGCGAAGACCTGGTCGAGCTCGCGGTCGTCGGGCACCACCGGCGCGGCGAGGCCCGCAACGGGGAGCTCGTCGCGCTCGGCGGACGTTTCGCGCGCACCACCCGCACCGCGGACTGCTACCGGCTGTACCGGCTGCCCAGCGGCGTGCCCGGGCTGGTGCGGGTCGGCGCGGGCGCGGGCGCGGCGATCGAGGTCGAGATCTGGCGGCTGCCGGGCACGGCGCTGGGCGCGCTGCTGGCCGGCGTCGCCCCGCCGCTGTCGATCGGGTTCGTGTCCACCGTGGACGGCCCGGTCACCCAGGGCTTCCTGTGCGAGGCGTACGCGGCCGCCGGCGCACGGGACATCACCGCCGGCGGCGGCTGGCGGGCCTACCGGCACGAGGAGGGACCATGAGCGCAACCATCGGCCCGGTCGTCGGCGCGAAGCCCTACGCCTGGCCCTACGACGGGCAGGTGCCGGTCGGGCGCACCGCCCTGCTGTGCATCGACTGGCAGACCGACTTCTGCGGGCCCGGCGGCTACGTCGACAGCATGGGCTACGACATCGGCCTGACCCGGGCCGGCCTGCCGGGCACGGCGAAGCTGCTCGACCACGTCCGCGGGCTGGGCATGCTCGTCGTGCACACCCGCGAGGGCCACGACCCGGACCTGAGCGACCTGCCGCCGAACAAGCGCTGGCGCTCGGCCCGGATCGGCGCCGAGATCGGCTCGGCCGGCCCGTGCGGCCGGATCCTGGTCAGGGGCGAGCCCGGCTGGCAGATCGTGCCCGAGGTCGCGCCGCTGGCCGGCGAGGTGGTCGTCGACAAGCCCGGCAAGGGCGCCTTCTACGCCACCAACCTCGACCTCGTCCTGCGCACGCACGGCATCACGCATCTCATCCTGACCGGCATCACCACCGACGTCTGCGTGCACACCACGATGCGCGAGGCGAACGACCGCGGGTTCGAGTGCCTGATTCTGTCCGACTGCACGGGCGCCACCGACCCGTCCAACCACGCCGCCGCCCTGCACATGGTCACCATGCAGGGCGGGGTCTTCGGCGCCGTCGCCACCTCCGGCGACGTCATCGCGGCAACAGCCGGCTAGGAGTGTCCACTGTGGCCATTGTCGACGCACTTCCCGGACCGTACTCCTTCGACCCTGCGACCACCGCGCTGATCGTCATCGACATGCAGCGCGACTTCATGGAACCGGGCGGCTTCGGCGAGACCCTCGGCAACGACGTCGCCCAGCTGCGCCGCACGATCGAGCCGACGCGGGCCCTGCTCGCGGCGGCCCGCGCGGCCGGCCTGACGATCATCCACACCCGCGAGGGGCACCGGCCGGACCTGTCGGACTGCCCGCCGGCGAAACTCAACCGCGGCGACCCGAGCCTGCGCATCGGCGCGCCCGGACCGATGGGCCGCATCCTCATCCGCGGCGAGCCCGGCCACGACATCATCGACGAGCTCGCCCCGGCCCCGGGCGAGCCGGTCATCGACAAGCCCGGCAAGGGCGCGTTCTACGCGACCGACCTCGGCGAACGGCTGACCGCCGGGGGCATCCGCAGCCTCGTCGTCACCGGCGTCACCACCGAGGTCTGCGTGCACACCACCGTCCGGGAGGCCAACGACCGCGGGTACGAGTGCCTCGTGCTCGCCGACTGCGTCGGGTCGTACTTCCCGGAGTTCCAAGCGGCGGGCCTGAAGATGATCGCCGCGCAGGGCGGCATCTTCGGCTGGGTCGCCGAGTCCCCGGCGTTCATCGCCGCCCTGCAGCCGGTCAAGGAGCCGACATGGAACTGAAGATCCCGTGGTGGGTGCGCGGCGACACGAACGCCTTCTTCGGCTTCGGCGTCAACGTGCTCGTCAACGTGCTCACCCTGACGTCGCTGTGCCTGTTCGTGGTGAAGCTCAGCGAGCACGACGTGTTCCACGCGATCCTGCCGGCGCTGGGCATCGCCCTCGTCGCCGGCAACGTCTACTACACCTTCCTCGCCCGGCGCCTGGCCCGGCGCGAGAACCGCACCGACGTGACGGCGCTGCCCTACGGCCCCAGCGTCCCGCACATGTTCATCGTCATCTTCGTCATCATGCTGCCGGTGTACCTGCGCACGCAGGACGCGACCAAGGCGTGGAAGGCCGGCCTCGCCTGGGCGTTCATCATCGGCGTGATCGTGCTCATCGGCGCGTTCGTCGGCCCCTTCATCCGCAAGTACGCGCCGCGGGCGGCCCTGCTGGGCACCCTGGCCGGCATCTCCGTCACGTTCATCGCGATGTTGCCCGCGGCCCGGATGTGGAACCTCGCGTGGGTCGCCCTGCCGGTCTTCGCGCTGCTGCTCATCGGCCTGCTCACCGACACGAAGCTGCCCGGCAACTTCCCGATCGGCCTCGCCGCGCTGCTCGTCGGCACGGCCGTCGGCTGGATCGGCGGGGCCATGCACGGCAACGCGGTAAGCGAGGCCGCCCACGAGATCGGCTTCGCGCTGCCGGGCCTGCACCTGAACCTGCTGTTCTCCGGCCTGTCCGACGTGGCCCCGCTGCTGGCCACCGCCATCCCGCTCGGCGTGTACAACTTCACCGAGGGCATGTCCAACGTGGAGAGCGCGGCGGCCGCCGGCGACAACTACAACCTGCGCAGCGTGCTGCTCGCCGACGGGGCCGGGGCCATCATCGGCTCCGCGCTCGGCTCGCCCTTCCCGCCGGCGGTCTACGTCGGCCACCCGGGCTGGAAGAAGGCCGGCGGGCGCAACGGCTACTCGATGGCCACCGGCATCGTCATCGCGCTGTTGTGCTTCCTGAGCATGTTCGGCCTGCTCGGCGCGGTGCTCCCGATGCCGGCGATCGTGCCGATCCTGCTGTACATCGGCCTGCTCATCGGCGCCCAGGCCTTCCAGTTCACCCCGAAGGCGCACGCCGCGGCGGTGATCGCGGCCCTGGTGCCCAACATCGCGCAGTGGGCGACGAGCCAGATCGACAACTCCCTGGCCGCCGCCGGCACCACCGCGGCGAAGGTCGGCACCGCCGCCCTGGAGGGCAACGGCGTCATCTACGGCGGCCTGCTCACCCTGGGCCAGGGCGCCATCCTGGCCGGGCTGGTCCTCGGCTCGATCGTGGCGTTCATCATCGACAAACGCTTCATCCACGCGGGGATCTTCGCCCTGGCCGGCGCGCTGCTGTCCTTCGTCGGGCTCATCCACGCCGAGAAGGTCGGCTGGAACGCCAGCGGCCCCGTCGCGCTGGGGTACCTGTTCATCGCGGTGGTCTGCGGCCTGTTCGCGCTGACCCGCCCGGCCCCGCGCGCGAAGGAGTCCGACGAGATCGAGCTCGACCGGCTGCACGGCGCCGAGGACCCGGCGCCCGCCGCGGCCCCCGAACCGGCCCCGGCCCCGGCCGTCTAGAGAGGAACCCATGGACATCGATCGCCCGGACGTCGTCGCCGAGGTCGCGGCCGCCTTCACCGACTACGAGAAGGCGCTGGTCGCCGGCGACGTCCGGGCGCTCGGTGCCTGGTTCTGGGACTCGCCGGCGGTGACCCGCTTCGGCATCGCGGACCGCCAGACCGGCGCGGCCGCCCTGCACGAGTGGCGGGCCGCCCAGCCCCCGCTCCCGGCGGGCCGGCGCCTCTTCGACACCCGGATCACCGCCTTCGGCCCGGACCTGGCCACCGTGACCACGCTGTTCGCCTATCCGGGCGGCGCCGGCGAGGGCCGCCAGTCCCAGACGTGGGTCCGGCTACCGGAGGGCTGGCGAATCGTCCACGCCCACGTATCGGTCTGCTAGCCCGGTGCAGCCGCGCAGGTCGGTGAAGCGCTTGACCGCCGCGGGGCCGGTCACCGGCCGGGGCTGGCCCGTACCCGAGACGACCGCCGGCACGAGCGTCGCCTGCGTCGCGGTGCGGCCGTGGACCTTGACCTGCAGGACGCCCGTGTCGCCGGAGCCCACGTACCAGACGAAGTTGCCCAGCCCGTAGGCCACGTACGTGCGGCCCAGCCAGCCGTCGCCCTGCAGGACGTGGGCGTGCGCGCCGATGATGAGGTCGGCGCCCGCGCCGGCCAGGGCCGCGGCGAAGGACTTCTGGTCGGCGTTCGGGCACGAGACCGTCTCGGTGCCCCAGTGGTTGAACACGATCACGATGTCGGCCTGCGCACGGGCCGCCCGGACCGCGGCGGTGGCGCGCGGCACGTCCCAGGCCATCGCGATGCCCGGGGTCGCCGGCCCCGCCTTCCAGGACTCGGCCAGGGTGTGGATCTGGCTGAAGCCGAGCAGCGCCACCCGCACGCCGTGCACGGGCAGGATCAGCGGCGCGTAGGCCTCGTCGATCGTGCGGCCGCCGCCGAAGACGGGCAGGCCCGCCGCCGCGGCGAGGTCGAGGGTGTCGGCGAAGCCCACCCGGCCGTAGTCCAGGGCGTGGTTGTTCGCGATCGTCACGGCGTCGATGCCGGCCGCCTTCAGGGCCGTGTACGCCGTCGCCGGGGCGCGGAAGTGGTACTCCTTCGGCTCCGGCGTGCCCCGCTCGGTCACCGCGCTCTCCAGGTTCACCACGGCGAGGTCGGCCCCGGACAGCACCGGCGCCATCGGGCCGATCGCGGTCGCCGGGTCCCGCAGCAGCGCGGCGGTGCGGCCGGTGAAGTGCACGTCACCGGCGAAGGCGAACGTCAGGTCCACGGGCGCGGCCGGCGGCGCGGACGACGCGACGGCGGACGGCGACGCCGGCGCGGACGGGGGCGAGGACGGGGACGCCGGCCCGGCCGGCGCGGCGGAGCAGCCGGCCAGCAGCACGACCAGCGCCAGCGGGGCCGCCCTCATGCGAGCACCGGCAGCTGGATCGTGAGGACCGTTCCCCGCGGGTCGCCGGGCGCGACGGAGACGGTGCCGCCGTGGTGCGCGGCGGTCTGCGCGACGATCGCCAGGCCCAGCCCCGAGCCGGGCATGCCCCGCGCGGCCGGCGCCCGGTAGAAGCGGTCGAACACGAAGGGCCGGTCGGCCTCGTCGATGCCGGGGCCCTCGTCGCGCACGGTCAGGCGGCCGCCGGCGGTCAGGACCACGGCGACGGTACCGCCGGCCGGGCTCCACTTCGCCGCGTTGTCGAGCACGTTGACGGCCATCCGCTCGAGCTCGCCCGGGCGCCCGTGCACCGTCACCGGGGCCAGGTCGGCGGCGAACGTGAGGCCCGGGGCCCGGATGCGCACCCGCTGGATCGCCGCCGCGACGATCTCGGCGAGGTCGACGGGCTCGGGCTCCTCGCGGGCCGTCTCCTCCCGGGCCAGCTCGACCAGCTCGGTGGTGAGCGTGGCCAGCTCGCCGACCTGCGACTCGAGGTCGGCCAGCAGCCGGGCGCGCTCCTCGGGCGGCAGCCGGTGCGCGAGCTCGGGCCGCCGCTCGACCGCCAGCAGCAGCTCGACGTTGGTGCGGATGCTCGTCATCGGCGTGCGCAGCTCGTGGCTCGCGTCCTCGACCAGGGTGCGCTGGGCGCGGCGGGACGCGTCGATGGCGCCGAGCATCGTGTTCACCGAGCGGCCGAGGCGGGCGATCTCGTCGACGCCGTGGACGGGGACGGGCCGGGTCAGGTCCATCGTGACGGCGACCTCCTCGACCGCCTCGGCCAGGCGGGACACGGGCACCAGGCCGGCCCGGGCGACGGCCCGCCCGAGCAGCGCCGCGCCCGCGATCCCGACCGCGCACCCGGCGGCGAGCAGGAGCCCGAGCTGGCCCAGGGTGCGCCCGGACGGGTCCTGGTTGATGGCGACCTGCACCGCGCCGCCGCCGGTGGCCGGGAGGGTCAGCATCTGGTACCGGTCCCCGTCCAGCACCACCATCTCCTGCACGGACGCGCGGCGGCCGGCGAGGACCTGGCGCACCCCGGCGGTGATCGGCAGCGACGCGGAGTCGCTCACCGTGGCCCCGTCGCCGTCGATGATCTGCCAGCGGGTGCCGAGGTCCTTGGGCCGGTGCCAGGGCGGGCCGTGGCCGTCGGGGGGGCCGAACTTCGGCTCGGGGTCGGGCAGCTGCGCCCCGCCGGCGCGCCACTGGTCGGGCTGGGCGGCGATCGCCTGCGCGTCGGTGGTGAGCTGGGTCTGCAGCTGCCGGTGCTGGATCTCGAACACGGCCGCGAACGCCACCGCCGCCACCGTGAGCACCGCGACCGCGACGGCCCCGGAGACCAGGATGGAGAGCCGGTCACGCAGGGTCCGGCGGTGCCACCAGGCGGTCACAGCGGCTCCTCCCGCAGCACGAACCCGACCCCGCGCACCGTGTGCAGCAGCCGTTGCTCGCCGTCGGCCTCCAGCTTGCGGCGCAGATACCCGAGGTACACGTGAATGCTGTTGCTCGTCTCCCCGAAGTCGTAGCCCCAGACGTGCTCGAAGAGCAGCTCCCGGGTCAGCACCTGCCGGGGGTGGCGGAGGAACACCTCGAGAATGGCGAACTCGGTGCGGGTGAGCCGCATCGGCCGCTCGCCGCGCCAGACCTCGCGGGTCTGCGGGTCCAGGCGCAGGTCGGCGAAGCGCAGCTCGCCCGACGGCGCGGCCGCGGTGCGCTGGGCCCGGCGCAGCAGTGCCCGCAGCCGCGCGAGCAACTCCTGCAGCGCGAACGGCTTCACGAGGTAGTCGTCGGCGCCCGCGTCGAGCCCGGCGACCCGGTCCCCGACGCTGTCGCGGGCGGTGAGCATGAGCACCGGCACGAGCACCCCCTCGCCCCGCAGCTCCCGGCAGGTCTCCAGGCCGTCGATCACCGGCATGCTCACGTCGAGCACCACGGCGTCGGGCTCCGCGCCCCGCACGGCCAGGATCGCCGCGGCCCCGTTGTCGGCGGTCTCGACCTGGTACCCCTCGAAGCGCAGCGTCCGCGCGAGGGAGTCCCGCACGGCGGCGTCGTCGTCGACCACCAGAATCCGCAAGCCCGCCCCCTCGTCCACGGCCCGAGTCTGGCCACCGCGGGTGAGAGCGGCGGCGGGGCGGGCCTAAGAATTGCCTAAGAGCTCGACTCTCTCACGCAATTCTTAGGTGTGGGAGCGCGCACTCCTTAGGCGGGGGATCGATGCTTGATGCATGACCGACGACGACCTCTCCAAGCAGCCTCCGCCGCCCGCGGAGCCTGCTGAACCGGTGGAGCCTGTGGAAGCACCGGCTCCGCCACCGGCGCCCCCGCCGCCGCCTCCTCCTCCGCCCGGCCGTCCGGCGTGGGGCGGGTGGCCCGGAGGCTGGCGCGGCGGCCGCGGGCGCCGCAACGGCGTGCTGATCGCGATCGTGGCCCTGGTGGTCGGCTGCTGCCTGGGCGCGGGCGTGACGGCGGTCGGCGCGGTGGTCTTCGGCCACCACGGCGGCCCGCAGCGCGTCGGGCCGGGCCACGACCGCTACGAGCACTATCGGGGCGGCGACCCCCGCGACCCGCGCGGTCCCGGTGCGCCCGGCAACGGCCGCTTCGACCGCAACCGGCCGCCGGCTCCGGCCCCGACGACGGCCCGGACGACGGCCGTACCCACGCCGACGGCCTCCTGACCGCCGGGCGGCACGGACCCATTCGGGCCCGTGCCGCCCGGTCAGACCGGCACCTTCCAGATGACCCGGGTACCCCTGGTCTCCACCGGCCCCACCGTGCACTCCCCGCCCAGGTCGGCGGCGCGCGCTCGCATGTTCGGCAGCCCGTGCCCGGCCGAGGACCCGCCGGCCGGCCCGACGCCGTCGTCCTCGACGGTCAGGTCCAGCGAGCCGCCGCCCACGGCGACGAGCACCCGCGCCGACGTGGCCCGGGCGTGCTTGGCGATGTTGCTCAGCGACTCCCGCAGTACCGCCAGCAGCGCCGTCCGCTGCGCGTCGGGCACCGCGGTGTCGACCGGGCCGTCGATGCGCAGCACCGGGCGGAACCCGAGTGCGTCCTCGGCCTCGTCGACCTGGTCGCGCAGGGCCTTGCGCAGGCTGTTGCCGGGCACCCCGCGCAGCTCGAAGATGGCGCCGCGGATCTCCCGGATCGTCGTGTCCAGGTCATCGGTGACGCGGCCGATGCGCTCGCGGACGTCGTCCTGGGAGCTGCGGTACGCCGCCCCCTGCAGCTGCATCCCGGCCGCGAACAGCCGCTGGATGACGACGTCGTGCAGGTCGCGGGCGATGCGCTCCCGGTCGCCGACGACCGCGAGCATCTCCCGCTGGTCCTGCGCCCGGGCGCGCTCCAGCGCGAGGGCGGCCTGGCCCGCGAAGGTCTCCACCATCGCCAGCTCCAGGCCCTCGGTGATCGGCGCGCTCTCCTTGCCGAACGCGACCACGAGCGCACCGAGCGCCACCCCGCCGACGGCGAGCGGCACGAGCAGCGCGGTGCCGGTCGGCAGCAGGATCGGCCAGCCGGCCGCGGCCCCGAGGTCGGTGACGACGGCCACGTGCCGGTGCTCGAGCACGTCCGCGAAGTCGCTGCCGGCGATCGGGATCGACCAGCCGGCCGCGCCCGCCGGGCCGCCGACCGCGACCTCGACGACGAGCCGGTCCTCGGCCGCGAGCAGCACCATGGCCAGCTCCGCCCCGGCGACCTCGCGGGCGCGGGTCGCGACGAGCTCGAGCGCCTCGGTCTGGCGCACCTCGCCCAGCAGTACCGAGGTGATCTCCGCGGCCGCGGCGAGCCACCGCTGGCGCCGCTCGGCCTGGGCGTAGAGGCGGGCGTTGTCGATCGCCGCGCCGGCCGCCACCGACAGCGCCGCGACCAGGTCCTCGTCGTCCTGCGTGAACTGCTCGCCGCCGCGCTTCTCGGCCAGGTACAGGTTGCCGAACACCTGGTCGCGGATGCGCACCGGCACGCCCAGGAAGCTGTGCATCGGCGGGTGGTTGGCGGGGAACCCGTAGGCGCGCGGGTGCTGCGTGATGTCCAGGAGCCGGATCGGGCGCGGCTCGTCGATCAGCAGCCCCAGCACGCCGTGGCCGCGGGGCAGGTCGCCGATCGCCGCCCGCTCCTCGGCCGAGACGCCGTGGTTGATGAACTCGACGAGCATGCGGTCGGAGCCGATCACGCCCAGCGCGCCGTACCGCGCGTCGGCCAGCCGGCACGCCGCCTGCACGATGCGCTCCAGCGTGCTGTGCAGGTCGAGGTCGGAGCCGATGGCGACGACCGCGTCGAGCAGCGCGCGCAGCCGCTCCCGGCTGGTCATCACCTCGCCGACGCGGGCGAGCAGCTCCTGCAGCAGCGCGTCGAGGTCGACGCGGGACAGTTCGGGCAGCGGCAGCGGCGAGTTCACGGCTTCTTTTGTAGCAACCGCGACGCGAGCACCGCCGCCTGCGTCCGCCGTTCCAGCCCCAGCTTGGCCAGCAGGCTGGAGACGTAGTTCTTCACCGTCTTCTCGGCCAGGAACATCCGCTCGGCGATCTCGCGGTTGGTCAGCCCCTCGGCGACGTGCAGCAGGATCTTGCGCTCCTGCTCGGTGAGGTGCTTGAACTCGTCGGGCTGCTCGGGCCCGTTGCGGATCCGCTCGAGCACGCGCGCGGTCACCGCGGGGTCGAGCAGCGACTGCCCGGCCGCGACCCGGCGCACCGCGTCGACCAGGTCGGTGCCGTGGATCTGCTTGAGCACGTACCCGGCCGCGCCCGCCATGATCGCCGCGAACAGCGCCTCGTCGTCGTCGTACGACGTCAGGATCAGCGCGTTGATCGACGCGTCGATCGAGCGCACGTCGCGGCACACGTCGATGCCGCTGCCGTCGGGCAGGCGCCCGTCGAGCACGGCGACGTCCGGCCGCAGCGCCGGGATGCGGTGCGTGGCCTCGACGGCCGAGCCGGACTCGCCGACGACCTCGATGTCGCCTTCGCGCTCGAGGAGCTCGCGCAGGCCGAAGCGGACCACCTCGTGGTCGTCGAGCAGATACACCCGGATCATGTGTTCTTTCTACCAGCATTCCGGCGCGGCGCCAGGGAACAAGGTCCCGTCTTCGGGACCTTCGGCCCTGTCCCGCGGTCGCGGCGCTGTGGATTTGTAGTGGATGTGGTGCGGTCCGTGGAGGCCGTGCGCCAAAAACGAACCCGGCCCCTTCGCCGCGGACGGCGACCGACGTGTGGGAGGGGGCCTGGGTGGAGCGGAGCTCCCCCAGGAAAGGCAGCACAGTATGGATGTCATCACGCGCGGGTTGCGGCCGCACGAGCGGACCGCGGCCGAGGCGCTGTTCGGGGCCCTCGCCGTCCGGCACCGGGTCGGCGGGGCGCTGCGGGTGCGGCTCACCGGCGCCGCGGTTCCCGGCGGGCCGATGCTGGTCCAGGCCAACCTCCGCCTCTTCGGGGCGCCCGCGCGCATCCAGGTGGCCGGGCGCGACCCGGCCGAGGCCATCGCCGCCGGGGCCGCCCGCCTGGACCGGCAGGTGCGCCGCCTGTCCGCCGCGTGGGAGCCGTGGCCCTGGCCCGATCCGGAGCGCCGGCCGCTCGCCGTCCCCGGGCGGCCCTCCATCACGAGAAGCAAGAGCCCGCGGCTGTACCGCCGCAGCTTCTGCCAGGCCGCCGCGCACCTGGCCGCCATGGACTACGACGCTTTCCTGTTCATCGACGCCGCCACCGGCGAGGACGCGCTCGTGCACCGGGCCGGCCCCACCGGGCTGCAGCTGACCCGGCAGCGCAGCATGCACCCGGCCGCGGGCCCCGGCACCCCGCCGCCGACGGTCAACCCGCGCCGCCCGCCGGTGCTGAGCCCGGAGGCCGCGGCCGCGCGGATGGCCGAGGGCTGGCTGCCGTTCCTGTTCTTCACCGACGCCGGCACGGGGCGGGGCTGCCTGGTGTACCGCCGCTACGACGGCGGCACCGGGCTCGTGCGGCCCGCGGAAGTCCCGCCCGGGACGTGACCTTCGGCCCTGCTCGGCCGCCGGGCCGGGGTCGGAGACTCGCCGCATGGACACGCTCGACCTGGCGCGGTGGCAGTTCGCGATCACCACCGTGTACCACTTCATCTTCGTGCCGATCACGATCGGCCTTTCGGCGCTCGTCGCCGGGCTGCAGACCGCGTGGGTGCGCACGGGCAAGGAGCAGTACCTGCGCGCCACGAAGTTCTGGGGCAAGCTGTTCCTGATCAACTTCGCGATGGGTGTCGTCACCGGCATCGTGCAGGAGTTCCAGTTCGGGATGAACTGGAGCGCGTACTCGCGGTTCGTCGGCGACGTCTTCGGCGCGCCGCTGGCCATCGAGGGCCTGCTCGCGTTCTTCCTGGAGTCGACGTTCCTCGGGCTGTGGATCTTCGGCTGGGACCGGCTGCCCCGGCGGGTGCACCTGGCCACCATCTGGCTCGCCGCGATCGGCACGATGCTGTCGGCGTACTTCATCCTGGCCGCCAACTCGTGGATGCAGCACCCGGTCGGGTACACCATCAACGCCGCCCGGGGCCGGGCCGAGCTCACCGACATCGGCGCCGTGCTGACCAACAGCACCGCCCTGGTCACCTTCCCGCACACCATCGCCGCGTGCTTCCTCACCGCCGGTGCGCTGCTGCTGGCCGTCAGCGCCTGGCACCTGCGCCGCCGCCACCAGGCCGAGGTGTTCCGCCCCGGGCTGCGGCTCGGCGCCTGGGTCGTGCTCGTCTCCGGTCTCGCCGTGCTCATCACCGGCGACCTGCAGGCGCGGGTCATGACCGAGCAGCAGCCGATGAAGATGGCCGCCGCCGAGGCGCTCTACGACACCAGCCGGCCCGCATCCTTCTCGGTGTTCACGATCGGCTCGCTGGACGGGCGCGAGGAGGTCTACAGCGTGCGCATCCCGTCGCTCCTGTCGTTCATGGCCACGGCCGACCCGCAGGGCGAGGTGGAGGGCATCAACGACCTGCAGCAGCGGTACCGGTCCGAGTACGGCGAGGGCGACTACGTGCCCTACGTGCCGGTCACGTACTGGTCGTTCCGGCTGATGATCGGCTTCGGCGGCCTGGCGATGGCTGTCGCGCTCCTGGCGCTCTGGAGCACCCGCAAGGGGCGCCTGCCCGGCGGACGCTGGCTGTGGGTCGCGGCGGTGTCCACCGTCGCGATGCCGCTGCTGGCCAACTCGTTCGGCTGGATCTTCACCGAGGTGGGCCGCCAGCCCTGGACCGTCTTCGGGCTGTTCCGGACGGCCGAGAGCGTGTCGCCGTCGGTGGCGACGAGCCAGGCCGCGCTCTCGGTCATCGTGCTGACGCTGCTGTACGGCGGGCTGGCCGTCGTCGAGCTGATGCTGATGCTGCGGTACGCCAAGCAGGGCGCGCCCGAAAATGTCGTACCCACCGACGAGGACGACCCCGACCGCCCGCTCGCATTCGCGTACTGAAGGGAGGCACCGCAAATGGAGCTCACCACCGTCTGGTTCATCCTCATCGCCGTGCTCTGGGCCGGGTACTTCCTGCTCGAGGGCTTCGACTTCGGCGTCGGCCTGCTGCTGCCCGTGCTGGGCCGCGACGACCGCGAGCGCCGGCTGCTCATCAACACCATCGGCCCCGTCTGGGACGGCAACGAGGTGTGGCTCATCGTGGCCGGCGGGGCCACGTTCGCGGCGTTCCCGGAGTGGTACGCGACGCTCTTCTCCGGCTTCTACGTGCCGCTGCTGCTCATCCTCGTCGCGCTGATCCTGCGGGGCCTCGCCTTCGAGTACCGCGGGAAGTCCGACAGTCAGCAGTGGAAGTTCTGGTGGGACCTCGCGATCGTCGGCGGCAGCCTGGTGCCCGCGGTGCTGTGGGGCGTCGCCTTCGGCAACATCGTGCGCGGCGTGCCGATCGGCCGCGACCACGAGTACGTCGGGGGCTTCTTCAACCTGCTCAACCCCTACGCCCTGCTCGGCGGGCTCACCACCCTCACCCTGTTCCTGCTGCACGGCGCGGTGTTCCTGGCGCTGAAGACCGACGGCGAGATGCGCGAGCGGGCCGGACGGCTGGCCGTGCGGGTCGCCGGGCCCACGATCGTCGTCGCCGCCGGGTTCCTGCTGTGGACCCAGCTGACCCACCGCGACGCCTGGGGCTGGGCGCTGTCCGGCGCCGCGGCGGTGGCCCTGGCCGGTGGCGTGCTCGCGGCCCGGGCGCGCCGGGAGGGCTGGGCGTTCATCGCCACCGGCGCGACGATCGTGCTCGCGGTCGCCGCGCTGTTCGTCACGCTCTTCCCCGACGTGATGCCCACGACGCTGCCCGGCGGCGACTCGCTCACGACGGCGAACGCGGCCTCCACGCCCTACACGCTGAAGGTCATGACCTGGGTCGCGGCGGGCTGCACCCCGATCGTGCTGGTCTACCAGGCGTGGACCTACTGGGTGTTCCGGCGCCGGCTGCGCGTCGAGCACATCCCGGCCGGCGGGCACTGATGCGCGCACTCGACCCGCGGCTGCTGCGCTACGCCCGGGCGACGCGCGCCTTCCTGGCGCTGTCGGTCGCCCTGGGCGTGGCCCTGGCCGGGCTCGTCGTCGCCCAGGCGACCCTGCTCGCCGACGCGATCACGCGGGTCTACCTGCAGGGCGCGGACGTGCGCGCCATCCGCGGGACCCTGCTCGGGCTGGCCGCGGTGGTCGCGCTGCGCGCCGCCGTCGCCTGGGCCCAGCAGGCGGCCGCCACCCGGGCCTCGGCCGCGGTCAAGCGCGAGCTGCGGTCCCGGCTGCTGGCCCACGCCGCCGCGCTGGGCCCGGCCGCGGCCCCGGCGAGCGGCCGGCTCGCCACCCTGGCCACGCGGGGGCTCGACGCGCTTGACGCGTACTTCGCCCGGTACCTGCCGCAGCTCGTCCTCGCCGCGCTGGTCCCGCTGATCGTGCTCGCCCGGCTCGCCCCGGCCGACCTGGTCGCGGCCGGCACGGTCGCGCTCACGCTGCCGCTGATCCCGCTCTTCATGACCCTCGTCGGCCGGCACACCGAGGCGGCCAACCGGCGCCAGTTCCGGCTCCTGACCCGCCTGTCGCACCACTTCCTCGACGTCGTGGCGGGCCTGCCGACCCTGCGTGTCTTCGGCCGGGCCCGGCGCCAGGCCGCCGTGATCGCCGCGCTCAGCGCCCGGCAGCGCCGTGTCACCATGCGCACCCTGCGCGTGGCGCTGCTGTCGTCGCTGGTGCTGGAGCTGCTGTCGACGCTGTCGGTGGCGCTGGTCGCGGTCGGCATCGGGCTGCGCCTGGTCGACGGCGCCCTCCCGCTCGCCACGGCGCTGCTGGTGCTGATCCTGGCCCCGGAGGCGTACGTGCCGCTGCGCCAGGTGGGCGCGAACTACCACGCGAGCGCGGAGGGCCTGGCCGCGGCGGAGGAGGCCTTCGCCATCCTGGAGACGCCGCTGCCGGGGTCGGCTTCGGGCGGTTCCGCCGGTGCCGGTGGCGCGGTGGCGTTCGCGGACGTGGTGGTCGCCTACCCGGGCCGGCCGCCGCTGCCCCCGTTCACGGCCACGGTCGCGCCGGGCGAGCTGGTGGCGCTGACCGGCCCGAGCGGCTGCGGCAAGTCGACCCTGCTGTCGGTGCTGATGGGCTTCGCCACCCCGGCGTCGGGCCGCGTGACGGTGGGCGGCGCCGACCTCGCCACGCTGGACCTCGACGCGTGGCGCCGCCGGGTGGCCTGGCTGCCGCAGCGCCCCTGGCTCGGCGCGGGAACGATCGCCGACAACATCCGCCTGGGCGCCCCGGACGCCACCGAGGCGGCCCTGCGCGACGCCGCCGCCCGGGCCGGCGCCCTGTCCTTCATCGACGCCCTGCCGGACGGCTTCGACACCCCCCTGGGCGACGACGGCGCCGGCCTGTCGGCGGGCCAGCGCCAGCGGATAGCCCTGGCCCGCGTCTTCCTGCGCGACGCGCCGCTGGTCCTGCTGGACGAGCCGACGGCGGGCCTCGACCCGGCCACGGAGGCCGAACTCCTGGTCGCGATCCGCACCCACGCCGCCGGCCGCACGGTCATCATGGCCGCCCACCGCCCGACCCTCGTGGCCCTCGCCGATCGCGTGCTCGCGCTTACCCCGGCTCCCGCGGGGCCGGCGGGACGCGGGCGGCTGGGGTCGGGGGTGGGGCGGTGAGCGGGACGGTGCGGACCGGGCTCGGGCTGGTGCGGCCGGCGGCGGGGCGGCTCGGCCTGGCGCTGCTGGCCGGGGTGGCGGCCGCGGGGTGTGCGGTCGGGCTCATGGCGACGTCGGCGTGGCTCATCTCGCGGGCCGCCGTGCATCCGCCGGTGCTGCACCTCATGGTGGCGATCGTCGCCGTGCGGGCGTTCGGGATCGGGCGGGGTGTGCTGCGCTACGCCGAGCGCGTCGCCGGGCATGACGGGGCGCTGCGGGTGCTGGGGGAGCTGCGGGTCCGGGTGTTCCGGCGGCTCGAGCGGCTCGCGCCCGCGGGGCTGGCCGGGTTCCGCCGGGGCGACCTCGCGGTCCGGCTCGTCGACGACGTCGAGTCCGTCGTGGACCTCGTCGTCCGCGTCGCGCTGCCGATCGCCGTCGCCGGGGTCACCGGGCTCGCGTCCGTGCTGGTGGTGTGGTCGCTGCTGCCCGCGGCGGGGCTGGCGCTGGGGGCGGGGGTGCTGGTTGCCGGGGTGGCGGTACCGCTGCTGCAGGCCGCTCTTGTCCGGCGGGCCGATGCGCGGCTGGCTCCGTTGCGGGGTGCGCTCGCGGCCGGGACCGTCGATCTCGTGCAGGGGTTGCCCGACCTGATCGCGTACGGCGCGGTCGGCGACGCCCTCGCGGCCCTCGACCGCACCGACCGGGAGCTGCTGGGCGCCGCCCGCCGGTCGAGCGCGGCCACGGGCGTCTCGGCCGCGGTGACCGCGCTCTGCACGGGGCTCGCGGTGCTCGCGGCCCTGGCCGCGGGGGCGCTGGCGGTCCGGGGCGGGACGCTGGCCGGCGAGCTGCTCGCGGTCGTCGTGCTGACTCCGCTGGCGGTATTCGAGATCGTCGGCGCGGTGCCGCTCGCGGCTCAGCACTGGGCGGCCGCCCGGGCCGCCGTGCGCCGGCTCGCCGAGGTGGCCGCTACGCCGGACCCGGCGCCCGACCCAGTGGGTGTGGCGCCCGAACCCGCGGAGCCGGGCGTTCGGCATGCCGGAGCCGGCGGGGCCGGGCCGGTCGTGCGGGTCGAGGGGGTCGCGGCCGGGTGGGTGCCGGGGCGGGCGGTCGTGCGGGACGTCTCGTTCGTGCTCGAGCCCGGGGCGCGGGTCGCGCTGGTCGGGCCCAGCGGGGCCGGGAAGTCGACGATCGCGGCGCTGCTCGTGCGGTGGCTCGATCCGTGCGCGGGGCGGATCACGGTCGGCGGGGTCGATCTGCGCTCGGTGCGCGGGGACGAGGTGCGGCGGGTCATCGGGTACCTCGGTGACGACGCGTACCTGTTCGACAGCACCATCGAGGCGAACCTGCGCATCGGCAAGCCCGACGCCACCGCGGACGAGCTCGCGGCGGCGCTGGAGCGGGCTCGGCTCGGGGCATGGGTGCGCGGGCTGCCCGACGGGCTCGGGACCGCGGTCGGGGAGCACGGCGTCGCGGTGTCGGGCGGGCAGCGGCGGCGGATCGCGCTCGCGCGGGTGCTGCTCGCGGACTTTCCCGTGCTCGTGCTCGACGAGCCGACCGAGCACCTCGACGAGGAGAACGCGGTCGCGCTGCTGAAGGACCTGATGGACGCCACGCGCGGGCGGACGGTGCTGCTGATCACGCACCGGGCGGACGCCCGTGACCACGTGGACTCGATCGTGACGCTGGAGGGTGGTGATGGCGATGGGGACGATGCGCTCGTTGGGGCGGCGGCGGTGTCTTGAACTGCTCGGGTCCGTGGCCGTGGGGCGGGTCGTGTTCACCGACCGGGCGCTGCCGGCGATCCGGCCGGTCAACCACCTGCTCGACGGGGAGACGATCGTGATCCGCAGCAGCCTCGGCGGCGGGCTGGCGTCGGCGGCGACGGCGCACGGGGCGCTGGTGGTCGCGTACGAGGCCGACGAGATCGACGCCGGGACGCACGCCGGGTGGAGCGTCGTGGTGACCGGGACGGCGCGACTGGTGCTGGACGAGGAGCGGCTGCGGCGGTACGAGGCGGCGCTGCAGCCCTGGGTCGACGAGCCCGTGAACTGCGTCATCGGGATCGAGTGCGACCTGGTCAACGGCTTCGAGCTGGTCGGCCGGGTCCCGGGGAATCAGTGACTTTCGGCCCTGCCGGCGGGGGCGGGGCGGAGCGACCGTGGAGGTGACACCGGTACCGCCGCCAGAGGAGAACGCCATGAACCGCAACCTTCGGGCCGAGATCGACCTGGTGGCCGAGGCGTCCGTCGCGGCGCTGCGGGCCCCGTCGATCCTCAACAGCCAGCCGTGGCGCTGGCGGCTCGCCGGCGACCACGCCGAGCTGTGGGCCGACCGGTCGCGGCAGCTCACCGGGCTCGACCCGGACGGGCGGCTGCTCCTGCTCAGCTGCGGCGCCGCGCTGCACCATGCGGTCGCCGCGCTGCACGCGGCCGGGTTCGAGGCCGACGTCGACCGGCTCCCGGACGCCGACCGGCCCGATCTCGTGGCCCGGTTCGGACGCGGGGGCGAGCGCCCGGCCCGGGACGGTCGGGGCGCCACCGGCGGCGGCGCCGCCCGGCCCGGCGACACCGAGGTGGCCGCGGCGACCGGGCCCGACCGTGTCGGCGACGCCCAGGTGGCGGCGGCGACCGCGCCCGACCGGCCCGGCGACGCCGAGGTGGGTGCGGCGGTCGAGCCCGGCCGGCTCAGCGATGCCGACGTGGCGGCGGCGATCGAGCGGCGGCACACCGACCGGCGGCCGTTCGGCGACGAGCGCCCCGCCGAGGCGGTGCTGGACGAGCTGCGGGCGGTGGCGGGGCGGCATGGGGTACACCTGCAGGTTGTCCGGGAGGATCAGGTCACCGCGTTTGCGGGCGCCGTCGCCCACGCGGCCGAGGTGGAGCGGGACGATCCGCGGTTCCGCGCCGACCTGCGGGCCTGGACGAACCGGGCCCACGGGGACGGGGTGACGACCGAGAGCGTCGTGGCGACCGCGCGGCGGACCGTCGCGCCGCGGGACTTCGCGATCAAGGCGGGGCTGGCGGCCGGGGGCGGGAGCGACCGCGGCACCGTGTACGCGCTGTTCGTCACCGACGGCGACGAGCCCCGCGACTGGCTGGCGGCCGGCGAGGCGCTCTCCGACGTGTGGCTCACGCTCACCGCGCGGGGGCTGGCCGCGTCGCCGATCAGCGAGGTCGTGGAGGTCGCCGGGGTACGCAACGCGCTGCGGTCGCTGCTCGGCGGGGTCGGCAACCCGGCCGTCGGGATGCGCATCGGGGTGCCGGGGCCGGACGACGCGCCGCCGGCCACCCCGCGCCGGATGCCGTCGGCGGTGCTGAGCTGAGGGCTTCGAACACGAGGTAGCGTCGGGGCGTGTCTGGGTTTGCGGGGCGGATTCGGCAGCGGCTCGGGGTGCGTATGCGCTCGGCGCTCGCCGCGTCCGCCGTCGTCGCGGTCGCGTCCGTGTTCACCGGGGTCGCGTTCGTGGTCGCCGCCCGGGTCATCCTCACCGGCAACGTCGACCAGGACACCGGCGACCGCGCGGCCCAGGTGGCCGGGGAGCTCGACGACGAGGCGGCGCTCGCGGCGGTGATGCGGCCTTCGCTGCGCGACCGTACCGTCGTGCAGGTCCTCGGCCCCGACGGCCGGGTGCTGCGCGCCTCCGCGCTGATCATGGGCGCCCAGCCGATCTCGTCGCTGCGCCCGGCCGCCGGTCAGACGCGCCGGGAGCAGCGGCGGCTGGCCGTGGCCCACGACGAGTACTTCCGGATCACCGCGCTCGGCGTCGCGACCGATGCCGGGCCGCGCACCGTGCTCGTCGGGCAGTCCATCGACGAGATCGACGACGGTACCGAGGCCGCGGTCGGCGCTCTTGCGGTCGGGTTGCCGTTGTTGACGGTGATCGTGGGTGTCGCGACGTTCTTGTTCGTGGGGCGGTCGTTGCG